>CAXSHI010000169.1:0-10525 GCA_964236755.1 uncultured Acetobacteraceae bacterium
CGACCGCGGGCGGGCAGCCCTGGCGTTCTCCCGGCACAATCCTGACGGCGCCGACACTGTCGCGTTGCAGTTGATCGTGAGACTCGTACGGATGGCGTCGAACGCTGCAATCAACCTTGAGACTCTGAAGGTGCTTGTTCTCAGATTTGCTGCAAACCTGATAACAACCAGGCGACAAGGGCATCGTGTCGGTTGCTGTCATCCAGTGCTGGTTCAGGCGGCGCGGATTGAGGAAGATCGGGTCAGGGCGGGCGACGGCAGCAATGCCCAGGCACCGTCGCCAATCATGGCAGGGGCGAGTAGTCCCACGCTCCAGAAAGCCAGGTACTCCCATCCGCCGTTCGGATTGGTGAACAGCCAGCCATTGGCGCCGTGCACGGTCACGATGGCGCCGAGCAGGATGGGCATCAAAACCACTGCGACGACACGGGTCCAGATGCCAAGCAGCAGGGCCGCTGCGCCTAGCAACTCGGCTGCCATGACCACGTAGGCCAGGTTTGAAGGCAGCCCTAGGCTGGCGAAGAACTGCGCAGTGCCCGCAGGGGTGAAGACAAACAGCTTCACGCATGCATGGGCCAGGAACATGAAGCCCATGCTGATACGTAGAATGAAAACCCCGTATGGGGCCATAAGATTATCTGCCATCGCAATTTCTTTCTTTGCACAGGGTATTGAATATTTAAGGTTGAGAAAAGGATGACGTGGCGTCGGTTGTCCTGCGGACTTCGCACGCGCGCGGCGCGCCACTCCCGTCAAACAGCAGCGCCTCTACCTCGTCGATCAGCAGCAGCTCAGCCATCCCGGCGTCGATCAGCTGCTCAGGTTTTTCTGAGCCGTTCAGTCCCGCACGTACGAGCCCACAACCTCCTGCTTTGGCGCCGGAGGTGGTTCTGCATTCACTTGACCTCCCCTTCTGCCCGCCAGTGATCGGCTAGTCGGCCGGCGAAGCCCCAGTTCTCGTCCTCGACATCCTGGATGACGATGTGCGTGTATTCAGGCTTTTTACCCAGCACCCGCACAAGCGTATCGGTGATCTCGCGGATAACGGTGCGCTTCTGCTCGACCGTCGCGCCGGTCGTGATCTGGATGTTCACGTAAGGCATGCGTCCTCTTCCGGGAGCCTAAGCGGCCGCCAATGCGTGAACATGCTCGATGGCATCGGCACGGGCCCGGGGTCCGGCATCCGGTACGGCCTGCGCTTCGGCCCTGATGACCGTGACGTCGGTCAGCCCGATGAAGCCCAGAACGGCGCGGAGATAAGGCTCGACGAAATCCATCGCCTGCGCGGGACCCTGCGAGTAGACACCGCCGCTCGCCACCATCGCCACGACCTTCTTGCCGGGCGGGAGCAGGCCCTGGGGCGCCCCGGTTGCATGGGAGAAGGTGCGCTGGGCGCGGATGACGTGATCGAGCCAGGCCTTCAGGGTCGATGGGACCGTGAAGTTGTACATCGGGGCGCCGATGATGATCAGATCCGCCGCCTCGAGCTGGGTGGTCAGGGTCTCGGCCAGTTCCACCGCCGCCGTGCGCTGCTCCGGCGCGGCACCGAACTGCACGGGCACGAGTTCCGGCGAGAGGTGCGGGACCGGGTTGCGGGCCAAGTCGTGCTCCGTCACGGCCGCATCGGGGTGGGCGGCGACCCTGTCGGCCAGATAAGCGGCGGCCATGGCGCGGGTGGCGGAATGGTCGGTGTTCAGGCTGGTATGCAGGACGAGGATATTCACGGCGATCTCCGGCAGTGGGTCGGCCAGATGGGCCAAACCTTCCCCTCATGAATGGTCTATGGCTTTCTGCTGGACAACTACCCACCTTTTGGTAAGTGTCGCTTATGGAACAACTCACCGCCGCGACTGCCGCCGCCGACCAGCCGGGCAACGTGTTCAGCGTGGGCTGCCCGGCGCGCAGCATTCTCGATGTTCTGGCCGAGAAATGGGTCCTGCTCACCGTCCACTCACTGCAAGCCGGCCCAGCCCGGCCCGGCGAGCTGCGGCGACGGATCGAAGGCATCTCCGAAAAAATGCTGGTTCAGACACTCCGCCGGCTTCAGGGCTTCGGCATCGTGGACCGCCACGCCTACGCCGAGGTGCCGCCGCGGGTGGAATACTGGCTGACGCCGCTGGGCATCTCCCTGAGCGATCTCGTGAAGGCATTCGACTCGTGGGTTGAGGACAACGCCCAGACGATCGAAGCGGCGAGGACCCGGTCGGCTGGTTCGTAGCGGCCCCGATTTCAAGGAGCCGACGGGGAGCTTGCCCTGGAAATGTCCTTGAGAGGTTTGTGGGTCCGTGCCGACGTGCCGCAAGAATACGCTGCGACGACGGCTGCCTTCTTGGGCGTGCCCTGCCCAGACCTGATCAAGGAAGCTGCCTGAGCGCCTCCTGCGCCGGTGCCATAAGCGGCAGCAGGGTCGGCGCCATGTCCTGTACGGCAATCCGGCTGGCATGGACGGCGACGTTCAGCGCCGCGATCACGATCCCCCGCGTGTTGCGGATCGGAACCGCGATCGTCCGCAGGCCAAGCTCCACTTCCTCGTCAACGACGGCGTAGCCGTTGTTGCGGACGATCATGAGTTCCTGCTCGATTTCGGCGCGCGTGCCCAGGGATTTCGGCGTTCGCGGCTCGAACCGGACACGCTGCCAGTAGCCGTCCAGCCACTCGGTCGCCGCATAGGCGAGCAGCACGCGGCCAAGCGCGGTGTTGTAGGCAGGCAGGCGGCTGCCGACGCTCAGGCTGGTGAACACGATGCGGGGCGGCGCGGCCTGGGCGATGCAGACCACGTCCGTGTCGTCCAGCACCGCGGCCATGCTGGGATCGCCGGCCTGGCGGGAAATGCTCTCGACAAAGGGTTGCAGCAGCTTCGCCAAGGGCGTCATCGCCAAATAGGCATGGCCCAGGCGCATGACGCGCGGGGTCAGCGAGAAGAACTTCCCGTCGAACTCCGCATAGCCGAGGTGGACGAGGCTGAGCAGGTAGCGCCGGGCGGCGGCCCGCGTCAGGCCGGTGAGGCTTGCGGCCTCGCTGATCGCCATGCGGCGCCGGGTTTCGTTGAACAATTCGATGATGGCCAGGCCCTTGCCGAGGCCGGCCACCAAGTCGCGGCTGGGAGAGATGTCTGGGGTATCGGCAGGCATGTGGGCGCATATCGCACAAGAGCCGCATTCTGTCACATCGGCGATGGGCAGCGAATTGCTTGACACCAGGCACCCCTGGCCGCATTTTGTGCGCAATACAAACTATGGGCGATATGCGAACAACGCCCGCGTCAGGAGGTCGTCCGATGCCCGGTTCCCGCGTCGCAAGTCTCATCCAGCAGGTCGTCGGCGCCATGCGACCGCAAGCGCCGGGCGCTGACCCCGCCCTGCAGGCCCGCATGGCCATCGTGCTGCGCCACCTGCTGGAGGCCGTGGAGGAAACCAAGCTCACGGAGGCCGAGCTGGCCGGGCTGTGCGCCTTCTTCGACACCGTCGCGGCCACGAAGGAGTGGCGGTTCCTAACGCATGTGTTCGGGCTGGACACCCTGGTCACGGAAACGACGCATGGCGGCGAGGGCCGCGCCACGGTGGACAACGTCGAAGGACCCCTGTTCCGCGCCGGCGCACCCGAGGTGGACACCCCGGCCCTGATGATGCGGCCTGATGAGCCGGGCGAGCGGCTGTTCCTGTCCGGCCGGGTCGTGGAGGCCCGGAGCGGGCAGCCTCTGCCCCACGCGGTGCTGGACGTTTGGCAGTCGAACGCCGCGGGCGCCTACGCCGAGGATGATCCCGGCCAGCCCGAGTGGAACTTTCGCCGCCGAGTGCGCGCCGACGCCGCCGGCCGGTACGAGGTCGAGACCGTCGTGCCCGGCTGCTACGAGATCGGCGACCTGTCGGGCATGGCCTGCGGCCGGCTGATGCAGCGCCTGGGCCGGCACGGGATGCGGCCGGGGCATGTCCACGTCAAGCTGTCCGCGCCCGGGGCGCAGCCGATGACCACGCTGCTCTACTTCCGCGGCGACCCGTGGATCGACGACGACTCCATCTTCAGCGTGCGGGAGGACGTCACCCTGACGCTGACCCGGCACGACGATGCCGGGGAGATGGCCGCCCGCGGCGTGGCGGCCCCCTTTCACACGGGCCATTTCGACTTCGCCCTGGAACCTGCGTCCACCCAAGCTGTGCGGGACGGCGCCTTGCAGGATGCATGACGCCGTCGCCTCCGCCCCACGCTGGACGCACCGGCCGCCCGGGTCCAACTGGGGCGACTTCGGGCCTGACGACCAGCGGGGCCGTCTGAACCTGCTGACACCGGAGAAGGTGCTGCAGGGGATCGCGGAGGTGCGGGAGGGCCGGACCTTCTGCCTCAGCCTGCCGCTCGACCTGCCGGGCGGCAACGTGCTGAACGCCCGGCGGCACCCGCCCGTGCTGCGGCCGACGATCCGCAATGGCCAGGCCAACATCAACTACCAACTCGGCCAGGACGACGCGCGCCTGTCCGACGTCATGAGCGACGACGCGGTCCTGCTGCACACCCAGTATTCGACGCAGTGGGACGGCTTGGCCCATGTCGGCCAGATGTTCGACGCCGACGGCGACGGCGTGCCGGAGCCGCGTTACTACAACGGCTATCAGGCGGGATCGGACGTGACCGGTCCGGTTGGCGCCGTTCCGGCAGGCGCGCAGCCAGGGCCGTCCCATGCCCACGCCCCGGGCATTGAGAACATGGCCGAAATTTGCGTCCAGGGCCGGGCGGTGATGATCGACCTGCACGCCCATTTCGGCCGCGAGCACCGCCATGTCGGTTTCGAGGACCTGCAACGGGTCATGGCGGCCGACAAGATCGTCGTGGAGCCGGGCGACATGGTTTGCCTGCACACCGGCTTTGCCCAGGCCGTGCTGGGGATGGGCGGCAAGCCTGACCAGCACACGTTGGAGCACACGTGTTCCGTCCTGGATGGGCGCGATGCGCGCCTGCTGGACTGGGTCGCAACGTCCGGCCTGAGCGTGCTAATTGCTGACAACTACGCCGTGGAGGCCCACCCGGCCGGAGGGTGCGATGCCGCGACCCACTCCGCCGTGCCGCTGCACGAGCTGTGCCTGTTCAAGCTCGGCATTCACCTCGCCGAACTTTGGCATCTCACGCCGCTGGCCGCGTGGCTGCGCGGGCGCGGGCGGTCGCGCTTCCTGCTGACGGCGCCGCCGCTGCGCCTGCCCGGCGCGGTCGGCTCCCCCGTCACCCCGGTCGCCACGGTCTAGCCATGTCGCCGGGCCGCATCGCCACCCTGTCCACCACGCGGCTGGATATCCCGCTGCGGCAGCCCATCCACATGTCGTTCGGCACGGTCAGCCTGCAGAACATCGTGCTGGTCCGCTTGCGCGACAGCGACGGAGCCGAGGGGGGTGGGCGAAGCCTCCGTCCTAGGCGGCCCGCACTGGGGCGAGGAAAGCGCCGAGGGCGTTCAGGCGACCATCGAGCGCTACATTGCCCCGGCTTTGATCGGCACGCCGCTGGACGGCCTTGAGGCCTTGGCAGCCTTGCTGTCCCGCCTGGTCCGCGGCAACGCTGCCGCCCGGGGCGCGGTGGAGATGGCGGCGCTCGATCTGCTGGGCCATCGCCTTGGCGTGCCGGCGGTGCAGCTCCTGGGCGGCCCCTGCCGGACAGCCCTCCCGGTTGCCTGAACCCTGTCCACAGGCAGCACAGGCGGCGACATCGAGGAGGGCGAGCGTGCCTTGGCCGAGCGCGGGCACCGCCGCTTCAAGCTGAAGTTCGGCCGGCAAACCGCGGCAGCCGACGCAGCACGCGCCGCCGCGATCCTGGAGGCGTTCCGCGGCCGGGCGACGGTGATCGCGGACGCGAACCAGGCGTGGGATGCGGTGATCGCTGCCCGCCACCTGCCGGGCCTGCAAGACGCCGGGCTGGAGGCGATCGAGCAGCCGTTGCCTGCGGGCGATCTGGCGGGCATCGCCCGACTTCGGGCGGGGCTGGGCATGGAGGTCATTGCCGATGAGGCCGTGGCTGGCCCGGCAGCGGCGTTCCGCATCGCGGCCAGGGGCGGAGCGTCGGCCTTCGCGCTGAAACCCAACCGCGATGGCGGGCCAACGGCGACCCGGCACGTGGCGGCCATCGCCGCGGCGGCCGGGCTGGGCCTGTATGGCGGCACGATGCTGGAAACATCGGTCGGCACCGCGGCGTGCGCGCACCTCTATGCCGCCGTGCCGGGCTTGCGCCTGGGCTGCGAACTGTTCGGCCCGATGCGCTTGTCCGAAGACTTGGTTGCAGAGCCTCTGCTTGTGCAGGATGGCGTGCTCGCTGTTCCCATTGGGCCGGGGCTGGGCGTGGTGCTGGACGAGGACAGGATCGCCCACTTGGCGCGGCGGTGCGTCGAGGCAGCCTCCGGCTTGGCACCCGCCGCTTGACCCCGTTCACTTACAATGCCTTGCCCACCCGCATCGTGTTCGGGATGGGCACGATCCACGAGCTGCCAGCGGAGTTGGCCCGGCTCGGGTGCCGTCGCGCGCTCGTCGTGTCCACGCCGGAGCAGCAGGCCCTTGCAGGCCACATCGCGTCGCTGCTGGAGCCGTCCTGCATCGGCACCTTCACGGACGCTGCGATGCACACGCCGGTCGAGGTTACGGCCGCAGCACTCCAGCGTGTGCGGGCGCATTCGGCAGACGCTGTCGTCTCGGCCGGCGGCGGCTCGGCAACCGGGCTTGGCAAGGCCATCGCGCTCAAGACCGGGCTGCCCCAAATCGCCGTTCCGACCACCTACGCCGGCAGCGAGGCGACGCCGATCCTGGGCGAGACGGATGGCGGACGCAAGACGACGCAGCGTACGGCCGAAGTGCTGCCGGAAGTGGTCGTCTATGACGTGGACCTGACGCTGACCCTGCCGGCTGCCCTGACGGCGACGTCGGGCCTGAACGCCATCGCCCATGCGGTCGAGGCCCTCTACGCGGAGGACGCCAACCCCATCGCGTCCACGCTCGCCGAACAGGCCATCGGCCTGATGGCTCCGGCGCTCAGGACGATTGCAAAGAACCCGTCCGACCGTGCGGCACGTTTGGATGCGCTGTATGGCGCGTGGGCCTGCGGCACCTGCCTTGGGCTGGTCGGCATGTCGCTGCACCACAAGCTCTGCCATGTGCTCGGCGGCAGCTTCGGCCTGCCGCACGCGCCGACGCACGCCGTGATGCTGCCCTATGTGGCGGCCTACAATGCCGCGTCAGCGCCGGATGCCATGCGACGGGTCGCCAAGGCACTTGACGCACCGGACGCGGCGGAAGGCTTGTTCGCGCTCCGGCAGGCCCTGAGCGCGCCGGCTTCGCTGTCCGAGATCGGGATGCGAGCCGCCGACCTGGATCGGGCGGCCGACCTTGCCGTGGCCCACCCCTATTGGAACCCGGCCCCGTCACCCGCGACGGGATGCGTGCCCTGCTGGACGCCGCTTTCCACGGCCGAACCCTGTTGCAAAGGACCAACTGACCATGGGCACCTATGGCGGAGAGGACGTCTACGTCGAGGAAGTGAACGCCGGGCGGCAGCACTGGGTCCGGACGACGCTCGGCACCCTGACCGAGCCGGCGCGGCAGGTCCCGATCACGCACGACGTGGACGTGCTGGTCGTGGGCGGCGGCCCGGCGGGCACGACGGCCGCGATCTCGGCGGCCCGGCTGGGCGCCCGCGTCATGCTGGTCGAGCGGTACAACCACCTCGGCGGGCTTTCGACCGGCGGCCTGGTCATCTGGATCGACCGCATGACCGACTGGGACGGCAACCTGGTCATCCAGGGCCTAGGCCAGGAGCTGATGGACCGCCTGCCCGCGGAAGCGAAGCTCGGTCCCAGCAAGGCCGCCTGGGGCAGCCGGGAGGCCGCAGAGGTGGCCCGCTGGAAGCCCCGCTTCTCGGCGTTCCATGACACTGTCACTTGGGCGCCGATGATCGACCCGGAGCAGCTCAAGGCGGTGTCGCTGCAGGCCGTCCGGGAAGCCGGCGCCGAGATCCTGTTCCATGCCTGGGCCTCCACCGCCATCGTCGAGGACGGGCGCCTGCGCGGCGTGGTGTTCGAAAGCAAGCAGGGCCGCTTCGCCATCACGGCGCGGGTGGTGGTGGATACGACCGGAGACGGCGACATCTTCGCCAGCGCCGGCGAGGTATCCGCCGCCGATGTCGAGGCCGCCAACATCCACCAGTGCATCAACACGTCCTGGCTTTGGGGCGGCGTGGACAACGAGCGGTGGCTGTCTTTCCGGCGGTCGGCCGAGTATGACGAGTTCTCGGCGCGGGCGCGCAAGGAACTCGGCCTGTTCGAGTGGCCCATCGCCACCTGGCGCAACGATGTCGCCGTGTTCATGGGGCCGCGCTGGGCGGGCTACGACGGCCTGGACGTGCAGGATCTCACGGAAGTCGAGCTGCGCTCGCACGACAAGATGATGGAGCTGCTGGCCTACTACCGCGCCCACGCGCCGGGCTTCCGAGACGCCTGGATCATGCTGACCGCGCCGCAGATCGGCGTGCGGCAGACCCGGCGGCTTGTGGGGCAGCAGACGCTGTCGCGCGAGGACTGGAAAAGCGGGCGGGTCCACGCCGACGAGATCGGCATCAGCCCCAGCCTCGCGCCGAAGTGGGCGAGCGTGTCGGTGCCCTATGGCAGCCTGCTGCCCCGCGCCACGCCTGGGCTGATCGTGGCCGGCCGGCACCTGTCCTCCGACTCTTCCTCGCACACCTTCATGCGGGAGATCCCGCAATGCTGGCTGACCGGGCACGCGGCGGGCGCGGCGGCTGCACTGGCCGCGAACGCCGGGACCAGCCCGGACCGTGTGCCCGTCGAGCAGCTGCAGCGGGTCCTGATCGGGCAAGGCACGCACTTGCGTGCGGAGGCGCCCGCCGAACTGGCGGTCTGACCAGGGTAGCGGCCAACGGAACAACTGGCGGCCAGGCGACAAGAACAAAACAGGGGGAAGCGCAATGTTCGGAGTGCCGGGTCGAGATGCCTATACCGTCAGCGAGATTGTGGAGCGTCCAGGCGTTGGGGTGCCGCTGCTCAAGATCATCGGGTTGTGCTTCCTCCTGATGGTCTGCGGCTCCTATGACGTTGCGGCGCTGTCGTTCGCGGCGCCTGCGTTGATCAAGGACTGGCATCTCAGCCCCTCCTCCATGGGCGTGGTGTTCAGCGCGGGCCTGTTCGGGTTGCTGGTCGGGTCGGTGATGTTCGGGCGGTTGGGCGACCGCCTGGGGCGCAAGCGCGCCATCATCCTGGGGGCGCTCGCCTTCAGCATCTTGACCACGGCAACGGGCCTGGCGGCCTCGTATGAGCAGCTCCTCGCGCTGCGCTTCCTGGCGGCACTCGGCCTGGGTGGCGCGGTGCCGAATGCCGTGGCCCTGATCACCGAGTTCGCGCCCCAGCGGCTGCGGATCACCGCGGTCGGCGCGATCTTCGCCGGCTACTCGGTCGGCGGCATCGTCGCGGGACTGTCGGCAGCCTACGTCATCCCCGCCCATGGCTGGCAGGCGATGTTCTTTGCCGGCGGTGCCTTGTCCCTGCTGGCAGCAATCGCCTTCATGCTCCTGCTGCCGGAGTCGCTGCGCTACCTCGTGACCGTGCCATCCAGGGCCGCCGAAGCCTTGAAGGTTGCGGCGTTCCTGCGGCCTGACCTGCGCTTCGATGCCGGCGCCCGCGTGATCCCGGACAGCGCCGCCGCTTCCACCGCTCCCGGCCGGCTTTCCGACCTGTTCACGGGCGTGCTGCAGGCCGCGACGCCGCTCATCTGGCTGACCTACATCGCAAGCTCCATGACGGTGTTCTCCTTGTCGAGCTGGATGCCCGTGGCCGTGGAGGCGGTCGGGCTGTCGCGGGGGTCGGCGGCACTCGCGACGTCGCTCCTGTTCGCCGGCAGCGCCGTCGGCGGGATCGTGGGCGGGCGCTTTGCCGACAGGTTCGGGATCGCGGCCGTGGTCGCGATGGCGGTGCTGGCCTGCCCGGCCGTGGCTGCCATCGGAACGCTCGGCGGCGCCGGCTTCCTGCTGTTCCCGACGGTTTTCCTGGCCGGGTGCTTCGCATTCGGGGCACAGACCTGCCTGCACGGGGTCGTCGGCTCGCTCTACCCGACGCGCATCCGGGCGAACGGCGTGGGCTGGGCCATCGGCATCGCGAAGATCGGCTCCATGCTCGGCCCCTACATCGGCGGGCTGCTGATTGCCGGGCTGACCAGCCAACAGTTGTTCATGGCCGCTGCCAGCCCCCTCGTCCTGGTTGCGGTGCTCGCGTTCGCACTCAGGCTGGTCCTGACGAACGCGGCCGTGATGGCGGACCGGCACGCGCCGGTGTCGGTCGGATAGGAAATGGCCATGCAGGACCTGAATGAAACCAGCATCACCGCTGCCGTGCTGCAGCGCGTGGGCCAGGCAAGCTCGCCCCGCGCCCGCCAGATCAGCGAGGCGCTGGTCCGGAACCTGCACGCCTTCGTTCGGAAGATCGCCTACGCGAACCGGGTCACGGCCAAGCTCGCGATCTCGGCGGCGCTCGGGATGCCGCTCGCCCGGCTGACCGAGG
>CAXSHI010000170.1:0-10513 GCA_964236755.1 uncultured Acetobacteraceae bacterium
TGGATCATCCAGGCCATCGATCAGGTCAGCGAATAAGCCAATTGGTATGACAACACCGCCGTGCTCATGCTGAGCCACGTAAACTACCGGACCGGCGCGATGCACGACATGGCGGCCACCACCCGCGCGGCGCAGGAACAGGGCGCGCTCGTGCTGTGGGACCTCGCGCACTCCGCCGGCGCGGTGCCGGTGGATCTCGCGGCGGCGGACGCCGACTTCGCCGTGGGCTGCGGCTACAAGTTCCTCAACGGCGGACCCGGGGCGCCCGCCTTCCTATACGTGGCGCCCCGCCTGCACGCCGGGCTACGCCTGCCGATCACCGGATGGCTGGGCCACGCGGCGCCGTTCGCGTTCGAGGCCGAGTACCGCCCGGCGCCCGGCCTGGCCCAAGCCGTCGTCGGCACGCCGCCGATCCTCAGCCTCGCGGCGCTTGAGGTCGGGGTCGGCCTGGCGCTGGAGGCATCCCTGTCCGACGTGCGGGACAAGTCGCTCCGGCAGGTCGCGCTGCTGGCGGCGATGATTGAACGGGCCGCGCCCGGCATGTTCCGTCGCATCACCCCGGACGACCCGGCGCGGCATGGCAGCCAGCTTTGCCTGTCGCACCCGGACGCCCACGCCGTCATGCAGGCGTTGATCGGCCGCGGCGTGATCGGCGACTTCCGCGCGCCCGATATCCTGCGGTTCGGCATCACACCGCTCACGCTCGGCTATGCCGATCTGTGGGACGCGGCAGCGACTCTCGGCGCCGTCATGGCCGACGGCGCCTGGCGCGACCCGCGCTTCGCTGTCCGCAGGGCGGTCACATAGAAGCGCGCCGGGTTAGTCCCCGCCCAGCACGCGCTCCGCCGGGCGTGCCGCGTCGGCGAGGGGCGGGTTCGCCGTCGCCGGCTTCGCCAGGAAATCGCGGTCCAGCGTGAAGGTGATCGGCCGGCGCTTGCTGCGCTGCTTGGTGAGCAGCCCGCTCTTGGATGCGGCCGCATAGACCGCTGTCTTGGCCCACAGCGCCGGGCCGGACACGGTGCGGTGGGGCTTGACCTTCAGCTTGTCCCGCAACAGGCCATTCGCCCCGTTGACGAACAGGTTGCGGCGGATGTCGGTCGTGAAGTACTCGATCGTCATGGACACGCTGAGTTCGTCGGCGTTCTCGATCCGATGGGGCATGTTGAGCGGCCACTGCGCCATCTCGCCGGGATGCAGCTCGATGCACTGGGCGTACTCGTCGTACCAGCCCTCGTACTTGATGCCGGTCTCGTTGTTGTAGAGGATCACGTTTTCCAGCGTCTCCGGCGTCAGGAACGGCGGCTCCTTCGGATACAGGTACACGCGCTTGCTTCCGGCGATCTGCCAAAGCGTCTGGCCCGCCGTGTCGAAGTGGTAGTACACCTGGGCGCGCGGCGAGGAGATCAGGATGCCGTTGATCCGCTTGAACGTGGTGAAGCCAGGGATGCGTCCCTCCAGCTCGCCGAAGATCTCGTCAAGCAGCTTGCCGTATTGCGGGTCGATCTCGTTCACGCGGAGCAGGTTGAGCCAGATCCGGCCGGCGGCGATGGCGTCCATGACCTCCATGCCGCTGAGCTGGCCCATCTCGCCTTCTCGCCAGAGCTTGCGCTCGTTCGGGCGTCCGGTCTCGATCAGCATGTAGTTCGACTTCGGCGCGGCCTCGATCAGGCGGGCCAGCGCCGGGCGGCTGAACAGCTCATGCTGGTGCAGCCGGTGCTTGAGGCGCAGCGGCACGTTGCCCCACAGCGCCGAGTGCTCCGGCTTCCAGGCGGTGAAGATCGAATCGGTCATTCCAGGCTCCAGGGGTCCGCGTTCATCGAGGTCAGGTCTTGGCGGCAGGGCCGCGCGGGCCAGCATACGCCAAAACCGCGAAAGATGCGATACTGCAACGTTTGGACGCCCAAACACTCCGGCGAGGCGAAAACGTCCAAGCAGGATATCGCTCGCGTAACGTCCTCGCCGCGGGCAGCCGGACCCCTTGCGGAAAGACGCCTTGGTTGCAACAGTGCCGCCAAGGAGCACGAGCATGTCGATGGCCCTCTCTGCGTCAGGCGATGCGATCCTCCAGGCGCGCGGGATCGTCAAGCGGTTCGGCCATGTCGAGGCGCTGCGCGGCGCGGATTTCGACGCCTGTGCCGGCGAGGTCACGGCGCTGATTGGCGACAACGGCGCAGGCAAGAGCACGCTCGTGAAGATCCTCTCCGGCGTGTATGCGGCGACCTCCGGGCAGATGACGGTGGACGGCGCGCCGGTGTCGTTCGCCTCGCCGTCCGACGCCCACGCCATCGGGATCGAGACGGTCTATCAGGACCTGTCCGTGTGCCCCGATCTCAGCCCGTCTGCCAACATGTTCATGGGGCGGGAGGCGCTGCGCCCGGGGCTGCTCGGCCGGCTCGGCTTTCTCGACAACGCCACCATGCGGCGGGAAAGCGCGGTCGCGTTCCAGAAGCTCAAAGTCGCGCTCAAGGACATGGACGCGCCGATCGCGAGCCTGTCGGGCGGGCAGCGGCAGAGCGTCGCGATCTGCCGGGCGGCGATGTGGGCCAAGCGCGTCGTGTTCATGGACGAGCCGACGGCGGCGCTCGGCGTCGTGCAGACGGCGCGCACGCTCGACCTGGTGCGCCGCATCCGCGACACCGGGGTCGCCGTCGTGCTCATCAGCCACAACATGCGCGACGTGATCCAGGTGGCCGACACGGTGGAGGTGCTGCGGCTCGGGCGGCGGATCGCGTCCATGCGCAACCACGGCATCACCGTGCCGGACCTGGTCGGCGCTATGACCGGGGCGCTCGACGCCGCGCCTGAGTCGGAACAGGGCGTCGCGGCATGAGCGGGGACGCGACGATCCACCCGCCGGCCGCCGTGGGCGAGGCGGCTGGGCTGCAGGCGCCTCAGGGGCTGGGTCGCAAGCTCCGAGGGGCGATGTCGTCCTCGCCTTTCTACATGGGCATCATCCTGGCGCTGCTGGTCGCGTTCTTCTCCTTCCTGCATCCGACCACCTTTGCCAGCAGCTACAACATCCGCAACATCTTCCTCGACGCTTCCGTGCTGCTGATCCTGGCGGTCGGCACCACCTACATCATGATCGCCGGCGGGTTCGACCTGTCGATCGGGTCCGTGCTGGTGTTCTCGGGCGTCGTCGCGGCGCAGGTGATGCTGCAGTTCGGCACCGACAGCCCGCTGACCATCGCCATCGGCTTCGTCGTGGCGCTCGCGTGCGGGGCGGCCTGGGGCGCGTTCAACGGGTTCTGCATCACCAAGCTCCGCGTGTCCGCGCTGATCTCAACGCTCGGGACGATGGGCGCGGCGCTTGGGGCGGCCTACCTGGTCACGGACGGCAACGACATCCGCACCGTGCCGGACGCGCTGATCGCCCTCGGCCACGGCTCGATCGGCGGCGTGCCATGGCTCGTGGTCATCACTGGCATTGTGTCGGTGATCGGCGGGATCGTGCTGCACATGACCCGGTTCGGCCGGCACACCTTCCTCGTCGGCTCCAACCCAGAGGGGTCGCGCCGGGCGGGCATCAACGTGTCGGGGCATCTGCTGAAGCTGTATGCGCTGAGCGGGCTGCTGGCCGGGTTCGCGGCGATGCTGTCGCTGGGCCGCTTCTCCACCACGACGTTGGAGGGCCACGCGAACGACCCGCTGGAAGCGATCACCGCGGTGGTGCTCGGCGGCACCGCGCTGACGGGCGGGCGCGGCACCATCATCGGCACGGTGGTTGGCGTGTTCATCCCGGCCGTGCTGGCGAACGGCTTCATCATCATGGGCATCCAGCCGTTCTGGCAGATGGTCGTGATCGGCTTCGTCGTCATCGCCGCCGTCTATGCCGACCAGATCAAGCGCCAGAAGGGCGAGCGCCTGTAAGCCCCCAGATGATCATCACCATGATCGTCGCCCCGAAGCTTCCGAAGGACCGAACATGCGCCTGACCCTCGCAGCCATGCTCCTGCTTTCAGCATCGGCGCTGCCGCTCTCCGCGCGGGCAGAGAAGCCGTACAGGATCACCTACATCCAAGGCGTGACGGGCAACCCTTTCTACATGTCGGTGACGTGCGGCGGGACGGAAGCGGCCAAGCGCCTGGGCGTCACATTCGACGCGCAAGGTCCGCAGCAATACACCCCGGCCCTGCAAATGCGCGTGCTGAACGCGGTGATCGCGGCACAGCCCGACGCCATTATGTTCACCGCCGACGACCCCGTGGCGCTCACGGCGACGTTGCTCGACGCCAAGGAGCGCGGCATCAAGATCCTCTCGATCGACGGCGACGTAAAGGATCTGAGCGTCGCGGTGTCCAACATCCAGTCCGACAACGTCGAGGGGGGTCGGCAGGCAGCCAAGCAGCTGGCCGAATTGATCGGCGACAAAGGCGAGGTCATGGCGATGATGAACTCGCCCGCCGCCAACGTTGCTCAGCAACGCTTGCAGGGTTTCCAGGAAGAAATCGCCAAGCATCCGAAGATCACGTTTCTTGGCCCGCAATACAGCAACAACCAGACGGCAAAGGCGGCTTCAATCGTCACCTCCACCATCGCAGCGCATCCGGACCTTGCCGGAGTCTTTACGCTGACAACCAACAACACCGAAGGCGCTGCGACAGGCGTGCGCGAGGCGCAGCGCGAGGGAAAGATCAAACTGGTCGGCTTCGACACGTCCGATCCCATTGTGGAAGCGATCCGCAAGGGGATTGTCGCCGCCGACATCGTTCAATACCCATACCGCATCGGACAACTTGGAGTGGAAATGCTGGTTGCCGCGCTCGACGGCAAAGCCATCGAGCGCCAAATTCACACGCCGTTTGTGGTGGCGACCCCGGCGAATGTTGATACGCCCGAAGTGCAGCAGTACATCTATCGGACGAATTGCCGTTGATTAGGCATTCAGCCGACTACGGCGTGGCTTCTGGGCCAGCCCGGCATCCCTGCCGGAATCTGGCAGGGATGAGCTTTGATCAGCTATGCGTACCTGGGGCCGCCGGGTGCTCGTTTGGACGGGGTGCCAACTGCTGCGCCGGCGCGGGAGATGCAAGCTGCTGCGGCGATTGCGGGGCAACCTGCACCATGCTCCCGGTCTGGTTCTCCGCGCCGTAGCCATACTTGACGTCGGGCGCTGTCGCCGAGGGAGCAACCTGGTCCGCATCCAGGCCATACGCACGGCTGTAAATTGGGGCCGGTCCCGGATAGGACACGCCGTCACCGTTTCCCGCACCGTATTGCCAACTGACCTTGGCTGGGGCGGACGGGTCCACTGCGCTGCATCCGACCAAGGCGATCATTGCTGGGATAATAACCAAACCGCGCATTGAAACCCTCCTACAGTGATTAGTGCTGGCTTCTGATCCTGCCAACCTCACCAGAAAACGTGGCGACTGGCGCTGTTTAATACCAGTGACCGTTCGTCATGCCGGAAATGAATGGCGCTCATCCTCCAATGCGGGATTGTGAAGAACGGCGATGGTAAACTTCTCTAACATGGACTTGAACTTGCTCCGTGTGTTCGACGCCTTGTTTGAGGAGCGCAGCGTCACGCGGGCCGGAAGCCGCCTGCATGTCACGCAATCCGCCGTGAGCCACGCGCTGGCCCGGCTGCGCGACATCCTGGACGACGAGCTGTTCATCAAAAGCCCGGACGGCATGACGCCGACCGCCAAGGCGCGGGCGGTCGGGCCCCGGCTGCGGGCCGGGCTGCTTCAGCTGCAGGCGGCCCTCAGCGTCGATGCGTTCGACCCGGCGACGGCGGAGCACCATTATGCCATCGCCGCCGACGCCTACGCCTGCGCCGTCCTGCTGCCGGGCGTCGTCAAGCGCATCCGTGCCGACGCGCCCGGAGTCGAGGTCCGGATCACGCCGGGCGTCGCCGACATCGCGGAGGCGCTCGACACCGGGCGGGTTGATCTCGCCATCTCGGCCTACGGCCGGGTGCCCGGGCGCCTGGGCCTGCATGGGCTGCTGCGCGACCGGCTGGTTTGGGTGCTGCGCGCCGACCACCCGCTCGCCCAGGAGCCGCTGACGCTGGAACGCCTTGCGAGCCTGCCGCACCTGGTCCGCGCCGTGACGGACGAGCGCACGGAGGCGATGGACGGCATGATCGTGGAGCATGGGCTGGAGCGCCGGGTCGCGCAGGACGGCGACGGCGCGTTGATCGACGCGCTGGCCGGCATCGGGCGGCAACGCCAGGTGCGGCTGACTGTCCCGAGCACCCATGCCGCGCTGGCAGTCGTGGGCGAGACCGACCTCGCGGCCCTGGTGCCGTGGCGCATGGCCGTCGCGTGGGCGGGTCATTACCGGCTGAAATGGATGGAGCCGCCCTATCCCGGCCCGGAAACCCAGCTTTCGATGGTCTGGCACCTGGGACTTGGCAGCGACCCGGCGCTGAAATGGCTGCGACACCTCATCACCGAGGTCGCGAGCCGGATATGACCCCGAGGTCTCACCGCGGCGCGCCCTGGCCCGCTGCCCCGCGTCGCGTTCACGTTTTTGTGAGAACGCATGGCGCTGGCCCAATCAATGCGTAGTGAGAGGAGCCATTCTGGCCCGCACGCGGAGACTTATGAAAACCCCCTACGCCCTGGCGCTTGGCGCCGTTCTGTTGGTTGGCGGCGGCTACGGCGGGTGGCGTGTGTTTGCCGGGCCCAAGCAGGAGCAGGCCGCCCAGCCGCCATCCGTGCCGGTGACGACGGCGGAGAGCAAGACGGCCGACGTGCCGGTCTACCTGCGCGGCATCGGCACCGTGCAGGCGCTTAACGCGGTCGAGGTGCGTGCCCAGGTCGGCGGCGTGCTGCTGGACGTGCCGGTGCGGGAGGGCCAGGACGTGAAGCAGGGCGATACCCTTGCGGTCATCGACCCGCGCCCCTTCAAGGCCGCGCTCGACAAGGCGCAGGCGCAGCGGCAGCAGGACCAGGCGCAGCTTGAGAACGCCGAGGCCGACTTCAAGCGGTATTCCAGCCTGGCCCGCAGCGACTTCGCCTCTCGCCAGCAGGTCGAAACGCAGCAGTCCTCGGTCGCCCGGCTGCAAGGGGTGATCGCCGCCGACGACGCGGCCATCGAGGACGCGCAGCTGAACCTCGGTTTCTGCGTGCTGCATGCCCCGATGGATGGGCGGGTCGGGCTGCGCCGGGTCGATCCCGGCAACCTCATCCAGGCCAACAGCTCCGGCCCCGGCATCCTGTCGTTGGTGCAGGTGCATCCGGTCGCCGTGCTGTTCACCTTGCCGGAAGGCGACCTGCCGCGGGTGCGCAAGGCCAGCGCGCAAGGCACGCTCCCCGTGCTGGCCGACAGCTCGGATGGGCGGGACGAACTGGCGCGCGGCACGCTGCTGACTGCGGACAACACGGTGAGCGCGTCCAGCGGCACGATCCAGTTCAAGGCCACCTTCGCGAACGAGGATGACCGCCTCACGCCGGGCCAGTTCGTCAGCACGCGGCTGCTGGTCGATACCCTGCACGGCGTCACGGTCCCGCACGAGGCGGTGCAGCACGGGCAGCAAGGGCTGTACGCGTTCACGGTGAAGCCGGACAAGACGGCCGACCGGCGCGAGGTCCAGCTCAGCTACGACGATGGCAAGATGGCGGTGATCGGCCGCGGGATCGACGCAGGCGAGCAGGTGATCGTCAGCGGCCAGACCCGCGTCGGCGCCGGAACCCACGTCAGCTCGCAAGACCAACCCCCGAATGCGCAGGCCCAGGGTGGACAACCCCAAACCGGGCAACCCCAAGGCGAGCAACCCCGGAGCGCACAGCGTTGAGCATCTCTAGCCCCTTCATCCGCCGGCCCGTCGCCACCTCGCTGATGGTCGCGGCCATCTTCCTGGCCGGCGCCGCGGCATATCCGTTCCTGCCGGTCTCACCGTTGCCGGCCGTTGAGTTCCCGACCATCTCGGTGACAGGCTCCTATCCCGGTGCCAGCCCAGCCACGATGGCGACCGCCGTGGCCACGCCGCTCGAGACCCAGTTCGGCCAAATCCCGGGGCTGGCGCAGATGACGTCGGTGAACGTCATGGGCAACTCGCAGATCACCCTGCAGTTCGACCTCGCCCGCGGGATCGACGCGGCGGCGGTCGATGTCCTGGAGGCGATCAACGCCGCCGCCGGGCAGCTGCCGAAGGACATCCCGAACCCGCCCACCTTCCGCAAGACCAACCCGGCCGACGCGCCCATCGTAATCATTGCCGTCCGCTCCGACACGCTGCCGCTGCCGGAGGTGGATGCGGCCGCCGAGAACATCCTGGCGCAGCAGCTCAGCCAAGTCTCCGGCGTGTCCCAGGTGCTGGTCGGCGGGCAGCAGACGCCGGCGGTGCGCGTGCAGGTGGACCCGGCACGCCTCGCCGGCCTCGGCCTCACGCTTGAGGACGTGCGCAACACGCTGACCCAGTCCACGGCGAACCAGCCGAAGGGGTCGGTGGATGGGCCGAACCAGTCCTACACGATCTACTCGAACGACCAGCGCACCCGGGCTGAGGAATACAACAACGCCATCATCTCCTACCGCGACGGCGGCGCGGTGCGGGTGCGGGACGTGGGCCACGCCATCGACGGGCCGCAGAACCGCGAGTTGACGGCCTGGCAGGACAACAAGCCCGCCGTGCTGCTCCTGGTGTTCAAGCAGCCCGGCGCCAACGTGATCAGCACGGTGGACGCCATTCGGGCGAAGCTGCCGCAGCTCGTGCGCAGCGTGCCGGCGGACGTGCGCGTGGACATCGTGTCCGACCGCACCCAGACCATCCGCGCCTCGGTGGGCGACGTGGAGTTCACGCTGGGCCTGTCCATCGCGCTCGTGATCGGCGTCATCTTCGTTTTCCTGCGCAGCGTCTGGGCGACGGTGATCCCGAGCGTCACCATCCCCATCGCGCTGGTCGGCACGCTGGGCGTCATGTACCTCTGCGGCTTCAGCCTCGACAACCTCAGCCTGATGGGCCTCACCATCGCGGTCGGCTTCGTGGTCGATGACGCCATCGTCATGCTGGAGAACATCGTCCGCTATGTCGAGGACGGCATGGCGCCGATGGACGCGGCGCTGAAGGGCGCAGGCGAGATCGGCTTCACCATCGTCAGCATCAGCATCAGCCTGATCGCGGTGTTCATCCCGCTGCTGCTGATGGGCGGCATCGTCGGCCGGCTGTTCCGCGAGTTCGCGGTCACGGTGTCCATCACCATCGCCGTGTCCGCCATGGTGTCCCTCACGCTCACGCCCATGATGGCGTCCCGCTTCCTGTCTTCCGAGAAGCGGGAGCATGGGCGGGCGTACAGGGCGGTCGAGGCGGTGTTCGACGCGATGCTGCGCTTTTACGAGCGCACGCTGGACGCGGCGCTGCGCTTCCAGTTCGTGACCCTGATGGTGTTCCTCGCGACCGTCGCCAGCACGGTCGGGCTGTTCATCGTCATTCCCAAAGGCTTCTTCCCGGTGCAGGACACCGGCATCATCATCGGCATCACCGACGCGGCGCAGGATGTGTCCTTCCAAGGCATGCAGCGCCTGCAGCAGCGGGTGAACGAGCTGGTGGGGCAGGACCCGGCGGTCGCGGGCGTCACCTCCTCCGTCGGCGCCGGCGCCGGCGGGCAGACGGCGAACAACGGCCGGCTGTACATCTCGCTGAAGCCCTGGAGCGAGCGCAGCGAGAATGCATCCCAGGTCGTGGCCAGGCTGAGCAGGAAGATGCAGGGCGTCGAGGGCATCCGGCTGTTCATGCAGCCGGCGCAGGACGTGAGCGTGGGCGGTCGGCTGTCGCGGACACAGTACCAGTACACGCTGTCCGATCCTGACGGCGACGAGCTGAACACCTGGGCGCCGCGGGTGCTCGACAAGCTGCGCAGCATCCCGAGCCTCGCGGACGTGACCTCGGACGCGGCGGGTGCCGGGCTGACGGCGACGCTCACCTACGACAAGGACGAGGCCGCGCGGTTCGGCATTCAGCCCGGCACCATCGACGCGACGCTCGACGACGCCTTCGGGCAGCGGCAGGTGGCGCAGTACTTCACTGCCCTCAAGGCCTACTACGTCATCCTGGAGGTGACGCCGGGCCAGCAGGAAACGCTCGACACCCTGCGGCAGCTTTACGTCCGCACCACCGCGGGCGGGATGGTGCCGCTCTCGACCTTCGTGCGGATCGACACCGCGCCGGTGCAGCCGCTGGTGGTGAACCACCAGAGCCAGTTCCCGTCGGTCACAATCTCCTACAACCTCAAGCCCGGCGCCTCGTTGGGCGAGTCCGTCAACGCCATCCAGCAGGCGACGGCGGCGATGGGCGTGCCGTCCACGGTGTCGGGCGCGTTCCAAGGCACGGCGCAGGCGTTCCAAAGCTCGCTGCGGTCGCAGCCGCTGCTGATCCTGGCGGCGCTGGTGGCCGTCTATATCATCCTGGGCATCCTGTACGAGAGCTACATCCTGCCGCTCACGATCTTGTCCACCCTGCCGTCCGCGGGCGTGGGCGCGCTGCTGATGCTGCTGGCGGCGCGCTACGACCTGACGGTGATCGCCATCGTCGGCATCATCCTGCTGATCGGCATCGTCAAGA
>CAXSHI010000171.1:0-10480 GCA_964236755.1 uncultured Acetobacteraceae bacterium
GGCCATGACGAGTGGGCGACGCCGATCTTCGAGGACACCCGCGTCTTCTCCCGGACGCTGGGCGACACGTCGGACGTGGTGACGAAGGAGATGTACACCTTCGACGACCGCGGCGGCGACAGCCTTACCCTGCGCCCGGAGAACACCGCCGGGATATGCCGCGCGCTGGTCAGCAACGGGCTGACGCAGTCCCTGCCGCAGAAGGTGTTCTACGCCGGGCCGATGTTCCGCTATGAACGCCCGCAGAAGGGCCGCTACCGGCAGTTCCACCAGATCGGCGCGGAGCTGATCGGACCGTCGGAGCCGCTTGCGGATGCGGAGGTCATCGCGCTCGGTTGGCAAATCCTGCAGGTGCTGGGCGTCGCTGGCGATACGATGCTGGAACTGAACACGCTCGGCGACGCCGCGAGCCGGAGCGCCTACCGCGAGGCGCTGGTGGCGCACTTCAGCGCGCACCGGGATGCACTATCTGCCGAGAGCCGGGACCGCCTGGAGCGCAACCCGCTGCGCATCCTGGACAGCAAGGACCCGGGCGACCGCGCCCTGGTCACAGACGCGCCCACCATCCACGCCGTGCTGACACCGGAGGCCACCGCGTTCTATGACGCCCTCCGCGCTCACCTGGCCCGGCTGCGCGTACCGTTCCGGGAGAATCCGCGCATCGTGCGCGGCCTCGACTACTACAACCATACGGCGTTTGAGTTTGTGACCGACAAGCTGGGCGCCCAGGGCGCGGTCATGGCGGGGGGGCGCTATGATGGCCTCGTGGCGCAGATGGGCGGTCCCGCGGTGCCGGCGGTCGGCTGGGCCGCCGGGATCGAGCGCCTGGCCATGCTGCTGGACGCGCCGCCCGTGCTGCCCGCGCCGGTCGCCGTGGTCCCCGCGGGCGGCCCGGCGGAAGAGGCGGCGGCGCTCGACGCGGTGCAGGCATTGCGCGGCGCCGGCATCCGGGCGGAGATGGCGTACCGCGGCAACCTCAAGCGCCGGATGGAGCGGGCCAACCGCATCGGCGCCCGCGCCGCCGTCATCATCGGCGAGGCCGAGCTGGCCCGTGGCATGGCGCAAGTGAAAGATCTGGCGAGCGGCGCGCAGTCGGAGGTCGCCTTGGCCGAGTTGGCGACGAGACTGGCATGAGCGGCAGCCTGGACTACAAGCTTGACCGCATCGTGGGCCGCGCGGCCGAGCTGCGGTCAATGCTGAGCGAGGGCCTGGGCGGCGACGGGTTCTCCCGCGCCAGCAAGGAGCTGTCGGAGCTGGCGCCGATCGTGGACCGCATCGACGAGCTGCGCGAGGCGGAGCGGGCGAACGCGGAGGCGGAGGCGCTGTTGTCCGACCCCGAGATGAAGGACTTGGCCGAGGCCGAGCTTTACGAGCTGAAGGAGAAGCTGCCGGCGCTGCGCCACGAGATCCGCCTGGCGCTGCTGCCCAAGGACGAGGCGGACGCCCGCAGCGCCATCCTGGAAATCCGCCCGGCCGCCGGCGGTGACGAGGCCAGCCTGTTCGCCGCCGAGCTATTCCAGATGTATCAGAAATACGCGGAAGCGAAGGGCTGGCGCGTCGAGGTGCTGGAATACGCCGACACCGGGCTGGGCGGCTTGAAGGAGGGCGTGGCCGAGATCACCGGGCGCAACGTGTTCGCCCGGCTGAAGTACGAATCCGGCGTCCACCGGGTGCAGCGCGTGCCGGCGACCGAGAGCCAGGGGCGCATTCACACCTCCACCGTGACCGTCGCCGTGCTGCCGGAGGCGGAGGAGGTCGATGTGCAGGTGAACGAGACCGACCTGCGCATCGACGTGTACCGCGCGTCCGGCGCCGGCGGCCAGCACGTGAACAAGACGGAGAGCGCCGTCCGCATCACCCATCTCCCCTCGGGCGTCGTGGTGGCGATGCAGGACGAGCGCAGCCAGCACAAGAACCGCGCCAAGGCGATGAAGATCCTGCGGGCGAAGCTGTATGAGGCGCAGCGGTCGAGCCTCGCCTCTACCCGCGCCGCCGACCGCAAGTCGCAGGTCGGCACCGGCGACCGCAGCGAGCGCATCCGCACCTACAACTTCCCGCAGGGCCGGGTGTCGGACCACCGGGTCGAGCTGACGCTGCACAAGATCGACCGCATCATGCAGGGCGACCTCGACGACATCGTGGACCGGCTGACCGCCGAGGACCAGGCCGCCCGGCTGGCCGCACAGGAGTGACCGTTGGCGAGGCGCTGCGCCACGGTGCGGCGCTGCTGGCGGCGGAGGGCGTGGACAACCCGCGGCTGGATGCCCGGCTGCTGCTCGGCCACGCCGCCGGGCTGTCGCGGGAGGCGCTGCTGCGGGACCGCGGCCGGGTGGTCGATCCCATGCCCTACCATGCCCTTTTGGCCCGTCGGGCCGCGCGGGAGCCGGTGGCGCTGATCCTGGGTCGCCAGGAGTTCTGGAGCCTCCCGTTCGAGGTCTCGGCCGCGACCCTGATCCCGCGCGCCGACAGCGAGGCGGTGATCGAGGCGGCGCTCGCGGCGGTGCCGGACCGCGGCCGGGTGCAAAGCATCCTGGACCTCGGCACCGGCACGGGCTGCCTGCTGCTGGCGGCGTTGACGGAGTTTCCAGGCGCCTGGGGCTTGGGCGTGGACCGGGCGGCCGAGGCGGCTGCGCTCGCGGCGCGCAACGCGGGCGCGCTTGGGCTGACGGCGCGGGCGGCGTTTCTGTGCGGCGACTGGGAGGGTGCGCTGTCGGCCTGCTTTGACCTCGTGCTCAGCAACCCGCCCTACATCCCGAGCGGCGAGATCGCCGGCCTGATGCCGGAAGTCGCCCGGCACGAGCCGAGCCGCGCGCTGGACGGGGGCGCCGACGGGCTTGATGCCTATCGCCATATCCTCGCGGCCCTGCCGCGGCTGCTGGCGCCGGGCGGCACGGCCGTGCTGGAGATCGGCTTCGGCCAGGAAGGTCCGGTCGCGGCCTTGGCGGGGCGGAAAGTGGCGTTTCGCGCCGATCTTGGCGGCATTCCCCGGGCGGTGGTGGTGAGCGCCGAGAAAACGTTTGGCAGGATGGCCCCGGGCCGCTAGGGTGGCGGTGCGATCAGGATTGAGGCCCGTGGGGCACGATCCCGCTTGTGTTGCCCGCTTGCGTGCGGGCGCAACCCAAAGCCACCAGACGACCGCCGCCGGGCCGTGCCCGCGTGCGTCCCAGGGTGGTCGCGAACAGGAAAGTGCTCCATACGAATGAACGTAAAACGTATGCGCGGACGCAACCATAGGGGCGGCGGCGGTGGCGGCGTGCCGATCCGGCACCAATCCGGCAACGTGCCGCTCAACCGCAACCACGTCTTCGACAGCAATGGTCCCGACCTACGCATCCGCGGCACTTCGCAGCAGTTGTTCGAGAAATACTTGCAGCTTGGCCGCGACGCGATGAGTTCAGCGGACCGGGTGATGGCCGAGAGCTATTTCCAGCATGCCGAGCACTATTTCCGCATCCTGAACGCCATGAACCAGGCGGCCCAGCTCCAGGGCCAGACCAACGGCGCCGGGCCGCAGCGCCGCCAGCCCTATGAAAGCCACGGCAACGAGCCGCAGACCGCCGAGCAGCAAGGCGCAGACCAAGACGACGAGGATGAGACGCCGCAGGCCTCCGTCGGCGCTGCCGGTGAGCAGCCTGGCGAAACGCGGGAGATCCCTATCGCCGCCGTCCCGCCCGAAGCCTAGGCATAGCGCCTATTCCGACGGCGCATCGAGCGCGGCCCGGAGGCGCTGGCCTTCAGCCCCATCCAGCAGCCCGGCCCGCACGAATAGGTCGATCAATACCAGGTTCACGTTGAACTTGAACGCATCGGACCGCCGAACCTCGTCCAGCACCGCCCGCAACGGCCAGAGTTCAAACGCCTCGACCTCGCCATCCCGCGGATGCGGCACGAACTCGTCCGGCAGCATCAGGTCGTAGCAGTGCAGGCGGTCACGCCGCAGCCCCTCGGCGTGGTCCATGGCGTAGCTGAGCCGCGCGACCGGCACCGCCGCCGCAATCAGGGCAGGGGGGATCGCGGCCTCCTCGTCCGCCTCCTTGGCCAGCGTCTCCCACGGCGAAAGCCCGGCCGGCACGCCGCCGCCCACGAGGTGGTCGAGCTTGCCGGGATCAAGCAGCTTATGCGCTGCCCGACGCGCCACCCAGACCCATAGCCCGTCCGGCCGCCGCACCAATCCGTTCAGGTGCACGCCCTCTGCCCGCACGCCCATGACCGGCACCGCCCCGCGGTCGATCTGCGCCAGCACCGGCCCGTCCGGCACGGCGCGCACGTCGAACGCCTCGTCGCGGAAGCGGCACAGTCCCCGGTCGGCAAGCTGCCGGGCCAGGGCGTAGAGCCTGTCGGCCGCAACAGTGACCCCGCCCGGCTCCACGGCGGCGCCAAGCCCGGCCAGCGCCGCCGCGACCTCCGGCCGCACCCATCCGACCTGCGCCGCGCCCAGCCGCAACGGCATCCGGCGCGACCGTATTCGATTCGCTGGCAGCTCGGCGTTGTGGCAGGCGGCGATGTGGCGCATGAGGTCGTCCATCGGCCGGATATGGCGACAATCCCGGGTCATCCCAGGAGCCGGCCTTTCCAGGGCCGCGGGCCATCGCCACATGCTGCCCATGAAGCCTGCCGATCTCACCCCGCCCTCCGCGTCCGACACGTCAACGCGGACCGGCTTCCAAACCGTGCGCTCGCTGCTGCCTTACCTCTGGCCGACGGGAGACACCGGCGCCCACGTGCGCATGGTCGCTGCCGTCATCCTGCTGGTCCTGGCGAAGATTGCGACGGTGTACATCCCGATCGTCTACAGCCATGCCGTCGATGCGCTCTCCCCGAAAGGCTACCCGCTCACCATCCCGCTGAGCCTGATCGTGGCCTATGCGGCGCTCCGCGTCGCCTCCGCAGGATTTGCCGAGCTGCGCGATGCGGTGTTCGCCGCCGTGGCGCAAAGCACCGTGCGGAAGGTCGCGCTGCAGACGTTCAAGCATCTGCACCGCCTGTCGCTGCGCTTCCACATGGACCGGATGACCGGCGGCCTGTCGCGCTCCATCGAGCGCGGCACGGCGGGCGTCGAGAACGTGCTGCGCCTCGCGGTGTTTAACATCGTGCCCACCCTGCTTGAGGTCGTGCTGGTCGTCGGCATCCTGTGGCGCCTGTTCGACTGGCGCTTCGCCCTCGTCACGCTGGTGACGGTCGTGCTTTACATCGGTTTCACCTTCGCCTTCACCAACTGGCGCGTCCGTTTCCGCCGGGCGATGAACGACACAGACAACGACGCGCAGAACAAGGCCATCGACAGCCTGCTGAACTTCGAGACGGTGAAGTATTTCGGCAATGAGGCGCACGAGGCGCGTCGCTTCGATGAGGCCCGCGCCCGCTATGAGCGCGCGGCGGTCAAGAGCCAGGTCACGCTCAACATGCTGAACCTGGGCCAGGCGCTGATCATCGCCGCCGGCCTCGGCTGGGTCATGCTGATGGCGGCGGACGGCGTGCAGGCGGGCACCATGACGGTCGGCCAGTTCGTGCTGGTGAACACCTACCTGATGCAGCTTTACCAGCCACTCAACTTCCTGGGCTTCGTGTATCGGGAGATCAAGCAGGGCCTGGTCGATATGGAGCAGATGTTCCGCCTGCTCGCCGTGGGGCAGGAGGTCGCGGACCGGCCCGGCGCCGTCGTGCTGACGGCAACGCATGTGCCCGGCGGCGAGCAGCCCGGCACGGTCGCGTTCCGCGGCGTGCACTTCGGCTACAACCTCAACCGTGAAATCCTGCGCGGCGTGAGCTTCTCGGCCGCCGCCGGGGCAAAGCTCGCCATCGTGGGGCCGACCGGCGCGGGCAAATCGACCGTCAGCCGCCTGCTGTTCCGGTTCTACGACGTGACGGAGGGCGCGGTGGAGATCGACGGCATCGACGTGCGCGACATGACGCAGACCAGCCTGCGCGCCGCCATCGGCGTCGTGCCGCAGGACACCGTGCTGTTCAACGACACCATCGCCTACAACATCGCCTATGGCCGCCCCGGCGCGTCGCAGGCGGAGATCGAGCATGCCGCCCGGCTCGCCCAGGTGCACGATTTCGTGCTGCGCTTGCCGGAGGGCTACAACACCCGAGTCGGCGAGCGCGGCCTCAAGCTGTCGGGCGGAGAGAAGCAGCGGGTCGCCATCGCCCGCACCATTCTGAAGAACCCGCGCATTCTCATTCTGGACGAGGCAACCAGCGCGCTCGACACACGGACGGAGCGGGAGATCGAGACGGCGCTGCGCACCGTGTCGGCGCACCGCACCACGCTGGTGATCGCGCACCGGCTTTCCACCGTGACCGACGCCGACGAGATCCTGGTGCTGAACGAGGGCACGGTCGCCGAGCGGGGCACCCACGCAACCCTGCTGGCCGCAGGCGGGCTATACGCCCGCATGTGGGCGCTGCAGATCGAGCTGGGCGAGGCGCCGGCGGAGACGGCGCTGCCCGAGACGGTCGCGGCGCAGTAGCCACGGGCCAGCCCCATCCGCCAACCATCCGAACAGGAGCGACGCCATGCCTCAAGACGGCAGCCATGCCTCACCCGAAACCCCGGCCGACCTGAGCCACGCCGGCGCCATCGTTGACAAGGCCATCGAGTACATGACCGGGCAGAACCTCAGCCCGCTTTCGATCTCCTCGGCCCTGCTCGGCGGCTCGCTCGGCCTGCTCGCGCGCACCATGAGCGATGAGGCCATCGTGCAGGTGCTGCAGAACGCGATGTCCAGCGTGCGGTCCGGCGAGTTGCGGGCGGAGTATGGCCCGCATGGGGGCGCCTCGGGCCGTGCGTAGCAGGCGCCGCGGGTTGACGCGGCGGCTCGATCGCGGCATAAGCCGCGTCTCGACCGTAGGGGTTCCGCCCCGTGCGGCGCTTTGGTTTGAGGATTTCCGATGTCTCGTCGCTGCCAGTTCACGGGCAAGGGTGTACAGTCTGGCAACAACGTCAGCCACGCCAATAACAAGTCCCGCCGCCGCTTCTTGCCCAACATGCAGCATACGTCGCTACTGTCGGATGTCCTGGGCACCACCATCCGCGTGCGCCTGACGACCCACGCCATCCGTACCATCGAGCATAACGGCGGCCTTGACGCCTTCTTGCTCGGCACGCCGAACCGGAACCTGCCCGAGGAGGCACAGGTGCTGAAGCGCCGCATCGTCCGGTCGCAAGCCAAGCGCACTGCCCAGCCGGCAGCTTGATCGGTCCATGGCGACGGTGAAGGCCCGCTTCGGCGGGCTTTTTTTGTGCCGTGCTGCCTGGCGTCGCGTTCCCTGGCGCGGCCGCGCGTGGTAGGCCTGGCGCTCAAGCGATTGCGGCGCCGTGGACAGGTTGCCCACCGGCGCCGAGCCGCGGCGCCCTCGTTCGTCGTGCGGCTGCCGGACGGCCGGGTGATCGCCGTCGAGGAATACGGCAACCCGTCGGGACCCGTCGTGCTTTACTTCCACGGCTGGCCGGCCTCGCGGCTGGAGGCCGGGCTGATCCCGGATTTGCCGGTCCGCCTGCTGGCGCTCGACCGGCCGGGCTACGGACGTTCCTCGCCGCATCCGGGCCGGACCTTGCTGGATTGGGCGCAAGACGTGTCGGATGTTGCGGACCGGCTCGGCCTGGGGCGGTTTCACGTCGTCGGCTTGTCGGGCGGAGCGCCCTATGCGGTGGCCTGCGCCTACGGCCTGCCGCAACGGGTGCGGGGCGCCGCGTTGGTTTGCCCGGTGCCGCCGGCCCACGGCATGCATCCACGCGCTTCCGGAGTCGGCCTCCTGTACCGCTTGGGGCGGCATCCGGTCTTGGCGCACCGCCTCTTCAGCATCATGCGGCCGCTGCTGCGGCGCCGGATCATCACCCCGCGCACCTTGGTGGGCAGCTCGCTGCCGACTGCCGACCGCGAGTGCCTGAACCGTCAAACCCTGTCTGGCCTCGCCCGGGTCTGGCGCGAGGGGATCGGACGGAGCGTGCAGGGCGCCTTGTCCGACGCCCAGATCTATGCCCGCGACTGGCGTGTTCCGTTGGGCGACATCACGGTGCCCGTTGACCTATGGTACGGCAGCGAGGACTCGCTGATCCCGCTGCACGCCTTGGCGCCGCTTGAGGCGATGCCCGGCCTGCGCCTGCATGTCGTGCCGAACGAGGGCCACTACTCCCTCGCGATTCGGCACGCGGCTGCCATCCTGCGGCAACTGACGGAACACCCGCAGGCGGCTGTCCAACCGGCCTAGACGACCAGCGGCGCCCGTTCGGCCATCGCGCGCCCCCAGGCGCGCGCCGCATCCTCGTCGAACAACTCGGCCAGCTTCTTCATGACGGTGCCGCCCAGCTCCTCCGCATCGACGATGGTCACGGCCCGGCGGTAGTACCGCGTCACGTCGTGCCCGATGCCGATGGCGATCAGCTCGATGGCGTCCCGGCCCTCGATCTCCCGGATCACCTCGCGCAGGTGCTTTTCCAGGTAGTTGCCGGGGTTGACCGACAACGTGCTGTCATCCACCGGGGCGCCATCGCTGATCACCATCAGGATGCGCCGGTGCTCCGGCCGCGACATCAGCCGGCGGTAGGCCCACAGCAGCGCCTCGCCGTCGATATTCTCCTTGAGGAGGCCTTCCCGCAGCATCAGGCCCAGGTTCTTGCGCGCCCGGCGCCACGGCGCGTCGGCTGACTTGTAGACGATGTGGCGCAGGTCGTTGAGCCGCCCGGGGTTGCGCGGCTTGCCCTCCGCCACCCAACGCTCGCGGCTATGCCCGCCCTTCCAGGCGCGGGTGGTGAAGCCCAGCACCTCGACCTTGACCGCGCAACGCTCCAAGGTGCGCGCCAGGATGTCCCCGCACATGGCGGCCACCGTGATCGGCCGACCGCGCATGCTGCCGGAATTGTCGATCAGCAAGGTCACGACGGTGTCGCGGAAGTCCGTCTCGCGCTCCCGCTTGTAGGACAGCGACAGCATGGGGTTCACGACCACGCGGGCCAGGCGCCCGGCGTCCAGCATGCCCTCGTCCAGGTCGAACTCCCAGGCCCGGGTCTGCTGCGCCAGCAAGCGGCGCTGCAGGCGGTTGGCGAGCTTGCTGACCACGCCTTGCAGGTGCTGCAACTGCTGGTCGAGCTGCTGGCGAAGCCGGGCCAGTTCCTCGGGATCGCAGAGATCCTCGGCGTCCGTCTCCTCGTCGTTGGTGCGGGAAAAGGCGCGGTAGGCCATGTGGTCGTCGGGCACGGGCTTCTCGCGCCGGGTCTGCGGGCCGCCGGGCCGGTCATCGCCCTCCGCGGCGGCGGCGTCCTCGTCGGCGTCGTCGCCCTCATCCTCCGTGGCCTCGCCCTGCATCTGCTCGGGCTGCGCGCCCAGCGTGCTGTCGGTGTCGGCCTGGGTGTCGCCCTCGGTCTGCTCAGCGTTGTCCTGCGACCCCGCCTGCTGGCCGCCGTCTTCGCCCTCGTCGGTCTGGTCGTCAGGTTCCGCCTCGACCTCGGCCTCCGCCAGGTTCAACGCGGCGAGCAGCTTGCGCGCCGCCCGGGTGAACCGCGCCTGGTTGTCCTGCGCGGACGCCATCTCGGAAAGCGCGCCCTCGGCATCATCGCCCAGGGTGCCGCGCCAGCTTTCCAGGATGCGGGCCGCGGCGGCCGGTGCCGGCTCCCCCGACATGCGCTCGCGTGCCAGGAGCGACAGCGCCGCCGGCAGCGGCAACTGGTCCTTCCGCGTCATGCGGTCGTAGCCCTCGGCCTCGCACTCGTCCGACAGCCGGGCGCGAATGTTGGCGGCAACACCCGACATGTGCGCCGTGCCGACCACCTCGACCCGCGCCTGCTCCAGCGCGTCGTACACGTCCTTCGCCTCGCGCTGGCCGGGGCTGCGGGCGGCGTGCACGGCGTCGTCGTGGTGGCGCAGGCGCAGCGCCACGCTGTCGGCGGCGCCGCGCAGCTTGGCCATCTCGGCGGCCGGCAAGGCCCGCGTCGGCAGCGGCAGGCGGGCACGCTTGCCGACCAAGCCGCTCGGGCCGGGCTGGAACGCGACCTGCACCTCCGGCACCTGGGCGATGGCCCGCAGCACGCCGGCAGTGGCGCGCTTGAAGTCCTCGGTGCGAGAGTTGTCCTTGCTACCGCTCATTTGGGGACCCGCTCACAGGCCCTTGCGCGGCGCCAGCAGGCCGGTCGGCAGCTCCTCGTTGAAGCAGCGTTGATAATACTCCGCAACCGTGCTGCGCTCGGCCTCGTCGCACTTGTTGAGGAAGGTCAGGCGGAACGCGAAGCCGACATCCTTGAAGATGCGCGTGTTCTCGGCCCAGGTGATCACCGTACGCGGACTCATCACCGTCGAGATGTCACCGTTGATGAACCCGGCGCGCGTCAGATCCGCCAGCGCCACCATGCTCTCGACCCGCTTCTTCGCCGGCTTGTCGGCCGGGTCGATGCCCATCTTGGCCAGCACGATCGCCGTTTCCTGCGCATGCGGCAGGTAGTTCAGCGTGGCGACGATGTTCCAGCGGTCCATCTGGCCCTGGT
>CAXSHI010000172.1:0-10443 GCA_964236755.1 uncultured Acetobacteraceae bacterium
CGTCGAGCTTCTCCAGCACCGTCACGCGGTAGCCGCGCGCGCCGAGCCGGACCGCCGCCGCCAGCCCGCCGAAGCCGCTGCCGATGACGACGGCGTGGGGCCGGGGCGATGTCACGGGTGCGTCGGGCGGGGCGGTGGCAAGTAGCGTGGACATGACACGGGGACTGTAACAGCATCCTGACAGGCGCGACCAGCGGGCGGGACCAGGAATAAGGGCGCAAATGCAAATTATGCCGAGGCTGGCGGTCGCGGTTCTGGCGCTGGCGGCGATCCTGGCCGGGCTGTGGCAGTTGGAGGCTGCGGAGGCCGGCCTGATCGTCACGCCGGGGCACGTGGGCGTCATCCCGGTCACGGTGTTCGCACGGTCCGCGACGGAGCCGGCGCCGGTCGTGGTGGTGGCGCACGGGTTTGCCGGGTCGCAGCAGCTCATGCTGCCGTTCGCGGCGACGCTGGCGCAGAACGGGTTCCGGGTGGTGACGTTCGACTTCCCCGGCCACGGCCGCAACCCGGCGCCGCTGACCGGCGGCCTTGCCGACAACGCCGCGCGCAACGCGGTGCTGATGGGGGCGTTGGACGCGGTGGCCGGGTTCGCGCGCGGGCTGCCGGGAGGCCGGCAGATGGCGCTGCTCGGGCATTCCATGGCGTCCGACATCGTGGTCGGCTACGCGCGGACCCATCCGGACATCCAGGCGACGGTCGCGGTGTCCCTGTTCTCGCCGAGCGTGACCGCAGCCTCGCCGCGCAACCTGCTGGTCGTCGCAGGCGCGCTGGAGCCGGCGATGATCCGGGACGAGGGGCTGCGCATCGCCCGCATCACGGCCGGCGAGGCGGCGCAGCAGCGGGTGACATACGGGCGGTTCGAGGACGGCACCGCCCGGCGCTCCACGCTGTCCGGCGGGGTCGAGCACATCGGCGTGCTGTTCAGCCGGCAAAGCCTGGTGGAAACGCTGGATTGGCTGAACCAGGCGTTCGGGCGGCACGGCGACGGGTGGGTCGATGCGCGGGGGCCGTGGCTCGGGCTGCTGTACTTGGGATTGGTGGCGCTGGCCTGGCCGCTTTCGGCCCTGTTGCCGCGGGTTGCGGCCGTGCCGCTCGGGGCCGGTCTGGGCTGGCGGAGCCTGCTGCCGCTCGCGGTCCTGCCGGCCCTGCTGGTGCCGCTGATCCTGTGGCGGCTGCCGACCGACTTCCTGCCGAGCCTGCTGGGCGACTACCTGACCGTGCACTACGCCGTCTATGGGCTGCTGACCGCAACGGGCTTGCTGCTGCTGCGGCGCCCCATCGCCGGGCGGTTCCGCGCCGCGCCGTTCCTGGCGGCCACGGCGCTGGTGGCGGGGTATTGCATCCTGGCGGTCGGGGTGCCGATCGACCGCTACGTGACCTCGTTCCTGCTGCCGTTGGGCCGCGTGCCGATCATGGGAGCGGTGCTGGTCGGCACGCTGCTGTATTCGGTTGGCGACGAGTGGGCGACGCGCGGGCCGGGGGCGCGGCGGGGCGCCTACGCCGCGACGAAGGCGTGCTTCGTGCTGTCGCTCGTCCTGGCCATCGCGCTGAACCCGGCGCGGCTGTTCTTCCTGGTCATCATCGTGCCGGTCATCCTGCTGTTCCTTGTCGTGTACGGGCTGTTCAGCGGCTGGGCCTACCGGCGGACCGGGCATCCGCTGGTGGGTGCGGCGGCGGTCGCGCTGGCCTTCGCCTGGGCGATTGCCGCGACCTTTCCGGTGGTGGGATAGGACTGCGCTCAGGCCTTCAGCGCAGCGCCTGGCGCCCCCCGGCCTCCCCACGCCGTCGGCAGGGCCGCCGCCAGCAGTCCGCCGCCCAGGATGGCCGCGGCCAAGCCGATGTCTGCCCAGCCGATGGCCACGCTGACCGACAGCCCGGCCGCCCGGCCCAGCACCGACCCGGCCACCATGGCGCCGGCCCAGCCCAGCACGGTGCCGGCCGCGACGCCCGCCGTCAGCACCACCCCAAGCTCCAGCCACAGCGCCGCGAGCACGAAATGCTGCGGCGCGCCGATGGCGCGCAGCACGGCATGTTCCCGCGCGCGCGCGCCGACCAGGACGGCGAACGCCAGGAACACCGCGGCCACCACCAGGACCGCGGTCGCCGCCGCCATGGCGGACAGCACGGCCCGCACGTCGCCCATCGTGCGGAACAGCCCGGCCAATACCTCGCCGGGGAACACCGCCGTGCTGCCCGCGGCCCGGTAGCGGGCGCGGAGTTGGTAAGCGCCGGCGACGCTGCGCGGCTTCACCACGACGGCGGGGACGCCGGGCGGCCCGGCCTCCCACGGCGGGCCGATCCGCTCCACGCCGGGCGGGTGGCCGCTGCCCAGGCCGTGGATCTCCCACACGCTCTCGATCGGCACCAGGATGGCGGCGTCCCACGGCGTGCCGGTGGGCGGCAGCCGGCCGACGACCTCGTAGGCGACCTCCTCGTGCACATGGCCGCCGTCGGGCACTTCGACCCGGCCATGCTGCGGCGTGATCTTGCCGCCGAGCGGCAAAGGGATCGCCGCGCCGATCACCGCCTCCTCGTCCGCGGCGAACACCCGGCCCTCCATCGGCGTCCGGCGTCCGCCCAGGGTCGCGAAGGCCTGCGTGACGCCGACAACGGGGTGGCCGCGCCATTGGTCGCCGAAACCGATGGGCGAGGCCCAGACAGCTTCCGGCTCCGCCATCACCCGGGCCAGCACCGCGCCGTCCATCAACGGCACGGTGTCCGGCTGGAGATAAACCGAGGTGAGCACGAGCTGCGTGGCGCTGCCGGGCGCGCCGACAACCAGGTCGAACGCATCGGCCGCCTGCGCCGCCGCCCGGCGTACGCCGCGCTCCAGCGCGCCCACCCTGGTGCCGAGCGCGGTCGCCAGCGCGACCAGCAGCGCCATGGCGGCGGCCGTGCGCCAGCCGCGGCGCAGCGCTGCGCGGGCGACGGGCCAGGGATTCACCCCGTGCGCTCCAGTTGCCCGGCGCGCAGGCGCAGGCGGCCGGGCAGGCGCGCCAGCAGCGCCGTGTCGTGGGTGGCGACGAGAAGGGTCGCGCCGGCCTCGGCCGCGGCGTGCAGCAGCAGCTCGCCGACGCGGGCGGCCGAGGGCACGTCGAGGCTCGCCGTGGGTTCGTCCGCCAGCAGCACGGCCGGGTTGCGCAGCAGCGCGCGGGCCAGGGCGACCCGCTGCCGCTCCCCCCGGCTCATGACCGCCGCCCGCCGCCCGACTGCCCCGACGCCGAGCCTGTCCAGCAGCGCAGCCGCACGGTCCCGCAGCGGCGCGGGCGCGCGGGCATGGTCGAACAGCAGGGGCAGCAGCACGTTGTCGAGCGCCGACAGCCCGTCCAGCAGGTGCATGTCCTGGAACACCAGGCCGAGCCGCTCCCGCCGCCAGCGGTCGCGGGCGGGGGTGGCCAGGGTCCAGAGATCGTCTCCGCCCCAACGGACGCTGCCCTGGGCCGGGCGCTCGATGCCGGCCAGCGCGTGCAGCAGGCTGCTCTTGCCCGCGCCGGATGCGCCCTCGATGGCGGTGGCGCTGCCGCCCGGCAGCGACAGGCGCGGCACGGCCAGCACGGGGCCGATGCCGGGGTAGGCGATCACCAGGTCCCGCACGTCCAACGCCGGCCCGCTCGCCAGCACATCGGGACGGGGCGCCGCCTCAGCCTCGGCGGAAGCTGGCATTGCGCAGGCGGGCTTGGCTCACGAAGCCGGTCGCCGGGTCGGTCCAGGAGCCAAGCTCGAACTGGCCCGTCACCTCGATCACCTCGTTCGGCGCCGTCGGCTGGGCGTCATGCCTGAGGTAGGCGACGACGATGTCGGGCGGCCACTCGGCGTCGGACGAGCAGAACGGGCACATGCTGAGCGGCTCGCGCGTGAGGACGAAAAAGTCCGCCTCCGCCTTGAGCGGCGGCGCCATGAAGCCGGCCACCGTGGCGGCGTGCCCGGCCAGCGCCTGCGCGCGCTCGGAAAAGCGCAGGCCGGTGACGCTCCACCCGGAATACAGGTCGTCGAACCGCAGCCGGTCCGCCGCGTGGGCGCGACGCGGCGCAAGCAGCGGGGCGGCCAGCAGGGCGCGGCGGGGCAGGCTACGGCGCGCCAAGGCCCAGCGCCTCCGCCATGGCGCGGAACACGAAGGTGTTGTCCACGAAGCCGTGCAGCCGCTCCGACCCCGGGCCGGTGGCCCGCAGCAGCGCGTCATCCGCCGAGTGCACCCCCTGCTCGGCGTCGCGCGGGAGATTTCCGGTGCGGAGCTGGGCGCCCGGCGTGTTGCCCTTCTCGTTCGCGACGTAGGGTCCGCCGGGGCCGCTGCGCACGGCGGGGACGCGGGGGCCGTCAAGGCTAGGGCGGTAGGTTTCGTAGTAGTCCGGGAACGACGCATAGAACATCGCGAGCCGCCGCGACACGTCCACGCTGGGCGGGTAGCCGCGGGCGTCCGGCGCCGGGTAGTTCGGGAATCCGGCGTCGGCATAGACGCTGACCTTGTCGCGCATCTGCTCGGCCTGCACCTCGTCCCGCACGGTGCCGACGATGCCGACGCCGTGGGTGTGGTCCGGCACGACGATGACCAGGGTGTCGTCGCGGCTCCCCACCCAGTCCAGCACCACCTTCAGCGCGTGGTCGAGCATGATCGTGTCGTATACCGACCGCTCCCAATCGATGGGGTGGTTGAACTTGTCGATCAGCCCGCTCTCGATCATCAGGTAGAAGCCGGCCGGGTTGCGCTCCAGCACCTTGAGCGCGGCCGAGACCTGCTCCGTCAGGTCCGGCTGGTCGGGGAAGCGCCCGACGGTCCCCTTCTTCAGGTAGAACCGGTCGAGCGCGCCGTCCATGTTGCCGAGGTTGAACAGGCCCAGCAGCCTCCTGGTCGATGGGTCGTCGGCCACGGACAGGGCTGCGGCCGAGTCGGCGAAGGCGTAGCCCCCGCCGCGGAACGCCGCGATCATGTCCTTTGCGTCCTTTCGGCGCGACCCGGGCACGGATTGCGGCAGGAAGCTCGCGGAGCCGCCGCCCATCGCCACCTCCGGGCCGAACGCCAGCATCTGATCGGTGATCGGCACGTAGTCGCTGCGGCGCCGGGTGTGGGCGAACACTCCGGCCGGGGTCGCGTCCTGGATCTCGGTGTTGGTCACGATGCCGACGGCCATGCCGAGCCGGCGCTTCACGACCTCCCCCAGCGTCTCGACCCTGGGGTGCGCCAGCGTGTCGGCGGCGCGGCTGGCATAGACGCCGAGCGCGTTCACGGCGCTCTTGTGCCCGGTGTTGTAGGCGCTCTGGCTGTTGGCGCTGTCGGTCACGATGCTGTCCGTGCCGGAGGTGCCGACCGTCGCCATCTGCGGCAGGCCGTCCATGGTGAGCGGATGCCGGTACTTGCCCTGCTCGATCCCGCCGACCAGGATGCGCGCGGCGGTGACGTTCGCCATCGCCATGCCGTCGCCGATCATCAGGATCACGTTCTTCGCCCGGCGGGGCGCCGTCGCGGCATAGACCTCCCAGGTGACGGTCGCGGTCCGGTCGCCGTCGGTCGCCGTCACGTCGTAGCGGCCGGGCTGGTCGATGGCGACGCTGCGCAGCATGAGGGCGGAAAGGTCCCGGCCGTCCTCCTGGGCGATGAACTCGGCCGCGCGGCCCAGGGCGTCGGCGTGGTCGCGGCCGTTCACCGTGACGCGGACGCGGGAGGGATCGGCCACGCCGGGGAACTCCACCTTGAGGTCGAAGCGGCTGCCGGCAAGGATGGCAGCGCGGTCGATGGGATAGATCACCTGCGCGCCCGCAGCCCCAGACGCCAGCAGCCCCGCCGCCAACCCGATCAACGCTGCACGCATCCAGCCCTCCCTTGGTCCCAAGCCGACCCTAGCCTGGGAGGAAAGCCGATGTCAGGCCATCTTTTGAAATGTCACGCGGCGCTACGGGCAGATGTAGCCGGTCCCGCCCGGTGCCTTGAAACAGCCCACGGATTCCGGGAACAGCGTCTTGGGCAGGTACAGGATCGCGCTGGGCGCGAAGATGGTGAAGGCGATGGTCGCGAAGAACACGAGGTAGATCGGCAGCGACGCCCGCAGGGCTGAGGAGAACCGCACGCCCACGAACTTGCTCGCCATCAGCAGCGCCAGGCCGTAAGGCGGCGTGATCAGCCCGAAGGCCAGCGTCACGATCAGCACGACGCCCATGTGCACCGGGTTGATGCCGGCGCTTTCCGTCAGCTGGTTCACGACGGGCATGAAGATGATGATGGCCGGGATCGGCTCGATGAAGTCGCCGACGATCACGAACACGGCCACCAGCAGGAACATGATCGCCATCGGGTCGGTGCCGGCCACGTCAACGATCCAGCCGGCGACGACGATGGGGCCGCGCAAGTAGGCCACCAGCCAGCCGAAGGCGGAGGCTGCGGCGATGGTGATCAGCGGCAGGCTGAACACCAGCCCGGCCTCCACGAAATCGCGCGGCAGCCGGCGGAAATGCCCGGGCTTCAGCAGCGGCAGCACCACCAGCAGGATGTAGGCGATGGCGACCACCCCGGCCTCGGTCGGCGTGAACCAGCCGGTCATGATGCCGCCCAAGAGGATCAGCGGGATCATCATCGGCAGCGCCGCCCCGCGCGCCGCACGGCCGAACTGCGGCAGGCTGGCGCGCGGGCGCTGGAAGCCGAGCGGGCCGAAGAAGTAGCAATACACCATCAGCCCGGCGCCGATCATCAGCCCCGGCACGATGCCGCCCAGGAACAGCCCGGCGATGGAGACGTTGCCGATGGCCCCGTACACCACCGCCATGATCGACGGCGGCACCAGGGCCGCAATCGTGCTGGCGGCCGCGATCAGCGCGGCCACGAACTCGGGCCGGTAGCCCTCGGCGGCCATCGGCTGCGCCATGGTGCGGGACAGCACGGCCACGTCGGCGGAGCTTGATCCCGACATGCCGGAAAAGAACATGCTGAACACCGTCGTGACCTGTGCGAGACCCCCGCGCACGTGGCCCACCAGCGCCTGCGACAGGTCGGCGATGCGGATCACCACGTTGGCCGAGGTCATCAGCTCCCCCACCAGCAGGAAGAACGGGATCGCCATCAGGCTCTCGCTGTCGATGCCGTTGAAGAGCTGGCCCATCATGGACTGCAGGCTGATGGGCGTCATCGCCGTGCCGACCAAGACGCCGGCGATCAGGCTGAAGGCGACGGGCACGCCGAGGTAGCCGAGCGACAGGAACAGCGCGGTCATCAGCCCGAGCGTCAGGGCGTTGCCGGCCTCCATTCAGATCGCGGCGGCGTGCGCGGGCGCGTGGCTCGCCCCGTCGGCCGGCACGAAGCCGTGGCGCAGGCCGTTCACGATCTGCTCCAGGCTGAACAGCGCGACCAGCGCGCCGCAGGCGGGGATGGGCCAGTACAGGTAGGCGATCGGCGTCATCGACGGCATGCGGAAGCTGCTGAAGCCGCTCAGGAAGTTCTGCCAGCCGTAGCCGACCATCGCGAGGCCCACCGCCAGCACCACGCCGCGGTTGAACACCTCGAACACGGTCCGCATGGGGCCGCGCATCGCGTCGGTCAGCGCCGAAAGCTGCAGGTGGTCCTGGCGCCGGGTCGCGACCGCGGTGCCGCAGAACACGCCGTAGGTGAAGAAGGCCATCGTGACCTCCTGCAGCCACAGCCAGGGATGGCCCAGCTCGCGCGTTAGCACGTCCATGAACACGGAGGCCGAGAAGCAGGCGAGGCACACGCCGCACCCGACCATCAGCGCGTGCTCCAGCCAATCCAGCTCCCGCCATTTCAGGTGGCGGTCGGCCTGCGTGACGATGGGCGACGCCGGGTCGGCCATCACTGCACCGCCCGGATCAGCGCCAGGATCTTGACCGCATGCGGCCCGAGGTCGCCCGCAAGCTTGTCCTGGAACGGCATGGCGGCGGCGATGAAGCCGGACTTGTCCACATCGGTGACGAACTTCACGCCGATCTTCGTGAGCCGCGCCTGGCTCTCGGTTTCCAGCGCCAGGGCGCGGGCGGGCTGGGTGCGCGACACCTCGTCGGCCGCGGCCTGCACCCAGCCACGCTGCTCCTCGTTCAGGCCGGTCCACAGCTTGTCCGACACCCACAGCAGCGAGTTGTTGGCCTCGTGCTGCGTCATCGACATGACCGGCGCGGTCTCGTAATGCTTGTTCGCCATGTAAACGTTGACGCCGTTCTCGGCCATATCGACGACGCCGGTTTGCAGGCTGGTATAGACGCTGCCGAACGGCATGTGCACGGTCTGCGCGCCGTAGCCCGGGAAGATCGCGTCCTCCGTCGCCGTCGCCTGCACGCGGACCTTGAGGCCGCGCAGGTCCTCCACCCGGTGGATCTCCTTCTTGCCGTACAGGTCGCGCAGCCCGAGCGTCGCGAGGCCCAGCACATGCGCGCCCGTCACCGTCTCGTCGAACAGCGCGTGCATCGCGCCCGCGATGCCGGGGTCGGCGAGGCACTTCGCCAGGTGGTCCTCCGACTTGAACAGGTAGTGCAGGCTCATGACGCCGGACTGCGGCGACAGCGTCGCGGCGTTGGCGGTGCTGGTGATCAGGAAGTCGATGTCGCCGGTGCGGATCTTCTGCAGCGCCTGCGGCTCCTGGCCCAGCTGCGCGCCGGGGAACTGGTCGATGGCCATGCTGCCGTGGCTCGACTTGCCGAGCGAGGCCGCGAAGATGTCGGCAGCTATGCCGAAGCCCGTCGTGCGCGGCTGGTCGTAGCCGAAGCTGAAATGCCGCGTCTGCGCCGTGGCCGGCCCACGCGGCACAAGAATGGGCAGCGCGAGCATGCCGACCGCCGCGATGGACAGGAACCAGGACCGCATGGCGTCAACTCCCCGCCGTCGCCCGGTTCTCCGGCGCGTTCGGCATAAAGGCAGCGTAAACATCCGGAGTGCCTCGCGTCACGCACTGTTTTGCGCGCGACCCTCCGCTGCTAGCCTCGCCGGGAGGGAGACGCCATCCATGACCGAGCCGACCTACCCCCACGCTGCCCTGCTCCGCTTCGCGCAATCCTTGCTGGAAGCGTCGGGCCTCGCCGCCGACCGGGCGGCGACGGTGGCCGACGTGCTGGTGGAGGGGGACCTGCTGGGCCATACCACGCACGGCCTGGCGCTGCTGCCGGGCTACCTCCACGCGATTGCCACCGGCGGGATGGCGACCCAGGGTGAATGGGAGGTGGTCAGCGACCGCGGCGCCAGCGTGCTGTGGGACGGGCGGCGGCTGCCGGGGCCTTGGCTGGTGGCGCGGGCCATCGACCTCGCGCTGGAGCGGGCGGCGGCGCACGGCACGGCGACCGTCGTGATCCGGCGCAGCCACCACATCGCCTGCCTCGCGGCGTACCTGGCCCGCGTCACCGCGCGGGGCATGGTCGTGCTGCTGCAAAGCTCCGACCCCTCGGTCGCCAGCGTGGCGCCGTTCGGCGGCACGCGCGCGTTCATCACGCCGAACCCGATGGCCGCCGGGTTCCCGACGCAGGGCGACCCGGTGCTGCTGGACGTGAGCACGAGCACGACCACCAACGGCCTGACGGGCCGCCTGCGCAGCGAGGGCGCCGTGCTCGGCCATCCCTGGCTGCTGGACGCCGCCGGGCAGCCGACGCCCGACCCGGCCGCGCTGTTCACCGACCCGCCCGGCAGCATCCTGCCGCTTGGCGGCCTCGACAGTGGGCACAAGGGGTACGCGCTGGGCCTGCTGGTGGAGGCGCTGACCGCGGCGCTCGGCGGCTTCGGCCGGGCCGATCCTTCGGAGGGCTGGGGCGCCGCGGTGTTCCTGCAGGTCATCGACCCCGCCGCGTTCGGCGGCTTGGACGGCTTCCGACGCCAGACGACTTGGCTAGCCGACGCCGCCCGCGCCAGCCCGCCGGCGCCGGGCGTGGACGCGGTCCGCCTGCCCGGCGCGCGGGGCCTCGCGCTGCGGCGGCGGCAGTTGGCGGAGGGGGTGGCGCTTTACCCTTCCATCATGCCCGCGCTTGCCCCATGGGCCGAGCGGCTCGGGGTGGTGAACTCCTAAGTTGTGCGACCAAGTGTCTGGCGACCATGCTTGCGTCGCACGGCATCAGGATGTCACCTGCTCTGTCTGCTCGACATTGCCGGTGGCATCAAGTGTCGAGCAGATAGGGGACGAACAGGTCCTCCACGGTGAACCGCCGCCTCGTCAGGCCTTGTTCGTGATGGTAGCGCAGGATGGCGTCAAGTGCGGCGCGGTTGGCCTTTATGCCATAGGGCCACCAGTCCTCGCCCAGAACATCGCGATCCTCCTCGATGCGCTTGGTCAGCCACGGCACCATCATGGCCATGTTGTTGAAGGTCATGCCCCTCACGAACTGCTCGGTGGTGGCGTCCTTGGCGGCGCAGAAGCCCCGGTAGACGGCCTTGACGACCTCCGGATGCTCGTCGGCCAACTGCTTGCGGACCACCACCGTGTGCATGATCGGGAAGATGCCGGTGCGCCGGTAGTACTCACGCTCGGCCGC
>CAXSHI010000173.1:0-10406 GCA_964236755.1 uncultured Acetobacteraceae bacterium
ATGTAGCCGCCCAGCGCAAAGAACAGCCCGTGTCCCAGGCTGAGCACCCCGGCGGCGCCCCACATCAGATCGACCGACATGGCCAGCAGGGCGAAGCACATGATCTGCCCAACGGCGTTCACGGCGTAGATCGGCAGCTCCGGCGCCAGGCCAAGGCCAAATACGGGCAGCGCCACCAGCAGCAGCCCCAGTAGCCCCGCGCACAGCCCGGCGCCGCGGCCCATCACCGCCCCGCCCGTCATCGCCGCCCCTTGGCGGCGACCAGGCCCTCGGGCCGCCACTGGATCAGCAGGATGATCAGCAGCAGCGCGATCACCTTGGCGGCGACGGCGCCGTAGAACGGCTCGATTCCGACGTTCACCACGCCGATGCCGAGCGACGCCAGCGCCGCGCCCCACAGGCTGCCGACGCCGCCCAGCACCACCACCATGAAGCTGTCGATGATGAAGCTGCTGCCCATCGTCGGGTTGACGTTGTAGATCGGCGACAGCGCCAAGCCGCCCAGGCCCGCGAGGCCGGCGCCGAAGCCGAAGGCCAGCCGATCGACGCGCCGGGCCGAGACACCGACGCACCCCGCCATGCCCCGGTTCTGCGTGACCGCGCGGATGAACAGGCCAAGGTCGGTGAAGCGCAGCAGCGCGGCGGTGCCAAGGGCCGCGGCTGCGGCGAAGATGATTGCTCCCAAATGGTTCCAGGTGATCAGGAAATCGCCGACCACCCGCACGCCGCCCGCAAGGTAGGGCGGCGTGCGGAATTGCAGGTTCTGCGTGCCGAACGACACCCGGACGACGTTGACCAGCAGCAGGCTGGTGGCCCAGGTCGCCAGCAGGGTCATCAGCGGCCGGGTGTAGAGATGCCGGATCACCGCGGCCTCGATGGCGATGCCGACCGCGCCGGTGACGATGAACACCACGGGCACGGCCAGCAGCGGATACCAGTCGATCAGGCCCGGCGCCCAGGCCCGAATGGCCTCCTGCGTGCAGAAGGTGGCGTAGGCGCCGATGGTGATGAACTCGCCCTGGGCGAGGTTGATGACGCCCATCAGCCCGAAGATGATCGCAAGGCCCACGGACGCCATGAACAGCACGCTGCCGACGCTGATGCCGTTGTACAGCAGCGACAGCGCGTCGCCCGCCAGCACCCAGCGCCTGCTGCGCGCGATCTGGCGGTCGAGCGCAGCGGCGACCCCTGGATCGGCGGCATAGGCGGGGTCGGCCCGCAGCGCGGCCAGCTGCGCCGCGGTGCGGGAGGTCGGGTCCGCCCCCAGCCCCTCGATGGCGGCGACGCGCCGGGCCGGGTCCGCCGCGTGCAGGCCGGCCGCGACGGTAAGCGCGCGCAGCGCCTCCTGCACGGCCGGGTTCTTCTCCTGGGCCAGGGCGGCCGGCAGGAGATCGGACGGCAGGCCGTCGCTGCGGCGCTCCAGGGTGCGGACGGCGGCGAGCCGCGCGTCGGGACGGGGCGCGGTGAACAGGGCCAGCGCGGCGCCGGCCTGCTCCAGCAATCCGCGGCTGCGCAGGCTGGGCAAGGGGGAGCGCAGGCCGGAGGGCAAGGGCGCCGGGGCGAGCGTCGCGGCATCCGTCCCGTCCGCCAGGTACGCCGTGCCGTCGGGCGTGCAGCGCAGCGCCTTGGCGGAGAAGGTCTGCACGACCTGCGACGCCCAGGCCCGCTCGGCCGGCGGCTCGGCCGCGATGCCGGACAGCAGGGTGCTCACTGCCCGGGGCACCTCCCGGCCGCCCTCGCTGCACAGCATGATGAGGATCGCGGCCCGGTCCACCGCAGGCTGCTGGCTCCGCGCCGGGGCGGCGTAAAGGCAGAGCAGGGCGGCCAGGCCGAGCAGGCCGGGCCGCAGCTGCCCCGGCACGCGCGGGATCATGGCCTCAGGCGGGGCTGAACGGGATGGGCTTGGGCGTGTCCTTGGACTGCCACAGCACGTCGAAGCCCTGGGCAGCGTTGACCGAGCCGATGAACACGCCGCGGCCGACGTAGTTGTTCTCGGCGTTCATGGTCAGCGTGTAGCCGGACGGGTCGTCGAACGACAACCCGGGGAACGCCGCCCGCACGGCCGGCACGTCGAACGACCCGGCCTTCTTCGCCGCGAGCGCCCAAAGGTGCACGCTGTCGTAGGTGGAGACCATGGGGTCGATGGCCACGTCGGGGCGGAAGGGCGCGCCCGTCTTCTTCACATAGGCCGCCCAGTCCGCCAGCCATTTCTGGTTGCGTGGCCCCGGCGCGTTCTGCAGGTAGGCCCAGCAGTTCAGGTTGCCGACCAGCCCGGCGGTGTCCAGCCCTTCTAGGTCGGCCTCCACCATGTCCAGCCCCAGCACGGGAACGTCGGTCGGCTTCAGCCCCTGGTTGACGTACTCGCGCAGGAAGTCGGGGATCGAGTTGCCCACGACCGTCAGCACGACGATGGGCTGCTCGCCGCCGGCGTTGGCAAAGCCGCGGATCTGGCTCACCAGGTTCTGGAAGTTGCTGAACCCGAACGGCACGTACTCCTCGCGCCAGGCGGACGCCGCAATGCCTTTGGTCCCCCAATAGGCTTTCAGGATCTTGTTGATGGTGCGCGGCCACACGTAGTCGCTGCCGAGCATGAAGAACCGCCGGGCGTTGCCGCCATCGGCCCCCATCAGGTAATCCACCGCGGGCAGCACCGAGCTGGACGGCGGCGAGTTCATGTACACGACGTTCTTCGAATTCTCCTCGCCCTCGAAGTGCAGCGGGTAGAACAGCAGCCCGTCGTTCTGCTCGACCACCGGCAGCACCGACTTGCGCGACACGGACGTCCAGCAGCCCAGGAGTGCGGCGACCTTCTGCTCCTGCAGGAGCTGGCGGCCCATCTGCGCGTAGGTCGGCCAGTCCGACGCTGGGTTGGTGACGACGACCTCGACCTGGCGGCCGAGCACGCCGCCCGCTGCGTTCAGCTCGTCCGCCGCCATGCGGGCCACGTAGTTCATCCGGCCCTCCAGGTTCGCCATGGTGCCGGAGGAGGAGAACAGGCAGCCGAGCTTCACCGTGTCGGCCGCCCAGCCGGGCCGGATGATCGCCGGCATGGCCAGCGCGGCGCCGCCTGCCAAGACCGCGCGCCGGGTCGGATGGTTCATTGCGATGGTCCCTCGTTCATCTACAGCGAACCAGGGACAAGCAAGGACCGGGCCATGACGCGCCGCGGCGGGCGGGATCAGCCCTTGGCGAACCCCGGCGCCCGGACCTCGTCGCGCCAGTTGTGCTGCTCCTTGAAGCCCAGCACTTCCCGCGCCTTGCGATTGCTCAGCGGCGCCTCCTGCCCGGCCAGGTCTCGCGTGATCGGGGTGCCCGGGCACCATCGCGCCAGGAACGCCGCCGTGGGTTCGTCCGCGGTGATGGTGTCGTTGACGGCGTTGAACACCTGGAAGCCCAGCCCGTCCCGTTGCAGGCACAGGTGCACGATCTCGGCGAGGTCGCGGGCGTCGATGTAGCTCCAGGCGTTGCGCTTGCGGGACGGCGGGTCCGCGACGAAGCCCGGGAACTGCCCGTACTCGTGCGGCTCGATCACGTTGCCGATGCGGAGCGCAGTGATGTCGGCGCCGAAGCGGGCCGCGAACGCGCGCGCCGTCCGCTCGTTCACCACCTTGGACAGGCCGTAGCTGTCCATGGGATCGACATCGTAGTCCTCTTCCAGGGGAAAGCCGTGAAAGTCCTTGTCCCCTTCGGCGAAGCACACCCCGTAGGTCGTCTCGCTCGACGCGATCACGACCTTGCGGATGCCGAGCTTCATCGCGGCCTCGATGACGTTATAGGTCCCCATCACGTTGACCCGGAACGTCTCGTTGTCGGGATGGATGAGGATGCGCGGGACGGCGGCGAAGTGGACTACGGCGTCGACCGGGCCGGGGGCCCGGCCCGCTTGGAGGTCGTCCCGGTCGAAGTGCGAGGTCATCGCGTTGAACACCTGGGCGCCGTCCGTGATGTCGCCAAGCAGCGTCTGGATGGCCGGGTGCGCGAAGGGCTGCAGGTCGAAGTTCAGCAGCTGGTAGCCCCGGTCGTGCAGGTAGGGCAGCGCGTGCCGCCCGGCCTTGCCGGTGCCGCCGGTGAACAACACTCTCATCGCCATGGCTGGTTCCCTCGCTGCGCGCTGCTCTGATCGGACAGGCTCCGCGGGCACCATTACGGCAAGCGGGGTGCCGGGTCGATGCTGCCTGAAAATGCGGATGAGAAGATCCGAGTAGGTCGGTGTAGATCCTATGGCGGCATTTGAATCAAAAGAGCGAAGGCAAGTTCACGATGGGCGTGTTGTGGAAAAGTTCCGCAAGTCTGCGATTTTTTGGCGATGCTCTTGACCCTGAGCAGGTAACGATTGCTCTCGGATATCCGCCGGATGCCGGAGTACGTCGGGGCGAGGCATGGCGCCCTTCCCGACGGGGAGGGGAGGTCATCGCTCGTAGAGGATCGTGGCGCAGGAAGGTGCCCCGTCGCGGGCCGGGCGATCTTGATAGCCAAATTGTCGAGCTTTTCGCGCCGCTGACGACAGACATGGCGGTTTGGGAGCGTTTGGCCCACGATTTCGAGGCTGACATCTTTTGCGGCTTGTTCCTGGGCAGCCCCAACGAGGGCATTGAAATCAGCCCGCAAACGCTTTCGGCTGTGGGCCAGAGACACCTCAAGCTGGGTTTCGATATCTACGGGGCGGCTGAGTCAGCGGAGAACGACCCGTTGGCCTAAGCGCCGCCTTCGACCCTACGCCGCATCGTCTCCAGCGTCCGGGTCATCAGACCGTCCGCGGCCATGAACCCGTCGAGCACCATGAAGTGGTGGGCGCCCTCGATGGGAAGCGCCTCGCCGGCGTTGCCGGCCGCCTGCCAGGCCGCCAGGAAATCAAGCGACTGCTTGCTGAACGACCCGGACTCGGCGGCGCCCCAGGCGACCACGAGGGGCATGGGTGCCGTGCGGACGTGGAACAGCGGGCTCGTGCGCTCGATCTCCTCGGCCGAGAGCCGCAGCTTCGGCTGCAGGTAGGTCGCGGGAAACGGGCGCAGGTCAAACAGCCCGCTGATCGGGATGCCGCCCTTGATCAGGTTGTCCGGCAAGCCGTACTCCTCCTCCCACTCGGTCAGCACCGCCATGCCGGTCAGGTGCCCGCCCGCCGAGTGCCCGGCGACGTAGATGCGGCCAGGGTCGCCGTTGAAGGACGCGGCGTGGCGATAGGTCCAGGCGATGGCCGCGCGGACCTGGCGCACGATCTCGGTGATCGTGACCGCCGGGCAAAGCGCGTAGGTGAGGTTGACGACGGCGTAGCCGGCCGCCACCGGCCCGGGCGCCACCATGTCGAAGACGTGGGCGGTCAGCGACTTCCAGTAGCCGCCATGGATGAACACCAGGACCGGCGAGCCTGGCGCCGCCGCCGGGAAGATGTTGGCGCTCTCGGCCTTGGTCGGGCCGTAGCGCACGTCCGTTTGGTGGGGGAGCATGGCCCGGGCCATCGCGCTGCTGTCCAGGAAATGCTGCACGCAGGCGCCGAAATCCGGGACGGACTTCTCCGCATTGTACTCGCGGTCGAGTTCTTCCTGGGTGGCGAAGCCGCCGTACATGAGTTTCATCCGCTTGGTCCTCGATAGAAGTTCGTCTGCGACCGCCGGCGGCGGGGGCGCGCTCCGGCCGTCTTCGGGCCTTTGAACGCGCCGCGCTGCGTCCTGGCACCCCGCATCATGACGGAGCGGCCATTGGCATAGGCACCTGAACACGGCAGCTATAGCCGCTTTCTTCCCGGCGCTTTCCCGTTTGGCATCCTCTATCCTTGGCAGAACGAGACGGATACTGCATGAATTGGCGTACGCTTGACCTCAACTTGCTTGTCGTGTTCGACGCCGTGGTGCAGGCGCGCAGCGTCACCCGTGCGGCAGCCAAGCTCAACATGAGCCAATCCGCAATCAGCCACGCCCTGGCCCGGCTGCGCGGCGCCTTGCAGGCCGAGTTGTTCGTGCGCACCCCCGACGGCATGGAGCCGACGCGCTTCGCCGAGCGGCTGGCCGGCCCGGTCCGCGCCGCGCTGGACGGCCTGGGCGCGGCGCTCGATGGCGCCGCCGCGTTTGACCCGGCCACAGCCGGCCGCAGCTTCGTGGTCGCGATGGACAACCGCGCCGCGCTGGTCCTGGCCGCACCCATCGTGGCCGCAGTGGCGGCAGAGGCGCCCGGCGTGAGCCTGGACCTGCGTCCGAGCGGCACGCTCGACCTGGCCGAGCGGCTTGACCGCGCCGACCTGGATCTGGCCCTGGGGGGCCTCGCCGCCCCGAGCGAACGCTTCGCCGACCTGCGCCTGTTCGAGAACGGCTTCGCCGCCCTGGTGCGCCGCGGCCACCCGGCCGCCCGGGCCGGAACGCTGAGCATGGCGGCGCTCGGCGCCTATCCGCACCTCGCGCTGTCCTCGACCGGCGAGGGGACGGAGTTCCTGGATGCCGAACTGGCGCGGCACGGCCTGACGCGCCGCGTGGCGCTGCGCGCGCCCCTGCTCGCCGCCACGGCGACGCTGGCGCAATCGGACATGGTCGCAATCCTCGGAGAGCGCACGGCCCAGGCCTTCGCCCTCATCGCTCCCCTCAAGGTCATGCCGCTGCCGTTCGCCTCGCCGCGGCTGGTGACGGCCATGCTGTGGCACCGCCGGTTCGACGACGTTCCGGCGCATCGCTGGCTGCGCAGCCTGGTCTCGCGCGTCGCCCGCCTGTCGTAGCGGCTCATGGCGTCATGCCGGGCGTCCTTCACGGATCGCCCGTGCGGCGCGCCGGCCCTTCGCAGGGCCGGCTTCAGCCGATCCTCAACCCTGCTTGAGCTTGGCGATGGTGGCGTCGGGCACGCCTGCGAAGTTGTTCGACAGCAGGTAGCGCGGGCTGGACTTCACCCACTTGTCGAGGTCGATCTCCTCGAACTTGCCGGCGTCCCAGGTCTGCACGATCTCCAGGTCCTCGTCGCCGACGTTCTTGATCGCGTGCCCGAAGCCGGCCGGGATGTAGGCGACGTCGCCGGGGCCGAAGCTGGCGACCTTGCTGCGCCCGCCCGATCCGAACGCCGCGACCTGCCCCTTGCCGCGCAGGTAGTAGTGCCACTCGTTGGCGTTCGGGTTCCAGTGCAGGTTGCGCATGGCGCCGGGCTTGATGGTCATGACGCCGCCCGACATGGTCTTGGACGCCGGGAACTCGTCAACCGAGGCGAGGCGGAAGGTGCCGCCGTCGAAGTCGCGCGCGGCCTTGGCATCGCGGAGCAGCCGGAACTTGTGCGTGGACTCCTTCGGCCACGGCGCATCGAGCGCGTCCGACGCGGCCAGGATCGGCCCCGCCTGGATGTAGGCCTCGCCCTTGGGGAAGGCGTCGAACACGTCCTTCGGCAGGCCGAAGTTCATCGCCAGCATGTCCTTGGGCGTCACGTCGATCCAGTCGGTGATCGAGAACGTGCCGTGCTCGGAGAACGCGCCGTTGTCGAACGACAGGATGAAGTGGCAGGGCTTGTCGCCGATGGTCTGGATGGAGTGGCCGTGGCCCTTGGGGAAGTACCACAGGTCGCCCGGCTCGTAGTTGTTGATCTCGCTGGCGCCGGACGGGTCCAGCACCACCGTCTGGCAGCGGCCCTCCATGACGAAGGCCCACTCGGCGGCGATGGCGTGCCAATGCAGCTCGCGGGACGCGCCGGGGTCCAGGAACATGTGGACGCCCGCGATGCCCTTGCTGATCGGGAACTGATGGACGGTGGCCTCCTTCGCCCAGCCGCCCGACGTCACCTTGGGCCGGTTGCCGTCGAGCGAGAAGCGGAAATCGGGCATCGCCTCGATGTCGGCCTGGTCGTGCTTCACGACCTTGTCGCCTTCGTGCAGCGGCACCGCATTGCGCGCGAAGCCGCCCTCGCCGGGCTGGGCGGCCTGTGCCGCGCCGGTCAGCGCCAGGCCGCCCGCACCCAATGCCGCGCTGCCGAGCAATCCCCGGCGGTTGATCTGGTTCATCGAACGCTCCTTGTTGAGATCATGGCTGATCACGCGCCATAGTCTGCGGTCAGCAAGGAGACGAACGCGACCGAACGCAAATTCAGCTTCGTCATGTAAACATGCACATCCTGCATGGCGTCACGGCGTGCCCCGGCTGCGGCCAGCGCGTGCGCCGTGCCGGAACGCAAGGCAACCCGCGCCCAGCCGAGCCCGCGACGCCTGCAGGGCAAGGTCCGGGCGAGGCCGGTCGCTACGCCGCCGCGGCCTTGTAGCTGCGCATCTTGCCCGGGTTCAGCAGGGCGAGCGGGTCCATGTCCGCCTTCATCGCCGGCTGCGTCTCGCCGACGCGCTTGTGCCCGGCGCCGTCCTCCAGAGTGTAGAAATGCGGGTTGGCGATCAGCACGCCCCGGCTCTCGTGGTGGGCCACGATCTCGGCGAGGCGCTCCGCGGAGGTGAAGCGGATCACCGGCAGCCCGCTGCACGTGACGCGCCCGCCGACGCGGATGAACTCCAGATGGGTCATCAGCTCGTCCGGGAAGGCGGCGGCCATCTCAGCCACCAGCTCAAGCTGCCGGTCGGCCGGGTACAGGCACTGCAGGTAGGTCACGCCCTTGTCCCGACGGAGCGCGTGCAGCGTCGTGTGGTTCCAGGTGTACTCGTAGATGGGCACGCGCCCGGCCTCGTCGGACGGGGCGCGCAGCAGCTCCCGCCCGCCATGGGCGCGCAGCAGGTCGTCCCAGGAGACCAGGCCATGCCGGGCCACCATGGCCAAGACGATGTGCTGGCCCGCCGGGATGTCGAGGCCGCGGAACCACTCCGGCAGCGGCGCGGCCACGGCGGTGACGAGCTTCTTGGCGATGCCGTCCGCCTGCCCTAGCGCCAGGCCGAACCGCGCGGCGGCGTCGAAGTCGTCGAACCCGGCCACCAGATCCACCCAGGGCTGCGCCGGCGCCATGGCGAGCGTCAGCGCCGTGATGATCCCCGTGGTCCCGTAGGCGTGGTTCACCCCCGCCACCGCGTCGCCGGTCAGGGTCACGATGCGGGGTGCCTCCTCGCACGACACGACGCGCGCGGCCACGACGTTGCCGGGATCGCGCAGACCGCCCCAGGTGATCGACCCGGCGCCGCCGCTGCCGCCGGCGACGAAGCCGCCGATGGTCGCCGTTCGCTTGGTGGACGGGTGCATGCGCAGCTCCCAGCCCTGCGGCCGGGTCGCCGCGTCGATGTCGCCCATCTTCCGGCCCGGCTCGACGGTCAGCAGCCCGTCCTCCAGCGAGACGATGCGGTCCAGCGCCGTCATGTCGAGCACCACGCCGCCCTCAAGCGGCACCGCCTGGCCGTAGTTGCCGGTGCCGCCGCCGCGCACGGTGAGCGGCACGCGCCAGCGGGCGCATTGCGCGGCGACCGCCGCCACCTCCGCCTCGGTGCGCGGGCAGGCGACGATGTCGGCGGTCTTGCGGTCGAGCTGGGCCTTCAGGATGGGGCTGTACCAAAAGAAGTCGCGGCTTTTTTGCCGGACCACTGCCGGATCGGTGATGCAGGGGATGCCGGCGAGTTCGGTCTCGAAGCGGGTCCAGTCGGCGGGGGCGCTTGGGGTTTGTGTGTCCATGATGGCAGGATTAGCACGCGCCATGCCAGGGGCGCAGGTAGCATGCGACAAGGGTGGGAAGGTGTCGGCGACGATGCACGCGGCCTAACCCAGGACGGCGTCCTTGAAGGCGCCTGGCGTCGTCCCCAGCCGTTGCCGGAAGGCCGCGACGAAATGGGCGGCCGAGCTGAAGCCGGTCTGGAACGCAACGTCGCCCACCGTCCCGCTCGGCTGCGTCAGCAGGGCGCGTGCCCGCTCGATCCGCTGCCGCATGACCCAGGCATACGGCGTTTCCCCGACCGTTTCGCGAAACGCCTTGATGAAGTGGTGCTTGCTGACGCCCCCTGCCTGCGCCAGCTCGTTCAGCGTCGGCGATGCCGGCGTCGGCTCGTCGAGCCGGGCCTGGACGAGGTCGTGGATGCGTTGCAGGGCCGGGCTGGTGATGCCGCCACGCCGGGGTGCGCCGTCCGGCGCCCCAGCCCCGGGGTGTCCCCCCGCTTGTCCAAGGATGTCCGCAAGCCGGTAGCCGATGGAGTGGAGCAACAGGTCGGAATGGCTGTCGCCACCCCGCAACGCGACCAGCGCACCCATGGCGCTTCGCTCGATGTCGGAGTCATGCTCGTTGAACAGCGAGCGCACGGACCGGACGGGCGCGTCGGCCGCCTCCTCGATCAGGCGCATGGGAACGGAGATCTGCAGCACGTCCGCCTCGCCGTCCACGGTGAAGATCGTCCGCTCTGCCGGGTTGGCGACCGTCGCCGCGCCGACAACCGGTGATTTGCGGAGCACGCCGGCCTGCGTCCGCCGTTCGATCTGGTGGGCCGCCGACAAGGCCACGATGATCGGAACGTCCAGCCCGCCGCCGACCTCGCGGCG
>CAXSHI010000174.1:0-10302 GCA_964236755.1 uncultured Acetobacteraceae bacterium
TCGCCCCGCCGCCGTTCACGCCCAGCTCGCTACGGCAGAACTGAATGGCCCTGGGTGATGATCTACGTGTTCTCCGTCCGCCTCGCCTGGCTGCCGGCCGGCAACATCGCGACGGCCGGCGACGGCTCGCTGCTCGACTATGCGCGCCACCTGATCGAGCCGTGCATGGTCCTGGCCCTCGTCACCGTCGCGACCTGGAGCCGCTACATGCGGGCGTCGATGCTGGAGGTGGTCAACCAGGACTACGTCCGCACCGCCCGCGCCAAGGGCCTGCGCCGCATGCAGGTCCTCGTGCACCACAGCCTGCGCAACGCGCTGCTGCCGATGATCACGGTGGCGGGGCTGCAGCTTCCCACCTTGCTGAGCGGCGCGCTGGTGACGGAGACGGTGTTCACCTGGCCCGGCATGGGCCGCCTGTTCCTCGACAGCCTCGGCTATCGGGATTATCCCGTGGTGATGGGCCTGCTGATGTTCTCGGCCATCCTGGTTCTCGCCGGCAACCTGGTTGCCGACCTGCTCTACGTCGCCGCCGACCCCCGGATACGCCTCTCATGAGCGGCGCCATCGCCGACATCGCGGCCGCACCCTTCCCGCCCGTCCGCTCCACCCGGGCCACGTCGCGCTTCCTGCGGCACCGGCTGGCGGTCGCGGGGGTGGCCGTCGTGGCGCTGCTCGTCGCCGCCTGCGCCATCGGGCCGATGCTGAGCGCCTACGGCCCGCTCACCATCGACCTGCGCCACCGCTTCCAGGCGCCGCTCGCCGGGCCGCACTGGCTGGGCAGCGACCAGCTGGGGCGCGACCTGCTGGTGCGGCTTTTGATGGCCGGGCGCATCTCGCTCACCGTCGGCTTCGTCGCTATGGGCATCAGCACTGCGGTCGGCGTCCTCGTGGGCCTGCTTGCCGGCTTCTACCGCGGCTGGATCGGCACGGCGCTGATGCGGCTCGTGGACGCCGTGCTGTGCTTCCCGTCCATCTTCCTCCTGCTGACCCTCGCCGCGCTCATCAGCCCGAGCCTCGCCACCATCACCCTCATCATCGCGCTGACCGCGTGGATGGAGGTGGCGCGCGTGGTGCAGGGCCAGGTGATCGCCCTCCGCGAACGCGACTTCGCCGTCGCCGCCGAGGCCATCGGCGCCAGCGACGGCCACATCATGCTGCGGGAGCTGCTGCCCAACATCATGGCGCCGATCATCGTGGCGGCGACGCTCAACGTCGCCCGCGCCATCCTCATGGAGTCCTACATCAGCTACCTCGGCTACGGCATCCAGCCGCCCGCCGCGAGCTGGGGCAACATGCTGAACAACGCGCAAGAGTACCTGGAAAGCGCCCCCTGGCTGGCGCTGCTGCCCGGCGCCGTCATCACCCTCGCCGTCACCAGCTTCAACTTCATCGGCGACGGGCTGCGCGACGCGCTGGACCCGCGACTGGACCGCTCAGCATGACGGACGACCTGCTCCGGGTCGAAGGCCTCACCGTGCGCTTCGGCGGCGTCCCGGCCATCGAGGACGTGTCCTTCGCCCTGCATCCCGGCGAGACCCTGGCCATCGTGGGCGAGTCGAGTTCCGGCAAGAGCGTCACCGCCTTGGCACTGATGCGTCTGCTGGACCGGCGGACGTGCAGCGTCGCCGGGCGGGCGCTGCTGCGCGGCCCCGATGGGAGGAAAACCGACCTGCTCGCCGTGCCGGAGCGGGCGATGGCCGACCTGCGCGGCCGGGCGCTGGGCATGATCTTCCAGGAGCCGATGGCCTCGCTCAACCCCGTGCACACGGTGGGCGACCAGATCGGCGAGGGGCTGATCCGCCACGAACGCCTGTCCGCCCGCGCTGCCGCCGCGCGGGCGGTGGACCTCTTGGCGGAGGTCGGCATCCCGGAGCCGGCGCGGCGCGCCTCCGCCTTCCCGCACCAGCTATCCGGCGGCATGCGGCAGCGCGCCACCATCGCGATCGCGCTCGCCTGCCGCCCCCGCATCCTGATCGCGGACGAGCCGACCACGGCGCTCGACGTGACCATCCAGGCGCAGATCCTCGACCTGCTGCGGCGCTTGCAGGGGGAGACCGGCATGGCGGTGATCTTCATCACCCACAATTTGGGCGTCGTGGCGGAGATCGCCGACCGCGTGGTGGTGATGTACGCCGGCCAGGTGGTGGAGGAGGCGCCGGTGGCCGCATTGCTGGGCCGCCCGGTGATGCCGTACACCGCCGGGCTGATGCGCTCCGTGCCGCGGCTCGACGCCGCGCTGGACGTGCGGCGCCGCCTCCACGCCATCCCCGGCAACGTGCCCGACCCGCGGCAGCGCCCGGCGGGCTGCACCTTCCATCCGCGCTGCGGCCACGCCCGGCCCGACCCCTGCCAGCGTGCCCGGCCGGCGCTGGAGTGGGCCGCGCCGGGTCACCGGGTGCGCTGCGCCCGCTGGCAGGAGATCGCGGCGTGACCGAGCCGCTCGTCCGGGCCGAGGTGCTCGTCCGGGTCCGCGACCTCTGCAAATGGTACCCGCTGCCGCGCCGCGGCCTGTTCCGCCCGCGCGAGCAGCTCCGCGCGCTCGACGGCGTGTCCTTCGACATCCGGCGCGGCGAGGTGCTGGGGCTGGTGGGCGAGTCCGGCTCCGGCAAGACCACGATGGGCCGCACGCTGATGCGCCTCACGGAACCGACGCGCGGCACGATCCAGTTCCGGGGCTGCGACATCACCCACCTGTCGCGCCGCCAGCTTCGCCCGGTGCGCCGGCACATGCAGCTGGTGTTCCAGGACCCCTACGGCTCGCTCAACCCGCGCATGAGCGTCGAGCGCATCCTGTCCACGCCGCTCCTGGTGCACGAACCCGCCCTGTCGCCCCGGCAGCGCCGCGTGCGCGTCGAAGAGGCGCTCGATCTCGTCGGCCTGTTCGCCGGCGCCGCCGACCGCTACCCGCACGAGTTCTCCGGCGGCCAGCGGCAGCGCATCGGCATCGCCCGCGCGCTCATGGCCGGGCCGGAACTGCTGGTCGCCGACGAGCCGGTGTCCGCGCTCGACGTGTCCGTGCAGGCGCAGGTGGTGAACCTGCTGCTCGACCTGCGGGAACGGCTCGGCCTCACGGTCCTGTTCGTGGCGCACGACCTGGCCGTGGTCGGCACCATCTCCGACCGGGTCGCGGTGATGTACTTGGGCCGCATCGTCGAACTGGCGGACACGGCGGCCCTGTTCACCGGGCCGCGCCACCCCTACACCGAGGCGCTGTTCTCCGCCGTCCCCGCCATCGACCCGGCGGCGCGGCGCCGGCGCATCCTGTTGCAGGGCGACGTGCCCAGCCCGATGGCGCCCCCCTCCGGCTGCACCTTCCGGACCCGCTGTCCCTACGCGCAGCCGCGCTGCGCCGAGCAGGTGCCGGAACTGCGCGAGGTCGGCCCGGGGCACTGGAAGGCCTGCGTGCGCGACGACCTGACCCTGGCCGCGCCGGTGGCGGCCCGGCTTCCGCAAACGACGCCAGCGATTTAGGAGACGTCCTTGGGACCCGAGATCGACCCCTTCGAGGCCGACGGCCGGCAGCCCACGCGGACCGGCATCGTCGTCGTCGGCGGCGGCATCATCGGCATTTCCACGGCGCTCGCTCTCGCCCAGGCCGGCGTCGCGGTCACGTTGTGCGAAAAGGGCCAGCTCGTCGGCGAGCAGTCGAGCCGCAACTGGGGTTGGGTCCGCAAGACCGGGCGCGACGAGCGGGAAATCCCGCTCATCATCGAGAGCCTGCGCCTGTGGAAGGAGATGAACCGCACCGCCGAAGCCGAGACCGGCTTCCGCGAATGTGGCGTGCTCTACGTCGGCGAGACCGACGCCGACCGGGCGCATCACGAGGCCTGGCTGGGGCGCGCCCAGCCCTACCAGATGAGTTCCCGCCTGGTCGAGGGCGAGGATCTGGCCGCGCTGCTGCCCGGCGCCGCGCGCCCCTACAAATCCGGCCTTTACACCCCCGACGACGGCCGGGCGGAGCCGCAGCAGGCCGGACCCGCCATCGCCCGCGCGGCGCAGCGCCTCGGCGCCATCATCCTCACCCAATGCGCCGTGCGCGGCCTCGACATGGCGGCCGGCCGGGTCGCGGGCGTGGTGACGGAGCATGGGCGCATCGCCTGCGACGGCGTGGTGCTGGCCGGCGGCGCGTGGTCGCGCCTGTTCTGCGGCAGCCTCGGCCTGCGCCTGCCGCAGCTCAAGGTGCGGTCCTCCGTGCTGCGCACGGCGCCGCTTCCCGGCGGACCCGAGGTATCGACCTGGACCAGCCAGTTCGCCTTCCGCAAACGCATGGACGGCGGCTATACGGTCGCCAACGGCTCGGCCAACGTGGTGCCGCTGGTGCCCGACACCTGGCACTTCTTCCGCGAGTTCCTGCCGGCGGCCCGCGCGACCCGGCGCAGCCTGTGGCTCCGCCTCGACGGCCGCTTCATGGCCGAGGCCCGCACCCCGCGCACCTGGGCGCTCGACGCCAAAACTCCGTTCGAGGACGTGCGCACCCTCGATGCCGACCCGACGCCGGGCATCAACGGCGCTGCGGTCACGGCGCTCCAGGCCGCGTTCCCCGTGTTCGCGGCCATGCAGGTCGTCCAGCAATGGGCCGGCATGATCGACGTGACCCCGGACGCGGTGCCGGTGATCAGCCCCATCGACGACGTGCCGGGCCTTGTGGTCGCGACAGGCTTCTCCGGCCACGGCTTCGGCATCGGCCCGGCGGCGGGGCGGCTCGCCGCCGACCTCGTGACCGGCGCGGCGCCGCTGGTCGATCCGACCCCGTTCCGCTTCTCCCGCTTCAGCGACGGCTCGCCCATCGTCGTCGAGGCGCCCGCCTGAACCCCCGCACACAGGAGCCGACCATGACCGAGCCTCGCGCCCAAGCCGCCCGCCTCCCGCGGCGCTCGATCCTGCAGCTTGCGATGGCCGGCGGCGCCGTGCCGCTGCTGGGCACGGGCGCCCGCGCCCAGAACAAGCCCAAGCCGTCCGGCCAGGTCGTCATCGGCCTTTCGCAGGAGCCGACGGTGTTCAACCCGCTGCTCCCGCACATCGAGGTGGACGACGGCGTCCACATGTCGCTGTTCAGCCCGCTCTGGGCCGTGGACCCCAAGGGCAACTTCCTGCCGCGCCTGGCCGCCGAGGTGCCGACCGTCGCGAACGGCGGCGTGTCCGAGGACGGCCTGCAATGGCGGATCAAGCTGCGCGGGGACGTGACGTGGCACGACGGCAAGCCCTTCACCGCGGACGACGTGAAGTTCACCCTCGGCCTGATCAACGACCCCAACTTCCCCGCCGGCACCCGGTCGGGCCATGAGTTGCTGCGCGACCTCAAGGTGACGGGGCCGAGCGAGGTGTCCTGGCGGCTGGACAAGCCGTTCTCGCCCTACGCCTCGATCCTCGCCTGGACCTTCATCATGCCGCAGCACCTTCTCGCCGGCCAGGCCGACTACCGCAGCGCGCCATTCATGCGGGCGCCGGTCGGCACCGGGCCGTTCAAATGGAGCGAGCGGGTGCCGGGCGACCACATCACCCTGGTCGCCAACGAGGCCTACTTCGACGAAGGTCCCTACCTCGAACGGGTGGTGTTCAAGTACATCCCGGACCTCACGGTGCTCTACACCCAGTTCCGCACCGGCGACATCGACTATATCAGCCTGCAAGGCATCTCGGCCGACCACTACGGGGAGGCGAAGGCGCTGCCCAACCGGGTCATCATGCCCAATCCCACCGCCAGCATCGAGAACTTCTACTTCAACCTCGGCCTGCCGCAGTTCAGGGACCCGGCGGTGCGCCAGGCGCTGTACTTCAGCCTCGACAAGACCAGCATCATCAACGACCTCTACTACGGCCTGCCGCGCCCGACCGAGTCCTACCTGCCCCCGGCCTCCTGGGCGTTCGATCCCGAGCTGCCGAAGCAGGTCTATGACCCCGAGCGCGCCAAGGCCACGCTGGACGCCGCCGGGTGGAAGCCCGGCCGCGGCGGCATCCGCGAAAAGGACGGGGTCAAGCTCCAGTTCAGCAACTCCACCACCGCCGGCAATCACCTGCGCGAGCAGGCGCAGCAGCTGCTGCAGCAGAACTGGCAGGACCTCGGCGTCGCCATGACCATCAAGAACCTGCCGGCGGCAGTGATGTGGGCCGACTACTGGATACAGTCGCATTTCGAGACGGCCATCGTCGGCATCAACTTCATGACCGGGCCGGACCCGGCGGCGGCCGACTACTTCAGCAGCAAGGCGATCGCCGCGCAGGGCGGCTCCGGCACCAACACCATGCAGTACGTCAACCCGCAGCTCGACGAGCTGCTGCAGCAGGGCGCGACCACCCTGGACCGCGCCAAGCGCTTGGAGGCCTATCGCGGCGTGCAGTCCCTCTTGCGCCAGAACCTGCCGTTCCTGCCGATCTTCGAGTACGTGCTCGTGGAGGGCCTCAAGACGGGGCTGACCGGCTATCAGCCGAACATCAACGTCCGGCTCAACGCCTGGAATCTCAACACCTGGCGCTGGGAGAGTTGACGCCGCGCCGTCACGGACGGACGGCCGGCGTCTCCACCGGCAAGCCGTTCGAGCGCCAGCCGAGGTAGAACTGCAGCGCCGCCATCTCGGGGCTGCCGGGCGGCAGCGGCTCGGCCCGCACGCCGGTCAGGCAGTTCCGCAGGCGGCGGTCCAGCGACCCCACCCCTTGCCACTCCAGGCGGTACAGCGGGTAGCCGTTCGGCTGCCCCTGGGGGATGCGCGCCCCGCCCAGGCGCTGACCGGCGAGAGTGTCATGGCATTGCGCGCAGGACAGGTTCAACTGCCCCTGCCGCTCCGTGAACAGCGCCCGGCCCTGCGCCAACGCGGCCTGCGCCGGGCCGCTCCCGTCGATGGCGACCGGCAGGCCCCGCGATTGCCGGCCGACCAGGGCCGTCACCGACAGCATCTCCTCGCTGTCCGGCGTCCACGCCGCCTGTCCCGTCCGCGCCCGGCATTGGTTGACCTGGGCCTCCAGCGTGACCGGCCGGCCCAGCCCCGCATCGAACCGCGGATACCGCGCCGACACCCCACGCATCGACCCGGGCGCACCGTGGCAGGACGCGCAGCCCTCGTCCCACAGCGCCGCGCCCTGCTGCACCCACAGCATGCCCGGGTTCTCGGCGTCGTCGTCCTGCATGGCCTGCACCGCCGGGCTGGCGTCGTCGTGGCCGCTGTGCGGGGCCGCGCCCGCGAGCAGGAGGGTGGCGACGGCGCAGGCGCATCCCCGCAGCCGCGTCATTCGACCACGATCAGCGCCGTCTCGGTCTGCGACGCGCCGCTGTCGTCCGTCCAACTGAAGGTGAACGCGCCGCTGTCCTCCGCCCGGGCCGAGAACGCCAGGAACGGGTTCGCCGCGATGGCCGGGAACAGCGCCAGCCGGATCACCTCGGCGCCGTTGTAGGTGCAGACGAAGTCGTGGATTACCATGCGCGGCACCACCCGGCCCATCTCGTCCCGGCGCTGCCCGCTTTCCATCGGGTGGCTGATCAGGATCTTGATCTCGACCGCCCCGCCCTTCTTCGCCGTCTTCGGCACATTCAGCAGCACGCGCATGGGGCTACTCCAGGCAAGCCGCGAGGGTGACGAGCACCGTCACGCTGTCGGTCCAGCACGATCCGTCGTCCATCCTGGCCACCGCCACCACCGTCTGCGAGGTTGCCAGCCGGATGCGGGTCGCGAGCTTCGGCGCGAACGACGCCGGGCCGAAGACGGCGTGCACCACCTCGGGGTTCGGGTTGCCCTCCGCGAACACATGCAGGCTCTCGACCCGGCGGCCTTCCGGCGCGTCCGCGCTGACGGTGAGGCCGACCGCGTTGCCGTTCTCGACCATCTGCGCCAGGTCGAGCTTCACGCAGCCGGTCTGCGGCGCCGTGCCGCCCGTCACCTTGGCGATCTCGTCCGCGACCTCCCGCGGCGTCGCCCGCGCGGACCTGACCAGGGCAGGGGCCGCCAGTGCCGATGCGCCCGCCAGCGTCAATGCCCGCCGCCGCCCGATCATTTCAGCCCCGCGAGGTATGCCGTCGCGTCCGCGATCTCCTGCGGCGACAGGATCGGCTTGCCCTGCCACGGCGCGCCCACCCGCCTCCGTCCGCCCACCGTGCCGAAGGAAGGCATCACCGTGTCCGGGTTCATCGTCGAGGCGTCCATCAGCCGCTCCTGGATCTCATCCGCGCTCAGCCGCCCGCCGACCCCGTGCAAGTCCGGCCCGACCGTCCCTTGCAGATGGGGATTGGGGAACGGCCCGGCATGGCACAGCGTGCAGGTACTGGTCTGCCGGATCACCACGGCATAGCCCCGCTGCGGGTCGCCCGGCGCCAAGCCTTCCGGACTCTGTGCCGCGGCGGCAAGCAGAAAGCTAGCCGAACACAGAACCCGTGATCGTGTGATACCAGACATCCGCATAAGCCGCCTCTTGCGCCCGGACCGGCGGGCCGGCGTCCAGGGGACTGGTGCCGCCAGCGCCGTCGATGTCGGTCAGTTGGCCGTTCACCGGCCGGTACACCCCGGCCACCGAGATGCCGTACTCCGGCGCCACCAGGCTGTAGCACGTGTTGATCAGCCGCGGCACCTCGGGCGTCCGCCCGGCCAGCAGCGCGGTGATCGCCTGCGCGCACACCTTGGCCTGCGCGTTGGCCGCGAACGCCGATTTCGGCATCGCGCCCATGATCGCCGCGTCGCCGATGACGTGGAGGTTCGCGACCCGCAGGCTCTCGAACGACACGGGATCGACCGGGCACCACCCGGTGCGGTCCGCGACGCCCGCCGCCTCCGCGATGGCGCCCGCCCGCTGCGGCGGGATCACGTTGGCCACGTCCGCCTTGTGGGTGTCGAAGTCGGTCGAGAGCGTCATCGCCGCCGGGTCCACCCCGGTGACGGCGCCACCGTTCGACAGCGACACCCATTCCAAGAGGCCCGGATACATCTGCGCCCATGCCTGCTGGAACAGCTTCTGCTTGCTGAACTGGTCCTTGGCGTCCAGCACCAGCAATTTGCTGCGCGGCTTGTTGTTCTTCAGGTACCAGGCAATCAGGCTGGCCCGCTCGTAGGGACCCGGTGGGCAGCGATACGGGTTGGCGGGCACGGCCATCACCACCGTGCCGCCGTCCGGCATGGCGCGGAGCTGGTCGCGCAGCAGGGTCGTCTGCGCCCCGGCTTTCCACGCATGCGGCATCCGTTCGGCCGCCCCCCGGTCGTAGCCCGGCAGCGCGCCGGGATCGCCGCCCAGCCGCATATCCACGCCCGGCGCCATGACCAGCCGGTCGTACTCGACCGCGCCGCCGTCCAACAGTACCTTGCGTGTCGCGCCGTCCACGCCGGTCGCCCGCGCCTGCACCCGCTTCACGCCGGCCGCCGCCACCTTGTCCCAACCGAACTGCTGCCCATCCAGCTCCCGCAGGCCAGCCAGCACCGGGTTGCTGAACGGACAGGACACGTACTGCGCCTCCGCCTCGATCATCGTGACCTGATGCCCGGCCTGCGCCAGCGCCCGGGCCGCGGTGGCGCCGGCGAACCCGCCGCCCACGACGACGACCCGCGCGGCACCCTGCGCCCTTCCCTGGAGCGGGGCCACGAACGGGGCGGCCAGCGCGCCGGCCAGGACCGTGCGGCGCCTCATTGCGCGGCGAACCAGGCGGACAAGGCCGTGACTTCCTCCGGAGAGAAGCCCTTGACGATGCGGTTCATCAGCGTCGCCGGCTGCGCCCCGGAACGGTACGCCTCCATTTCACGCGCGATGTCCTGCGCCGGGCGGCCCTGCAGCACGCCCATGCCGCCGCCGCCGACATGGCAGCCGGTGCAGCTTTCCGCGCCCGGCGGCTCGGTCATCGCCAACTCGTCCGCTGGCAGCCCGGCCGCGGCCAGGAGCAGCGCAGCCGCCGGAAGCAACGCCCGCATCGTCAGGCCCGGGCCAGGTCGTGCAGCTTCAGCGGCAGGCTGCGGATGCGCTTGCCCGTCGCCGCGAACACCGCGTTGACGACGGCAGGCGTCGCCACGGCAATCGTCGGCTCCCCCACGCCGCCCCAGAACCCGCCGGAGGGCACCATCACCGTCTCCACCTTCGGCATGTCCGCCATGCGCATCACCTCGTAGCTGTCGAAATTGCCCTCGGCCACCCGGCCCTTCTCGACCGTGATCTCGGACGAAAGGCAGGCGCTCAGGCCGAACACGAAGGACCCCTCGACCTGCGCCGTCACCATCTCCGGGTTCACCACGTGCCCGGAATCCGTGCCGGCCACGATGCGGTGGATTTGCAGCCGGCCCCCGTCGCTGACCGACACCTCCGCCACCGCGGCGGTGTAGCTGCCATAGCCGTAGTTCT
>CAXSHI010000175.1:0-10102 GCA_964236755.1 uncultured Acetobacteraceae bacterium
CCGTCACGGCGCGGCCGGCCCGGTCCAGCCCGGCCACCGCCGCGCCGTGGGCGGCCTGGGCGCGGGCCTGCGACAGCGACAGCAGCGCCGCTTCCGCCTCCTGCGCCCCGGCGGCGGCGGCGCGGTACTGCTCGGCTGCCTGCGCCTGGCAGCGGAGGGCCGCGCGCTGCGTTTCAAGCTGGGCGCGCTGTTCCTCCGCGCGTTCGAGGTTCTGCTCGGCGCCGCGCAGCTTGCCCTCCGCCTCGGCGCGGCGGGCGTGCAGGCCGGTGATGCCCGCCGCCTCCTCCAGCACCAGGCGGCGCTCCTCCGGGCGGGCGGCGATGACGGCGGCGACGCGGCCCTGGCTCACCATCGCGGACGACCGCGCGCCGCTGGCCAGGTCGGCGAACAGGGTCTGCACGTCGCGCGCCCGCGCTTCGCGCCCGTTGACCCGGTACTCGCTGCCGACCCCGCGCTCGATCCGGCGGATCACCTGCAGCTCGGCCATGCCCGCGAACGGCGCGGGAAAGCCCGGCCCGCCTGCGTCGTCCGGCCCATCGCCTTCTGGCGGGCTGTCATCCTCCAGGGTCAGGGCGACCTCGGCCAGGTTGCGGCTCGGGCGGCTCGCGGTGCCGGCGAAGATCACGTCGTCCATCTCGGCCCCGCGCAGGGTGCGGGCGTTGCCCTCGCCCATCGCCCAGCGCAGCGCCTCCGCCACGTTGGACTTGCCGCAGCCGTTGGGGCCGACGACGCCGGTGAGGCCGGGCAGGATCTCGATCGTGGCCGGCTCGGCGAAGCTCTTGAACCCGGCGATTCGCAGCCGGACGAAGCGGGCCGCCATGCGCGCCCCTTAAGCGGCGGCGGCGTCCATGGCCCTGGTGAAATCGTCGTAGGACACGGCGCCGGAGGTGGTCTTGCCGTTCATCACGAAGCTCGGCGTGCTGTTCACCCCGAATTTCTTCTCGCCCACGTCCTGGTCGGTGAGGATGGCGCGCTTCAGCTCGGCGTCGCCGGTCGCCGCGTCGAAGCTGGCGCGGGACAGCCCGGCGAGTGCCGCGAACTTCGCCAGCTCCTCCATCGAGTTCACGCCGCGCGCGAAGGCCCAGCGGTCCTGGCTGCCGAGCAGCACGGTGATGAACGGCTCGTACCGCTCGGGCGGCAGGGCGCGGGCGGCCATGGCGGCGGTGAGCGCCACCTGGTCCAGCGGGAAGTCGCGCCACACGTAGCGGACCCGGCCGGTGTTGATGAGCTTGGCGCGGACCTGCGGGAACGTTTCCTTCTGGAAGGCGGCGCAGTGGGTGCAGGTCAACGAGAACCACTCGGTGACGACGACGCGGGCGTCGGCGGCGCCCAGGCTGCGCTCGGCCATGCGGGGATCAACGGGCTGCGCACGCAGTGGCGTGGCTTCCAGAAGCGGGGTGGCCAGCAGGGAGGGCAGGGCGGCGATCAGCAGGCGGCGGGTGGCAAGCATGGCGTCCTCGGGATGCAGTTGCGGGAGGTATGGCCCCGTTGCCGGTGGGCGCGTCAAGCCTGATCGGCGACGCTACGCCGGCTCGCCCTCGCCGATGCGCCGGCCCAGCGCAAGCAGCGCGTCGTGCAGCGGCCCCGGCGGGATGCCCGGCAGCTCGATCCGCCTCATGGCCGGGGGCAGCGGGGACGGCGGCGGCGCGGGCGGCGCCGCCGGGTCCTGGATGAAGCGCAGCCGCCGCACCACGATGCGCCCCATGTGGCTGTTCACCCGGGCCAGCACCTCCTCGCTCAAGTGCTGCAGTTCCAGCGCGACCGGCCCGGTGCAGGCGAGCGTGAGCGTGCTGCCGGAAATCCGGCGCGGCACTGTGGTCGTGGACAGCTCGGGGCCGACGATCTCCGCCCAGTCCGCCATCACCTGCGCGCTGCCGGGCGCCCGCTTGCGGAAGGCGGGGCGGGTCAGCGCGGGCACCAGCGCGCCGACCGGGCGCGGGCCATAGACGTGGCGCGGCGCGTCGTCCGTGCGCTTGCCGGGCTTGCCGCCTGCAGTCATATCCCGTCCGTGCTCCCCGTTCCGTCCACCCCGCCTGCCGACACGCTCCTGCGCTGGTATGACCGGCACCGCCGCCGGATGCCCTGGCGCGCCCTGCCCGGCGAGGTCCCCGACCCCTACCGGGTCTGGCTGAGCGAGATCATGTTGCAGCAAACGACTGTTTCCGCGGTTATTCCATATTATGAAAGGTTTCTGTCGCGGTTTTCAACCGTGGACGCGCTCGCGGCGGCGGAGGACGACATGGTGATGCAGGCCTGGGCGGGGCTTGGCTACTACGCCCGGGCGCGCAACCTGCTGGCCTGCGCGCGCCGCGTCGCGGCGATGGGCAGGTTTCCGCAGGACCTGGCCGGGCTGCGGGCGCTGCCGGGCATCGGCGAGTACACCGCCGCCGCCGTCGCCAGCATCGCCTTCGGCGTGCCCGTGGTGCCCGTCGATGGCAACGTGGAGCGCGTGGCCGCCCGGGTGTCCGCGGTGGAGGACCCGCTGCCCGGCGCGCGGCGCGCGGTTGCCGCCGCGGCGGCGCGGCTGGGCCAGGACCCGGCGGCACAGGCGCGTCCGGCCGACTTCACCCAGGCGCTGTTCGACCTCGGCGCCACGGTGTGCACGCCGCGCGCCCCGGCCTGCGCGATCTGCCCGTGGATGGAGGCGTGCCGGGGGCGGGCGCTGGGCATCGCCGAGACGCTGCCGCGCAAGGCGCCCAAGCCCGTGCGGCCCGCCCGGCACGGCGCGCAGTTCTGGCTGACGGACGCGGCCGGCCAGGTGCTGCTGCGCCGCCGCCCGCCGGAGGGCCTGCTGGGCGGCATGCTGGAATTGCCGGGCGCGCCGTGGCGGGCCGAGCCTTGGCCCCGGGAGGACGCGCTGCGCCATGCGCCGCAGCCGGCCGAGTGGCGCCTGGCCGGGCAGGCGGCGCACGGCTTCACCCACTTCGCGCTGACGATGGACGTGTACGCGGCGCGGGTGGAGCGGATCACCGCGCCGGGCCTGCTGTGCCGGGCGGACGCGCTGGAGGGGGAGGCGCTGCCGACCGCGATGTGGCGATGCGTGCAGGTGGCGATGCGGGCGGGCTAGCCGAGGCCTGATGCCAAAGGCTTACTGATCGTAGGCCACCAGCGATTCGAACGGCACGTCGACCCGCGCCCGCCCGCCCAGGAACGTCAGCTCGATCAGCGCTGCGGCGGCGGGAACCTCGGCGCCAACCTGGCGCAGCAGGGCGATGCCGGCCGCCATGGTGCCGCCGGTCGCCAGCAGGTCGTCCACCACCACCACCCGCGCGCCGGGGGCCACGGCGTCCGCCTGGATCTCGATCCGGTCCGTGCCGTATTCCAAATCGTAGTCCAGCCCGACCACCGCCCCCGGCAGCTTGCCGCGCTTGCGCAGCATGACGAAGCCGCAGCCGAGCTTCAGCGCCAAGGGCGCCGCCAGAAGGAAGCCGCGGGATTCGACGCCGGCCAGCAGATGCGGCTGATGCCCGCGCACGATGTTGGCCAGTCGCCCCATGGCGACCTGCCACGCATCGGGGTCCCGCAGCAGGGTGGAAATGTCGTAGAACAGGATGCCCGGCTTCGGGAAGTCGGGGACGCCGCGAATGTGGTCCTTGAGGTCCATAGCTGCCGCCTTGAATGGGTTGGGCGGCTGTACCGCCTCCCGGCCATTGCGGCAACCGACGCGCCAGGCTAGGCAGCACCCATGTCGAGGCCTGCCATCGCCACCATCGCCGGAGTGCTGTTCATCGTGGCCTACGTGGCGGCGGCGATCACCTTGCCGGACGTGGCGCCGCGGCTGCACTGGACGCTTGAGGCCGTGTACTGGTGCGTGGCCGGCATCGTCTGGGTATTCCCGGTGCGCTGGCTGATGCTGTGGTCCGTGCATAAGCGGTAAGGGCCGGGCCGCGCTTTCACGGCGCTGTCATCCTGTGGCAACATGGCTGCAACAGGGTGCGGCTACGTCGGCCGTTCCACGAAGCTGGGGGACCTGTCCATGAAGCGACGCACTCTGATCGCCGGCGCCGCCGCGCTCGGCCTCGCCTCCCGCGCCCAGGCGCAGGGGACGCCGCCCGGCCGTGCCCGCATCGTGTTCTGGCATGCGATGAACGGGGCGCTGAACGACGAGGTGAACCGCATCTGCGCCGGGTTCAACGCGGCGCAGGACGCGGCCGAGGTCGTGCCGGTGTTCAAGGGCACCTACCCGGAGACGCTGACCGCCGCCATCGCCGCCTGGCGCGCCGGACAGGCGCCGCACCTGGTGCAGATGTACGAGGTCGGCACCGGCTCCATGCTGGCGGCCGGCCCGGCGGTCAAGCAGACCTGGCAGTTGATCCAGGAGAGCGGCGTCGCCATCGACCCCGCCGCCTACATCGGCGCGGTGCGGGGCTACTACAGCCTGCCCGACGGCCGGCTCGCCTCCATGCCGTTCAACTCCAGCACCTCGGTCATGTGGCTCAACATGGACGCGATGGAGCGCGCCGGGCTGGATCCCGCGAAGCCGCCGGCGACCTGGCCGGAGGTGATCGCGGCGGCGCAGGCGATCCGCGCCAAGTCCGCGGCGCCCACGGCCTGCACCAGCGCCTGGTTTCCCTGGATCCAGCTTGAGCAGTTCGCCGCCATGCACGACCTGCCATACGCGACCAAGGCGAACGGGTTCGAGGGGTTGGACACCACGCTCCTGGTCAACACGCCGCCGTTCGTCAGGCAATTGGACCGACTCTTGGCCATGGCGAAGGACGGCCTTTTTCGCTACGGCGGCCGGGACAACGCGGCCGACCCGCTGTTCCCTTCGGGCGAAGCGGCCATCGCCTTCAACTCGTCGGGGTCGCGCGGCGAGATCGCGAAGACCGCGAAGTTCCGCTGGATGGAAGCGCCGCTGCCGTACGACCCGGAGCTGACGAGTGCGCCCATCAACTCGATCATCGGCGGCGCCAGCCTGTGGGCCATGACGGCGCCGGGCCGGACGCCTGCGGAGTACAAGGGCACGGCGCAGTTCCTGGCCTACATCGCGCAGCCGGCGCAGGACGCGCTGTGGCACCAGAACACGGGATACGTGCCGGTGACGCTCGCGGGCTTCGAGGAAAGCAAGCGGCAGGGCTACTACGACAGGAACCCCGGCGCCGACGTGCCGATCCAGCAGCTGACCCGCGGCACCGTGACGCCGAACAGCCGGGGCTTCCGCCTCGGCCGGATGCCGGAACTGCGCAACATCGTCTATGAGGAGGTCGAGCGCGCGCTGCAGGGCCAGCAGGGCGCGCAGGCGACGCTCGACAACGTCGTCGGCCGCGGCAACCGCGTGCTGCGGGAGTTCGAGCGCGCGAACCGCGCCTGACCGGCGCACCCGATGGAACGCCGGACGATCTTCCCCGGGCGGCTGCTGCCGATCCTGCTGGCGGCGCCGCAACTGGCGCTGACCGCCGTGTTCTTCCTGTGGCCGGCCGGGCAGGCGATGTGGTTCAGCGCGGCGCGCCAGGATGCCTTCGGCCTACGCTCCGAGTTCGTCGGCTTCGAGAACTTCTCCGATCTGCTGACCGACCCGCTGTACCGGGAAAGCGCCGGGCGTACCGTCCTGTTCTGCATCCTGGTCGCGGCGCTCAGCATGGGCACGGCGCTGCTGCTTGCCGTGTTCGCCGACCGGGAGGTCCGGGGACGGGCCGCCTACCGCACGCTGCTGATCTGGCCCTACGCCATCGCGCCCGCGGTCGCGGCGGTGCTGTGGATTCTCGTGCTGCATCCGCAGATCGGCCTCGTGGGCCGTTGGCTGAACCGGCACGGCGTCGCCTGGGACTACAAGCTGCGGGACGCGCAGGCGATGGGCGTCGTGGTGCTGGCCAGCGCCTGGAAGCAGGTGAGCTACGACTTCATCTTCTTCCTGGCGGGCTTGCAGGCCATCCCGCGCATGGTCACGGAGGCCGCGCGCATGGACGGCGCGCGCGGCTGGCGTCGGTTCTGCACCATCACCCTGCCGCTGCTGGCGCCCACCGTGCTGTTCCTGCTGGTGGTGAACCTGGTGTACGCCGCCTTCGACACCTTCGGCACCATCCAGGCGCTCACCGACGGCGGACCCGGCAAGGCGACCGAGACGCTGGTGGTGAAGGTCTATCGGGACGGGGTGGTGAACCTCGACCTCGGCTCCAGCTCGGCGCAGTCCGTGCTGCTGATGGGGGGCGTCGTCGTGCTGACGATGCTGCAGTTCCGCTTCCTCGGGCGGCGCCGTGCGGACTGACTGGCTGGCGCACTCGGTGCTGGGTGCGGGCGTGCTGCTGTTCGCGCTGCCGGTCTGGCTGGTGCTCGCGGGATCGACGCAGCCGGCCGACGCCATCGCGCGGGGCGAGCTGTCGCTGCTGCCGGACCTCGGCGGCCTTGGGATCTACGCCGACGTGCTGCGCTCGGGCGGCCCCGGGGTCACGCCGCTGTGGCGCATGCTGCTGGTCAGTTTCGGCATGGCGCTGGCGATTGCGTCCGGGAAAATCGTCATCTCCGTGCTGTCGGCCTACGCCGTCGCGTTCTTCCGCTGGCCCGGCCGGCAGCTCGCGTTCTGGGTCATCTTCCTCACCCTCATGCTGCCGGTCGAGGTGCGGATCATCCCGACCTACTCGGTGATGGCGGGCTTGGGCCTCATCAACAGCTTCACCGGGCTGACCCTGCCGCTGGTCGCGTCGGCCACCGCGACGCTGCTGTTCCGCCAGGTGTTCCTGGCGGTGCCGGACGAGCTGATCGAGGCCGCGCGCATGGACGGCGCCGGGCCGATGCGCTTCCTGCGCGACATCCTGCTGCCGGTGTCCGGCCCGAACCTCGCGGCGCTGTTCGTCATCCTGTTCGTGTATGGCTGGAACCAGTACTTGTGGCCGCTGCTGGTCGCCACCGACCCGCGGCTCGACACCGTGGTGATCGGCATCGTCAAGATGATCGGCAACGAGCAGCAGACCGAGTGGAACCGCGTCATGGCCGCCGCCGTGCTGGCGCTGCTGCCGCCCGTCGCGGTGGTGCTGCTGATGCAGCGCTGGTTCGTCAAGGGCCTGGCGGAAGGCGACAAATAAGGTGGCGACGCTTGAGCTGCACGGGGTCGAGAAGCGGTTTGGGCCCGCGTCCATCCTCGCCGGCATCGACCTTGCGCTCGCCGACGGCGAGATGCTGGTGATCGTGGGCGCCAGCGGCTGCGGCAAGAGCACGCTGCTGCGCCTGGTCGCCGGGCTGGAGGTGCCGAGCAGCGGGCGCATCGTGCTGGACGGGCGCGACATCATCCAGCTCGACCCGGCGGCGCGCGACATCGCCATGGTGTTCCAGAACTACGCGCTGTATCCGCATATGTCGGTGTTCGACAACATGGCCTACGCGCTGCGCATCCGCGGCCTTTCGCGTGCCGAGATCGCGCGCCAGGTGCAGGATGCAGCGGACCTGCTGGGCATCGGCGCGCTGCTGGCCCGCAAGCCGCGGCAGCTTTCGGGCGGGCAGCGGCAGCGGGTGGCGATGGGCCGGGCCATCGTGCGCAACCCCAAGCTGTTCCTGTTCGACGAGCCGCTGTCGAACCTCGACGCCAAGCTCCGGGTGCAGATGCGGGCGGAGATCCGGCGGCTGCAACGCCGGCTCGGCGTCACCAGCCTGTATGTCACGCACGACCAGGTGGAGGCGATGACTCTCGGCGACCGGCTGCTGGTGCTGGAGGGCGGACGCGCCGCGCAGCTCGCGACGCCCATGGAGGTGTTCACGCGCCCGGCCACCGTCTATGTCGCGGGCTTCATCGGCGCGCCGGCGATGAATTTCCTGCCGGCGACGCTGCTGCCCGTCGGCGCGGTCCGGCTCTCGGGCGGACAGGTGATCCCGCTTCCGTCCGCCGCCGGCCCGGCGGGCGCGGTGACGCTCGGCATCCGGCCGGAACACGTCTCGCTCGCCGACGGCGGCATCCCGCTCACGGTTGAGCTGGTGGAGCCGCTGGGGTCGGAAACGCTGGTGCACGGCCGCATGGCGGACGGCACGGCGCTGCTGGCGAAGCTGCCGGGCGCGGCCCCCGTCGGCAATCAGGTCGCGGTGGCCTTGGCGTCCGAGGCGCTGCATCTGTTCGATGCATCGAGCGGGCAGCGAATTTGATTGGTCGGGGCGAGAGGATTCGAACCTCCGGCCTCTTGCTCCCGAAGCAAGCGTACTACCAGGCTGTACTACGCCCCGACTGAGCGGCGCATATAGACCGCGCGCCCGCCCGGAGCAAGGCGCGAAACGCGCCTGCCCGAGGCAAGTCGTTAAACGCGCTCCGGCTGCCCGGCGCCGGAGGAGGTGAGGCTGGCCAAGCGGGCCAGCACGGCGTCCACGTCCGGCAGCACCTCGTAGAGCCGCAGGCACTCCGGCCCGGCAAAGCCCTGGTCCACCGCCGCTTGGAGGCTGGCGAGGTACGGCTGCGCCCACCCGGCCACGTCGCAGACCAGGATCGGCTTGTCGTGCAGCGCAAGCTGACGCCAGGTGGTGATTTCGATGGTCTCGTCAAAGGTGCCAAGGCCGCCGGGCATGGTGACGAAGGCGTCGGCGGCGTCGAACATGCGGCGCTTGCGGTCGTGCATCGTGTCCGTGACCACCATCTCGCCGACGCCGGCGTGCGCCACCTCGCGCCGTTGCAGAAACTCGGGGATGATGCCCAGCACTCCGCCCCCGGCGGCGATGGCGGCGTCGGCGACGATGCCCATCAGCCCGACGCCGCCGCCGCCGTACACCAGGCGGATGCCCGCCGCCGCCAGCCCGGCGCCGAGCGCCGCCGATGCTTCCGCATAGACGGGGTCGTGCCCGACGCGGGAGCCGCAGAACACGGCGACGGAGCGGATGGGCTGTGGCGGCATAGCAAGTCCTATGGGTTCAGGTGACCAAATGCGGAATGTGGGTGGCGCAGCCGGCAATGTGGTGCGACGCTCGCCACCATAACGGAAGCCGGGGATATTGGATGCGGAAGACTTGGTTGATCGGGCTTGCGGCGTCGGGCCTGGGTGGCATAGCGATGGCGCAGACGCTGCCGGCCGGCCCCAGCGTGCCGTTTCCGGCGGACACGCTGATCGCCACGCGGCAGGCAGGCTTCGACCTGCAGGCGGGCGTTGCCGCCAGCATGAAGACGGTGATCGACGGCGGCGGCGACGTGAAGGGCCTGGTGGACGGCGCCAAGGGCCTGTCATCCTGGGGCCACACCATCCCGGCCGTGTTCCCGGACGGCACGCAGAGCGGGCACAACACCAAGGCGCGGCCGGAGGTCTGGTCCGACCGCGCGGGCTTCGAGAAGGCGGCACAGAATTTCTGGACGGCGGCCGACAAGCTTGCGATGCTTGCGGACGCGAACGACAAGCCGGGGTTCGCTGAGCAGTACACCGCGACCACGCAGGCCTGCGGCGCCTGCCACCGCAGCTACCGCGTGCGGACGAACTGACGCTTTAAGCGAAGCGCACCAGGACCCACACCGCGCCCGCCGCCACGGCGAGGATGCCGACGGCGAGCAGCGGGCTAGCGAAGCGTGGCTGGCGCAGGTTGGCGGGCAGGCGCTTCTTGCCCGTCACCATCGCGCGCACCAGGTCGTGACGCTTGACGGCGGCGTAGGCGATGATCGCCAGGATATGCAGCACGACGAGCGCCAGCAGCACGTAGAACGACGTGGCGTGCACGCCGGACAGCCAGTCGCTGGTCGCCTTGCCGACCCGGTGCGCCAGCGGTCCCTTCGCGTCGATGTCGTTGTTGCTGAACAGCCCGGTGCCGACCTGCACGAACAGCGCCAGAAGCATCGCCAGCACCATCCAGCCGCCGGCGGCGTTGTGGCCGATCTCGGTGTCCGGCTCGCGCGTGCCGAAGGCGGCCAGGTGGGCGAGGCCCGCGGCCGGGCTGCGCAGGAACTGGCGGAAGCGCGAGGTCTCGCTGCCGACGAAGCCCCAGGCGACCCGGAACAGCAGCAGGGCCAGCACGGCGTAGCCGGACAGGAAGTGGAGCTGGTTCCACTCGCGGACGGCACAGACGTAGCTGAACGTCATCAGCACGACGACCGCCCAGTGGAACAGCCGGGTTGGTGCGTCCCAGACCCGCATCAGCAGGTTGGGGACCCGCGGCTTCGGCGGGCCGGTCGGGCGGCGGAGGGCGGCGGGGCGGGGCGGTTGGGCCA
>CAXSHI010000176.1:0-10078 GCA_964236755.1 uncultured Acetobacteraceae bacterium
CTCCATCACGTATCGAACCTGGGCCAGAGCAGTCAACGAATAGGGCGCTTGGTATTACTCCTGCAAGGACAAGCGTTGAGCTGAGTTCATTGTGCATCTAGACCGCTGGCGTGGTCGCCGCGCAGAACGTGAGCTTGTGCGCGACGATGCCCACCCTGACGCAGCGCGCCATGTGGTCGCCGGCATCGGTGATCGGCGGCGGCATCGCGACGGTGCAGTCGGGGCCGGCGAACCTGCACCGGGGCGCAAAGCTGCAGCCCTCGGGCAACGCGCGCAGGTCGGGTGGGCTACCGGCGATGGCCTCGAGCGCCAGGCTGCGGTCCTGGTCCTTCGCCGTCGCTGCCAGCATCGCCTTGGTGTAGGGGTGCTGCGGCGCAAGCAGGACATCGCCTGCGCTGCCGTATTCGACGATGCGCCCCGCATACATGACGGCGACCTGGTCGGCGATCTGGGCCGCGACGCCGAGGTCGTGGGTCACGAAGATCATCGCCATGCCCATCTCGCGCTGGATTTTACGCAGCAGGACCAGGATCTGAATCTGCACGGAGGCATCGAGCGCGGTCGTCGGCTCGTCAGCGAGCAGGAGGCTTGGGCGGCATGCCAGCGCCATAGCGATCACCACGCGCTGGCGCAGTCCGCCCGACAACTCGTGCGGAAAGGCCTTGAGCCTTCGCTCGGGCGATGGCACACGCACCAACTGCAGCAACTCTAACGCGCGGGCCAGGGCCGCCTGCCGGCTGACGTGCTCGTGGCGGCGGACCGTTTCGACGATCTGGTCGCCTATCCTGTACAACGGATCGAGCGCCGTCATCGGCTCCTGGAACACCATGGAGATCAGGGAGCCGCGCAGCCCGGTCATCGCACGCTCGCTGAGTGCACCGATGTCGTGCTCCGCGACATTCATCGTGCCTTCAATCACGGTCCGCTTCTTGGGATGCAGTCTCAGCAGGGACCGCATCATGACCGACTTGCCCGAACCAGACTCCCCGATCACGCACAGCACCTTGCCGCGCTCGAGGTCGAACGAGACGCCGTTCACCGCCCGCACCGTCGCTTCCCGGCTGACGAATCGGACGCGCAGGTCATCAATGCGCACGAGCGGGGGCGGATGCGGCACGGCCGGTGACAGGCTGGGCGATGTCATTTGGCTCACTGCGCTTCTCCGTTGCCGCTCAGGCGGCCGCAGAGGCAGGCGCGCTGCTGTGCCCCGATCCGGGATGGACCATGTGGCAGGCCGCCAGATGCTGCCTGGGCGGCAGCCTGAGCACATCACCGAGTCTGGGCGACATCGTTTTGCAGACATCCTCGACGTAGGGGCAGCGGGTGTGGAACCGGCATCCCGGGGGCGGACTGACCGGGCTTGGCGGGTCGCCGGCCAGCGGCGCCGCGTCGACGCGCTCGTGCGGGTCCATGTTCAGGCGGCAGGCGAGCAGCGCCTGCGTGTAGGGATGCTTCGGGTCCTCGTAGATCGTGTCCACCGGACCGATCTCGACCAGCTGGCCGAGGTACATCACCATGACGCGGTCCGAGATGTAGCGGACGACGTGCAGGTCGTGGGAGATGAAGATGTAGGTGAGCTTCAATTCCTTCTTGATGTCGCCGAGCAGGTTGAGCACCTGCGCCTCGACCGACTTGTCGAGTGCCGAGACGGCCTCGTCCAGGATGAGAAGGCGTGGGTCGAGCGCCAGGGCACGGGCGATGTTTACGCGCTGCTTTTGGCCGCCCGACAGCTCGTGTGCGTAGCGTTGGCCGAACAGGTTCGGATTGAGGCCGACCTTCTCCATCAACGAGCGCGCCTGCTGCTTCGCGGCTTGACGGGACGCCCCCTGCACCCTCGGCCCGTAGGCGATGGACTGCTCGATCGGTAGGCGTGGGTTGAGCGACGAGGAGCTGTCCTGAAACACCATCTGAAGAGAGCGTCGGAGCCCGTCCAGGAGAATGCCGCTCGCTTCGCCCACAAGATCGCCGTCGAGGATAAGCTGGCCTGCGTCCTTGTGGACCAGGTGCATCAGCAGCCGGGCCAGCGTCGACTTGCCGCAGCCCGACTCTCCCACAATGCCGAGCGTCTCGCCTTTCATCACGAAGAACGATACGTCGTCGACGGCCTTCACCTCGGCAACCTGGCGGTTGAGCAGGCCGGCGCGAATAGGAAAGTATTTCTTGAAACCGTCGACGATCAACATCGGTTGCGCGGGACCGCCACGGTCGCGGGGATCGGCGGCGGCCTTTTGCGCGGCGACAAGGTCACTCATTGCGATGCTCCCGATCAGGCCCTGACGTCCATGGCCTGGCGCAAGCCGTCGCTCACCAGGTTGAAGGCGACGGAGGTGACCAGGATGGCGATGCCCGGGATCGCGCTGACAAGCGGCTGGACATAGATCGACTGGCGCAGGGTCGCGAGCATGAGCCCCCAGTCCGCCGTCGGCGGCGAGACGCCCAGGCCGAGGAAGGACAGCCCCGAGGCCAGGATGATGGAAACCGAGACCAGCGTGGAAGCATACACCAGCACCGGCGAAATCACGTTGATGAGCACATGCGTGAACAGGATGGACGTCGTCGAGGCGCCGGTCGAGCGGGCGGCGTCGACGAAGTCCATCGTCCGCACCTGGGTGGTCGCGGTTTCCGCCACCCGGCAAAGCGGCGGAATCAGCACGACCGTAAGGGTCAGCAGCTGGTTGGTGATGCCTCCGCCCAGGCTGCCGGAGATCGCGATCGCGAGGAGGACTGACGGAAATGCAAAGAAGACGTCCATCGTCCGCATGATCGCCATGTTGATCTTTCCGCCGTAGTAGCCGGCCACGACACCGAACAAGCCGCCGATCACGGTGCTCAGCACGACCGGCAAGATGCCCATGGTGAGGGAAACGCGGCCGCCGTAGAGAAGCCGGCTCAGCATGTCGCGCCCCTGCTCATCCGTGCCGAGCATGTAGCTCCGGTAGCCAATGGGCCGCAGGCGGTGAGCCATGCTGGATTTGTCGGGGTCCATCGGCGCGAGCCAGGGTGCGAACACTGCCGAGGCCACGATCAGCAGGATCACGGCCATGCAGAACAGCGTCACATAATCGAAGCGCAGCCGTTGCCACACGCTGCCCCAGTAACTCCGCACGGGAACAAGGGAAACCGGGTCGCGCACCGGCGGCCCGAAGGAGTCTGCGACGATTTCGGACACTGGCAGCCTCCGTCAGCTTCGCTTGATGCGGGGATCGATCAGCGATTGCATGAGGTCGACCAAAAGGTTGATCAGCACGAAGGCTGTCGCCAACACCAGGATAGTGCCCTGCAGCAGGGGAATGTCGCGGGTCTGCACCGCCTTGTTCAGGAGGTAGCCGGTGCCCGGCCAGGTGAAGACGGTCTCGACCAGGACGGAGCCGCCGATCAGGTAGCCGAGCTGGAGGCCCAACATGGCGATAGCCTGCGGCATGATGTTGCGGATGGCATGGACCACGACCGACGCCTCGCTGAGGCCCTTGGCGCGCAGGGTCTGTATGAAATCCTGGTTCAGGATCTCGGCGATCGAGGAGCGGGTCGTGCGGGTCATGATGCCGAGCGGCGGCAGCGCGAGGGCGATGATCGGCATCACGGCAAACTTGAAGCTGGCCCATTGGAAGTAGCTGAAGTTCTCGGAGCCGTTCGCACCCATGCCGGTGGCCGGGAGCAGGGACAGGTTCACCGCGAACACGATCACCAGGATGACGGCCAGCCAGAACGGCGGCACGCTGATGCCGAACACCGCCACCGCGGTGATCAGCTTGTCCGCGAGCCGGCCCGAGCGGTAGGCGGCGATGACGCCGAAGAACATGGACAAGACGAACGCCAGCGCCACGGAGATGAGCGCGATCACCGCCGTGTTGGCGAAGGCATGCATCACCTCCCCGGCCACCGGCGCGTTGTTGGCGATCGACGTGCCGAGGTTGCCGACAAGAACCTTGCCCAGCCAAATGAGATACTGGATTAGGAGAGGTTGATCGAGGCCGTAGGCGGCGCGCAGCCTTGCGGCATCTGCGGCGCTAGAAGTCGGCGAAAGCAGGTTCTGAATCGGATCGCCCGGTGCGATCTGGACGAGTGCGAAGCAGATGATGGTGACCCCGAGCAGGATCGGGATCGTCAGGACGATGCGCCGGGCCACATAGAGCCACATCATACGCTTCTAACATCGAGAGAGAGCTTCCAGGATGCCTGCCGCGTGCTCGGCAGATCCGCATCCATTCAGGGCGACACCACGATCGGAGTGAGGTCTTGGAACCAGCTCTGCGCCTGGACGAAGCCGGAAAGCTTGGGGGACAAGGCGCGGGGATTGAGGTCGTGCACGATGTAGAGCTCGGACGCGTCAGCAACGGCCTGCTCGTTCATCGCGGTGAGCAGGGCGTTGCGTTTGTCGGCATCGAACTCGCCGACGGCTTCGGCACCCAGCTTGTCGATCTTCGGGTCCGAGAAGCTGCCCCAGTTGCAGCAGGCCGGCGGGGCGTAGGACGTCATCCACTTCTTGAGGATGCCCTGCACGGCGTCGATCGGCGCCATGGAGAAGTTTATGGCGTTGTAGTCGGATTTCTTCGAGCCCGCGAGGAATACGCCGATCAGCGCGTTCCAGTCCATCGGCTCGAGCTGCGCCTTGAACCCGACGGCTTCGAGCTGCTCCTTGACGAGTTCGTTCATCGGCAGCGGCTGCATCTGGCCGGAACCGGAAGTCGAGATCCCCACCTTGATCACGCAGGGACTGCACCCAGCCTGTTTCAGCAGGGCCTTGGCCTTCTCTGGATCATATTCATAGCCGACGGGCTTGCCGTACCAGGGCTGCGACGGGATCAAGGTCTGGGTGGCGGCCACGGCCACGCCCTGCAGCATGTCCACCATATCTTGCCGGTTCATTGCGTAGTTGGCGGCCTGGCGCACCCGGATGTCGTTGAACGGCGGGATGTCGGTCCGCAGCAGGTAGTCCCAGTTATGGGGGTAGGGAACCATGACGATCTTCATCCCACCCTGCTTGAGGCGCGGGATGGTGTCGGGCGAGGGCGCCTCGACGAAATCGACTTGACCCGCGAGCAGCGCCGCGGCCCGGGTCGAGGCCTCCGGCATCGGAAGCAGAACAAGGCGGTCCTGCTTGGGGATCCTCCGCGGGTCCCAGTACTTGTCGTTCTTCACGAGTTCCAGCCGCTCGTGCGGCACGACCCTGTCGAACTTGTATGGCCCGGTCCCCGCGGGCTGCTTCATGTAAAGCGCATAGTCGTTGCCGGCTTTCTGCACTCCACAGTTCGAGATCATGTAGTACATCGCCATTTCGTTGGGGAACAGCGAACTTGGCACTTTGGTAATGATAGCGATCGTGTCATTATCGATCTTGTCGACACTTGCGATGTTGGCGACGTAGGTGCCCATCTGACCGACTTGGCGCGGGTTGAACTGCGGCGACTTGGGGTCCATGACGCGCGCGAAATTCCAGATTGCCGAGTCGGCGTTCCATGGGCAGCCATCATGGTAGAAGACGCCCTGGCGCAGCTTGTAGATCCAGCGCTTGTCGTTGCTGGAGTCGATGGCCCAGCTGGTGGCGAGGCCCGGGACGATCCCGGCCGCCTTGTCGGAGCTGGACAGGTCCCAAAGCGCCAGTCCGTCGTAAAGCGTATATCCGGCAAAGCGGTAGCCTTCGTAGCCTTGATCGGGCGCGCCGGAGTAGTCGGGAATGTCGGCTGCCGTCATGGCGACCCGAAGAACCGATTCTGCGGAGGCGTGCCCGACGGCTGCACCGCTCGACGCCAGGACAGTGCATACGGCCAACTTCAACGCGCCTCGAATGTTCCATCCAGCCATGTGTTCACTCCGGCGATCAAACGCGCTGTTCGGAACCGCGCCTGGGACCTTAGAATTAGCAAACGATGTGCCAGACAGTGCGACCTTGCCCACGCAAAGATAATCAATCGGAACAACCATCCAGCTTTCCTGGCGGCCTGCATTGCTGGAAGACATCGCCAGCATGGCTGACGGCGGCGGAGCAGGGATGCTTCATCAAAGCAAACGATCAAAATCGCGGGTATGCGAGACTGCAGTAAATACGTGCAAGAATGCGGCAGAGTGACTGTTTATTGACCTATCAATGTTGTTGTCTTCAATTCGTGCTCTGAATAAGGTAAGGCTGTTCCCTTCTCACAGGCGCATTCACCGATGACATTGCAACACCTTTCCGAGGACGACGACGTCGAGCGGCGCTTCCATGCTGCGGGTGTGGTCGTCCCCGCAGACCGTGCCACCGGCACTTACGCCGGCGCCCGGCGGCTGCTCTCCAGCCTGCATTGGCTGCGTCAGCCGCGCCTGGCCGCCGCGGAGCCGTCCAACATCTTCCTGCCAGGACGGGATCCGGTTTGATGGGTCCGCCCTGTCCGCTCCATGAGCTCTCGATCGCTGCGGCGGGTCGGGCGCTGCGATCGGGCGAGGTCACGTCAAGCGCGCTGACCGAAGCCGCCTTTGCGCGCATCGACGCGCTCGACCCCGTGCTCAACGCTTTTGTGCTGCTGACGCGGGAGCGGGCCTTTGCAGAAGCTGAGCAGGCCGACAGCGCTTTTGCCGAAGGTCGAGATGCAGGCCCGCTCCAGGGCATTCCCTATGCTCTCAAAGACATCTACGCTACGGCAGGGATCCGGACGACCTGCCATTCGAACCTGCTGCGCAACCATGTGCCTGTGGCCGATTGTGCGGTGCAAGAGAGACTTAGGACAGGCAGTGGCGTCCTGCTGGGGAAACTCGGGACATTTGAGTTCGCGATTGGCGGCCCAAGCTTCGACCTGCCTTTCCCGCCGGCACGCAATCCATGGAACCCCGCTCATTTCACTGGCGGTTCCTCCTCTGGTTCGGCGGCGGCCGTTGCCGGAGGAATGCTGCGCATGGCGATGGGCTCGGATACCGGCGGGTCGATCCGCGGCCCGGCCGCCCTTTGCGGCACCGTCGGACTGAAGCCGACCTATGGGCGCGTGTCGCGGCGCGGCGTGTTCCCGCTCGCCTATTCGCTCGACCATTGCGGTCCCCTGACCTGGAGCGTCGAGGACGCGGCACTGACCATGCAGGTCATTGCCGGACACGATCCGCTCGATCCCGCCTCCGCCGATGTTCCGGTGCCCCAGTTCACGGGGTGGCCCAGCCGCGACCTCGACAGCGTCCGGATCGGCTACACCCGCAAGTTCTACATCGACAACCCGTTCCTCGCGGCCGAGGCGACCCGGGCGCTCGACGACGCCGCGGAGCAGATGGCGGCGCTCGGTGCCACGGTCGACGAAGTCGAAATGCCTTGCTTCGAATTGTTCGACGCTTGTTCGCAGGTCATCATGTTCGCGGAAGCCTTCGCCATCCACGAGAATGATCTCAAGACACGCCCTTACGCCTACGGCCGATACGGTTACCAGCGCCTCGTTTCGGGCGCCGTGCTCTCGGCGGCCGACCTTGTCCAGGCCCAGCGCCTGCGCCGCGAGCTGACGGTCATGGTCAACGAGGGCCCCCTACGCACCCACCAGGCGCTGCTCGCGCCCACCGGCTTGTTGACAGCCGCGGCGTTCGCCGAATTCGGCAAGGATGCCGCGCGCTGGAGCGGTATGCTGACGAGCCCGTTCAACGTCACCGGCAGTCCCGCCCTCGCGTTGCCGATCGGCTTCGGCGCCAACGGGCTACCGCTCGGCGCGCAGATCGTGGGACGCCCGTTCGACGAACCCACGGTTCTCCGCATCGGGGCTGCCTATGAGACGGCCGCCGGAGTCTCCCAGCATCGACCTGCCGACAGACCATCGACTGGCACAACCGATGCCTCTCAGGCTTTTAACTCGACCCGCGGAGCTCCGATCCATGCCGCTTAACGACATCCACTACCAACCGCTGACGACGGTTGCCAAGCACATCGCGTCTGGCGAGCTTTCCCCGGTCGATGTTACGCGGGCCCTCCTGAGTCGAATCGAGGCCCTCGATCCCAGCCTGAAGAGCTACGTCACCGTGACGGCCGACCTTGCGCTTAGCCAAGCCCGAATGGCCGAGGCAGAGATCATGAAGGGCAACTATCGCGGCCCGATGCACGGCATCCCGATCGCGGTCAAGGACTTGTGCTTCACCAAGGGCATCAGGACCACCGGCGGCATGACGATCCATGCCGATTTCATCCCGACCCACGACGCAACGGTAGTGACGAAGCTGGCCCAAGCCGGTGCGGTCCTGCTGGGCAAGCTCCGCATGACCGAGGGCGCCACTCTTGAGCATCACCCGGACCTGCCCGAACCGGTCAACCCGTGGAAAACCAACCTCTGGACGGGCGTGTCCTCTTCGGGGTCGGGCGTTGCGACGACTGCCGGCCTCGCCTATGCGACCATCGGTTCGGACACGGGAGGCTCGATCCGCTTTCCTGCGGCCTGCAACGGCTTGACCGGGGTGAAGCCAACCTGGGGGCGCATCAGCCGCCACGGCATTTTCGATCTCGCCGCCACTTTCGATCATCTGGGACCCATGACGCGGTCCGCCGGCGACGCGGCGGCCATGCTGCAGTGTCTGGCGGGATGGGACCCGAACGACAGCACCTCTTTGTCGACGCCTGTCCCCAACTATCTTGCCGAGCTTGACGGCATCTACGGTGCGCGCGGCGTCAGGATCGGCCTCGATTGGGAGTATGCCGGCGCCGACGCGGATCCGGTCACCATTGGCCTTATCAAGAACGCCGTGGCGGTGCTCGTCAGGATTGGCGCTCTGCCGCGGGAGGTCGCGTTTCCTCCAGTCGACGAACTCCTTCGCCACACGATGGCGATGACCATGGCCGAGATGGCGGCCCATCACGAGAGGACCTATCCTTCGCAAGCCGAAAAGTACGGGACGTGGATCAAAACGGGAATGGAGCTCGGCCGCAGCGCAAGCAGCGTCGAGATCGGCAAAGGAAACATTGAGCGCTATAAATTCCGCGGGGCGGTGACCCGGATGTTCGACGACATCAACGTCTTCATCATGCCGGTTTTCCGCACCGGGACGCCCACCTGGGAGGAGGTCCGCGAAGCGGTCGCGAACGACTTCAACATTATTGGCAAGTTTACCTCGCCCTTCAATGCCACCGGCACGCCCACAGTCACTCTGCCTTGCGGCTACACGGATGATGGACGCCCAGTTGGCTTCCAACTCGCCGGCGCCCATGGGTCGGAAGCGTTGCTGTTGCGGGTGGCGCACGCTTACCAGCAGGCAACCGACTGGCACATCCGCAGGCCACCGGGCTACTGAAACGTCGGCCGAAACTACGATACTGTTCATCTAAGCAGCAATCCGTTGATCGCGACACACTTAGTGTGACCTTTCGCAGTTAAGTCCGATGATCGTGTGCTTGATGGCGCATCCAAGGTGCTCGACGGATGGAAAGGTGCAATGAGGGGACCGTCAACTTGTTGGGCTGAGGTCGCGCTGATGCACGATGGAGGACGGCGTGTCCGTGGTTACGTTGCGGCGACCAAGATGGACTTGGCCGACGCCGGCGATGTCGCCGGCTCCGGCAAAAGCTGGGCCGATGGTGGAAGCCGTCCTTTGCGTGGTCGATCCCTACATCCTGATCGGCCACGACGTCCACGCGCCCGAAACCCGGATGATGGAGGCCCGGCATTGAAGCAGGGCGATGGGGCAGGAACGCCGGGCGCGGGCGCGGGCGCGGACGGCAACCGCCACGGCGGCGCGATCGCCTCGTTCTGCCTGTGCTTTCCAGGAAAGCTGGACTGGAGCGTCTTCAGCCACTGGTTCAGCCTGCTGGCGCACCAGCACGGGGACAAGCTGCTCCGCGTGGAGAGCATCCTTGGACGTGGAGGGCAGCGAGACGCCGGTCGCGATCCCCGCGGTCCAGCACGTGATCCACGCTCCGGAGCACCTGCCGGACTAGCCGGACGCGGAGCGAGGCTCCCGCACCGTGTTCATCGTGCAAGGATTGCAGCAGGACGCCGTGGAACGCTCTTTGCACACTTTTCATCGCTTGACGTGCCCGGCGGCGAGCGGCCGGAATGACCAGCCAAGGAGACGGTGGAATGCCTGCAAACGGGTCGCTCGAAGAACAGGTCCGCCAGCGCTACCGCCAGCCCAAGGGCGTCGAGCAGTT
>CAXSHI010000177.1:0-10003 GCA_964236755.1 uncultured Acetobacteraceae bacterium
CGCCGCAGCCGCATCGCCTCCGGCTTCTGGTCAAGGCGCTTCTGCATGGCGTCGAGCATGTCCTCATGCTTCCACCGCTTGATCCGGCGCTCCTTGCCGGCCGTGCGCTTGGCCTTGATGGCGCAATCCTGGCACCGGGTCGTCCAGTAGTGCAGGAGCAGCTTGCCATCCTCCTCGCGGTTGAACCGCCACGTGAGCGTCTCGCCTGCCGGACAGCGATACGCATCCTGCTCGGGCAGGTGGATGAAATCCTGCTTGCCGAACTGTCCTTCGGATTTCGCGCCCGAGGTCAGCGGCTTGGGGACGTGAGGCACGATCCCGCCCTGCTCGCAGGCGTAGATTTCCCAGCCGGAGAAGTAGCCGCGGTCGGCCAGCACGGTTAGGTCATTATGGCCCATGGCTTCTTGAGCAAGCCGGGCCATGGTCGCCAATTGTTCCCGATCATTCCCTGCGTTGGTGACGTCATGGGCCACGATCAGATGGTGCTTGGTGTCGACCGCTGCCTGCACGTTGTAGCCGATGGCGCCCGTCCCCTTGCCGACCGAGGTCGTCGCCCTGGCGTCCGGGTCCGTCAGCGAGATCTGCCCGTCTGGCGCCGTCTCCACGGCAACCTCCATCGCGCGCAGGTGCTGCATCTGCTCGCGCAGGCGGCCGAGCCTTTCCTGCAAGCGCTCCACCTTGCCGGGCACCACGTCCGGCTCTTGCCGGGTCGGCGGTGTCCAGGGCGGCCATGTGGCGGGAGGCGGAGGCGTCCACCTGCTCGATCCGCCGCTGCACGGCGGCCGGTGTATAGTTCTTGTCCCGGGTGTTCACGGCCTTAAACTTGCTGCCGTCGATGGCGACCAGCGCGTCCGAGAGCAGGTTCAGCTTGCGGCACAGCATGACGAACTGCCGGCATGTCGCGCGGATCGCCGGGCCGTTGTCGCGTCGGAGATCGGCGATGGTCTTGAAGTCGGGGGCGAGCCGCCCGGTCAGCCACACCAGCTCGATGTTGCGCTGCGCTTCTCGCTTGAGCCGGCGGCTGGACGGGATGCGGTTCAGGTAACCGTAGAGGTAGAGCTTGAGCATTACCGCCGGATGATACGCGGGCCGCCCTGTGTCCGCCGGAACGGCACGGCCAAAGCTGAGCTTGACCAGGTCCAACTCGTCGACGAACACTTCGACCGCGCGAACTGGGTTGTTCTCGTCGACGTAATCGTCGACGCATTCCGGCAAAAGGAAAGACTGACGCCGGTTCCAGCCTTCTACGTAGCGTGTCATGGAAAAGCTCACCTCCAGCAATCGCAACGACGCGATCCTGGCAGGTTTACGGGCGTTTGGGTCCCGTTTTGGAACCGATTTCACACGGCCTCCACCAAACCCGCTCATTCCCGATTGTTCGCATGCGAGTACAAAGCGTGTGATTTTGGCCACTCGGAGCTGGTTAGTTGTCGGCGGGACTGCGAGACCCAGCCTCGATCCGGTAAAGCGCGTGGTAGCGCGTGCGCCGGGCGGCGCGGGCCGGCTCCGGTGCACTCGGCGCCACCTGTTCCTCCATCGGCGGCGGCGTGCACACCTCCGCGACGGACCCGGCGGCGCCCGCCAGCATCGCCAGCCGCGCCGCGCCCAATGAAGCGCCCAGCACCGCACCCCGCGGGCGCAGCAGCGGTAGGCCCAGCACGTCTGCCAGCATCCCCGCCCAGAAGCGGCTGCGCGAGCCGCCGCCGACCAGCGCGCACTCGCGCAGGTCCACGCCCGCCTCCCGCACCACGTCGAGACCGTCCGCCAGCGAAAAGGCGACGCCCTCCAGCACGGCGTAGGTCAGCGCCTCCGCCCCATGGTTCGGACGCAGGCCGGCGAACAGCCCGGTCGCGTCGGGATCGTTGTGCGGGGTGCGCTCGCCGCTGAGGTAGGGCAGGAAGATGGGCGCGTCCCGCCGCCACTCGGCGGACGCGGCGCGGGCCGCGACCCGGCCCAGCAGGGCGTCGATGTCGGTCTGGCCCAGCGCGTCCGCCATCCAGGACAGCGCGGACGACGCCGACAGCGTCACCGACATGACATGCCACCGGTCCGGCAGCGCGTGGCAGAAGGCGTGCAGCGTCCGCTCCGGCCGGGCCACCAGCCGGTCGGTCGCGGCGAACACCACGCCCGACGTGCCGAGCGACAGGAACCCGGCGCCCGCCGCCACCGCGCCGATGCCGACCGCGGACGCCGCGTTGTCCCCGGCGCCCCCCGCCACCACGACCCGCCGCCCGGCCAATCCCCACGCCGCCGCCAGCTCCGGGCGCAGCAGGCCGGACACCGCGGAGCCTTCCACCAGCCGCGGCATGTGCTGCCGCCCCAGGCCGCACGCCGCCAGCAGCTCGTCGTCCCAGTCCCGCGCCGCGATGTCGAGCCACAGCGTGCCGGAGGCGTCGGACATCTCGCCCACCCGCTCCCCGGTCAGGCGCAGCCGCACGTAGTCCTTGGGCAGCAGCACCGTGCCGAGCCGGGCGAACACGTCCGGCTCATGGCCCTGCACCCACAGCAGCTTTGGCGCCGTGAAGCCCGGCATCGCCCGGTTGCAGGCGCGGGTGCGGAAGTCCGGCACGCGGCGCTCCAGCTCCATGCACTCCGCGCCGGCGCGGCCGTCGTTCCACAGGATGGCGGGGCACAGCACGGCGTCCGCGGCGTCCAGCAGCACCGCGCCGTGCATCTGCCCCGACAGGCCGATGCCGTCGAGGCCGGCCCAGGCATCCGGCGCCGCCGCGCGGACCTGCGCCACCGCGTCTTCGGTTGCGCGCCACCAATCGGCCGGGTCCTGCTCGGACCACAGCGGCTGCGGGCGCTGCACCTCCAAGGGCGCCGACGCCTCTGCCAGCACGGCCTGCGCGTCGTCGATCAGCAGCACCTTGACCGACGAGGTGCCGGCGTCGATGCCGAGCCAGCTCATGCGCGCGCCGTCCCTGGATTGGCCATGTTCGCTCCCTGAAGCCCCGCTGCAAGCGCGCCGGGTAGGCCGTGACGCTATGGTTGCAGGATGCGGAGCGCAAGTGCCTGCCGGGCGCAGAATCGCCCTCCCGGCATTGCGCGGGTTCAGCTATGATGATGGCAACGCCGGCAGGCTGGACCGGTCGGGCGATCAGGGAAGGAACGAACATGATGCTCACCCGTCGAGGTTTTGCCGCGGGCGCCGCGTTGCTGCCGCTGGCCGGCGCCGCCCGGGCGCAGGCCGCTGGGCCGGTGGATGCCAGGGAGGTGTCCAAGGATCTGAGCCAGAAAGCCGCGGGCAAGAAGTGGCAGATCGCGACCGTCGTGAAGGTGGACGGCATCGCCTGGTTCGACCGCATGCGCGCCGGCGTCGAGCAGTTCGGCCGCGACACCGGGCACGACGCCTGGATGGTCGGGCCGAGCCAGTCCGACGCCGCCGCCCAGGTGCAGCTGATCGAGAACCTGATCGGCCAGGGCGTGGACGCCATCTGCGTCGTGCCGTTCTCGGTGGAGGCGGTGGAGCCGGTGCTGAAGAAGGCGCGCGACCGCGGCATCGTCGTGGTGGCGCACGAGGCCAGCAACCTCCAGCAGGCCGACCTCATCATCGAGGCGTTCGACAACCGGGCCTACGGCGCCAAGCTGATGCAGGAACTCGGCGAGCGCACCGGCGGGCAGGGCAAGTACGTGGCGACGGTCGGCAGCCTCACCAGCCAGTCGCACATGGAATGGATCGACGGCGCGGTGGCCTACCAGAAGGAGCATTTCCCGCAGATGCAGGAGGCGGTGCGCCGGGTCGAAAGCTATGACGACGCGGAGGTCGCCTACAACAAGCTGAAAGAGGTGCTGACCGCGCATCCGGACCTGCGCGGCATCATCGGCGCGCCGATGCCGGCGAGCGCCGGGGCCGGCCGCCTGATCGCCGAGCGCGGCGCCAAAGGCAAGCTGCAGTTCAGCGGCACCGGGCTGGTGTCGGTCGCCGGGCAGTACCTGCGGGACGGCGACATCCAGTACATCCAGTTCTGGGACCCGGCCGTCGCCGGCTACGCCATGTCGGTGCTGGCGGCGATGAAGCTCCGCGGCCACAACGCGGAGATCAAGGCGGGGCTGGACCTGGGACTGGACGGCTATCACAGCCTGCTGGCGCCCGACAAGGCGCGGCCGGGACTGCTGTACGGCGCGGGCTGGGTCGGCGTGACCAAGGAGAACATGAGCCAGTATAATTTCTGATACGTTTTCTGAGGCATCTCCCGTCCTGGCGCTGCGGGCCGTTTCCAAGCGGTTCGGCGGCGTCCAGGCGCTGGACCGGGTGTCGTTCCAGATCGCGCCCGGCGAGGTCCGGTGCCTCGCCGGCGAGAACGGGTCGGGCAAGAGCACCGTCATCAAGGTGCTGAGCGGCGTGCACCGGGCGGACAGCGGGGAGGTGGCGCTGGGCGGCGCTCCCCGCGCCGCCATGACCCCGCGGGAGGCCATCGCGGCCGGGGTGCAGGTGATCTACCAGGACTTCTCCCTGTTCCCGAACCTCACGGTGGCCGAAAACCTGGCGGTCGGCCAGGACCTCGGCGGCCGGCGCTGGATGCTGAGCCGCGGCCGGGCACGCCGCGCAGTCGAGGATGCGTCGGCCCGCCTCGGCGTGACGCTCGACCCGGACGCGCAGGTCGGCGACCTGCCGGTGGCGGGCCGGCAGCTGGTTGCCATCGCCCGCGCGCTCCTGGCCGACGTGCGCCTCCTGGTGATGGACGAGCCGACGACGGCGCTGACGCACCAGGAGGTCGCCCGGCTGTTCCAACTGGTCGGGGCCATGCAGGCACAGGGCATCTCCGTGCTGTTCGTCAGCCACAAGATGCGGGAGATGCTGGCGGTCGCCGACAGCCTCACGGTGCTGCGCAACGGCCGCGTGGTGGCCGAGGGTCCCATGGCGGAGTTCGACGAGGCCCGCATCACCCGCGCCATGACCGGGCACGATCCCGGCGTTGCGCGGCACGCCTGGACCCCGCCGCCGCCCGGCACCCCGCCGAGGCTGGAACTGCGTGGCCTGACGGTACCGGGCGAGGTGGCGGACGTGTCATTCAGCCTGATGCCCGGCGAGGTCGTGGGCGTCGCCGGGCTGCTCGGCTCGGGACGGACGGAGCTGGCCTTGGCGCTGTTCGGCATGCGGCCGGGCTATGCCGGCGAAATTCGGCTGGACGGGCGCCCGGTGGCCCTGCGCAGCGTCGCCGACGCGGTGGCAGCCGGGATCGCCTACGTGCCGGAGGACCGGCTGACCGAGGGCCTGTTCCCCGCCCGCAGCATCGACGACAACCTGCTGGCGTCTTCCTTGGACCGCATTGCCGGGCCGGCCGGGTGGCTGGATAGTGCGGCCGGGCGGCGCGCCGCGGCGGGCGCGATCCGCACCATGGCGATTGCCACCCCCTCCGGCGACCGCGCGGTGTCGGAGCTGTCGGGCGGCAACCAGCAGCGCGTGGTGATCGGGCGCTGGCTGCTGACCCGGGCCAGGGTGCTGGTGCTGAACGGCCCGACGGTGGGGGTGGACGTGGGCAGCAAGGGGGCGATCCACCGCACCCTGCGCGACCTGGCGCGGGAGCAGGGGCTGGCGGTGCTGATGGTGTCCGACGACGGGCCGGAGCTGGCGGAAAACTGCGGCCGGGTGCTGCTGGTGCACCGCGGGCGGCTCATGGGCGTGATGGAAGGCGACACCTTGACCGACGCCGGCATCACCGACCGCCTCCGGGCCTTGGCATGAGCCGGCGCTGGCTGCGCTCGCCGGAGGCCGCGGTGGCGGCGGTGCTGGTCATGGCAGCCCTCGCCATCGGCACGGCCAACCCGGCGTTCTGGGGCTGGGGCAACCTGTTCGGGCTGCTGCGCAGCGCGTCGGTGTCCGGGATCATGGCGCTGGGCGTGCTCGTGGTGCTGATCGCCGGCGGCATCGACGTGTCGTTCTCGGCCTTTGCCGCGGCGGCGATGTACCTTTCGGTGCGGGCGGTCGCGGATTGGGGCTGGCCCGGCAGCATCGGCTTCATGGTCCTGCTGGCCGCCGGCATCGGCCTGCTGCTCGGCGCTGTCAACGCGCTGTTCGTCCACGTCGTGCGGCTGGTGCCGCTGATCGTGACGCTCGGCACCGGGGCCGTGGTGCGCGGCTTCCTGCTGGGCGTCGTCGGTACCAGCGTCGTGAACGTCGGGCGCATGCCGCCGGACGCGGTGGCGTTCGGGCGCCTGTCGCTGGTCGGCTGGGACACGGGGGAGGGCCGGGTGCAGCTCTCGGTCGCCGTGCTGGTCTGGGCCGTTGCGGCGCTGGGGGTGCACCTGCTGCTGCGCTTCACGGTGCCGGGCCGCGGGCTGTATGCGCTGGGCGGCGACGCGGAGGCGGCGAAGCGGGTCGGCTTCGACGTGCGCGGGCTGACGGTCCTCGCCTACGGCCTCGCCGGCGCGCTGGCGGGCGTCGCGGGGCTGCTGCACGCCTGCCTCGCCTGGCAGGCCAGCCCGCGGGAGTTCATCGGGCTGGAGCTGGACGTGCTGGCGGCGGTGGTGCTGGGCGGCGCCAGCATCTTCGGCGGGCGCGGCAGCGTGCCGGGCACAATCCTGGGCGTGCTGCTGCTGGTGCTGGTCAACAACAGCCTCATTCTGCTTGGCGTGCCGACGACGTGGCAGCGAGTCGTGGTCGGGACCATCCTGGTCGGCGCCGCCGCCGCCACTGCGCTGCGCGAGCGCGGGCGGCGTCCGGCCGCGTCCATCACGGCCCCATCCATCACGGCCGGGGCCTGAGCGATGGACGCCCCGGCCCCAGTCATCCGGCACCGTGCGGCGATGCGGGTTCTGCACGGCCAAGGCAACCTGCTGACGCTCGCGGCCCTGCTCGTGCTGGTGTTCGCGGCGATGAGCTGGTGGGTGCCGGCCGGGCGCTTCCTGCGGCCGGCGAACTTCGAGGGGCTGTCCTTTGTCGCGCCCGAACTCGGCCTGCTGGCGGTCGCCACGATGGCCGCGATGCTGACCGGCGGCATCGACCTGTCGCTGATCGGCGTCGCCAACCTGGCCGGCATCCTCGCCGGGCTGCTGTTCCACTGGGCGGCCGGCGTGTCGCGCGGGCCGGAGCTGGCGGGGCTGGCGCTGCCCTGGGTTGCCGCCGGGGTGGGCTGCGCGCTGCTGGTCGGCGCGCTGGCCGGGCTGCTGAACGGGCTGCTGATCGCCCGGCTGCGGCTGACGCCGATCCTTGCCACCATCGGCACCGGGCAGGCGTTCACTGGGCTGGCCTTGGTGCTGACCGGCGGGCCGGCCATCGTCGGGTTCCCATCGGGGTGGCAGGCGCTGGGCGGCGGCACGCTGGGGGGCGTCGCCGGGCCGCTTTGGGTGCTGCTCGCCTGCGCGTCGTGCGTGGGCGTGCTGCTGTCGCGCACGGTATGGGGGCGCACGCTGACCCTGATCGGCTCGGGCGCGCGGGCGGCGGAGTTCGCGGGCCTGCGGACGGTGCGGGCGGTGACGCTGTCCTACGTGCTGACGGGGGTGCTGGCCGCGGCGGCCGGGGTGCTGCTGTCGGCACGCACCAACGCGGCCAAAAGCGACTACGGCACCAGCTACCTGCTGCAGGCCATCCTGGTCGCGGTGCTGGCCGGCACCAACCCGGCGGGCGGGCGCGGCTCGGTGCCCGCCGTGCTGCTGGCGCTCTGCACGCTCATGCTGCTGTCGAGCGGCTTTCAGCTTATGCGGTTCAGCAACTTCCTCGTCGATTTCATCTGGGGCGCCACGCTGCTCGGCGCGATGGCCGTCGGCGCGGCGCGGCGCCGCGGGGGCCGCTGAGCGTCAGGCGGCGCAGCGTGGCTGCTCGCGGCGGGAGAGCGGAGCTTGACCGCCCGGCGCGCGCCGCAGCCGCCACGCGCGCCTCCGGCGGCGGCCTTGGGCCGCGTGCCGATGAGAATGGGCACGGATCGCCGCCGATCCAGCGCGGCCCGGTCCGAAATATGGCATGAAGCCATGCAATCGTATTCACCTATCCGAGTTTGAATATGCCATGATCCCGGCTATAGGATTTTTAGCTTGATCACCGCCACATGGCTCCCACGCCGCCCGGCAGGGCAGGGGCCGCAAGACGACGGACGCAGGCCGCCGGCCGTGCGCATACCGGGAACCATGGGCAACATGGCAACGATTTGAACGGAGAGGACGCATGCAGCACAGACGTACCCTTATCAAGGCCGCAGCACTCGGCGCGGCGGCGCTTGCCGCCCAGGCCGCGGCACCCAGGGCGTTCGCGCCCGCCGCCCTCGCCCAGGGCAAGGGCCTGGTCGGCGTCGCCATGCCCACCAAGTCCTCCGCGCGCTGGATCGCCGACGGCGACAACATCGTGAAGGTGCTGAAGTCGCGCGGCTACGCGACCGACCTGCAGTACGCCGAGGACGACGTGCCCAACCAGCTCTCGCAGATCGAGAACATGATCACCAAGGGCGCCAAGGTCCTGGTGGTCGCCGCCATCGACGGCACCACGCTGTCCGACGTGCTCGGCCAAGCGGCGCGGGGCGGCATCAAGGTCATCGCCTACGACCGGCTGATCCGCAGCACGCCCAACGTCGATTACTACGCGACCTTCGACAACTTCCAGGTCGGCGTGCTGCAGGCGACGTCGCTGGAGACGGGCCTGGGGCTGAAGGAGGGCAAGGGGCCGTTCAACATCGAGCTGTTCGGCGGCTCGCCCGACGACAACAACGCCTACTTCTTCTACGACGGCGCCATGTCGGTGCTGCAGCCCTACATCGACCGTGGCAAGCTGGTGGTCGCGAGCCGCCAGCTCGGCATGGACAAGGTGTCCACCCTGCGCTGGGACGGCGCCACCGCACAGGCGCGCATGGATAACCTGCTCAGCGCCTACTACTCGAACAAGCGGGTCGATGCCGTGCTGTCGCCGTACGACGGGCTGTCCATCGGCATCATCTCGTCGCTCAAGGGCGTCGGCTACGGCAGCGGCGACCAGCCCATGCCGATCATCAGCGGGCAGGACTGCGAGATTTCCTCGGTCAAGTCGATCCTGGCCGGCGAGCAGTATGCCAGCATCTTCAAGGACACCCGCGAGCTGGCGCGCGTGACGGTCGACATGGTGGACGCGCTGCTCAGCAACCAGACGGTGCAGGTGAACGACACCAAGAGCTACAACAACGGCGTCAAGGTGGTGCCGGCCTACCTGCTGAAGCCGGTGATCGTCGATAAGTCCAACTGGCAGGCGCTGCTGATCGACAGCGGCTACTACACGAAGCAGCAGATCCAGTAGCGGCCGACGCAGCGGGCGCGGGGCCGCGGCCCCGCGCCCCAGTTTTAGGGAGCAAAATGGCCGACATCCTGGAAATGCGCGGCATCACCAAGCGGTTCGGTCCCGTGACCGCGCTGCGCGACGTGAACCTCACCGTCCGCGCGGGCGAGATCCACGCGCTCGTCGGCGAGAACGGGGCGGGCAAGAGCACGCTGATGAAGGTGCTGAGCGGCGTCTATCCCACCGGCAGCTACGAGGGCAGCATCGTCTATGACGGGGAGGAGCGGCATTTCCGCGGCATCAACGACACCGAGGCGCTGGGGATCATCATCATCCACCAGGAACTCGCGCTGATCCCGCTGCTGTCCATCGCCGAGAACATCTTCCTGTCCAACCCGCCGTCGCGCTTCGGGGTGATCGACCGCGGCGCGGTGCACACGCGCACGCAGGCGCTGCTGGCCAAGGTCGGCCTGCACGAGCCGCCCGACGCGCTGATCACCGACATCGGCGTCGGCAAGCAGCAGCTGGTGGAGATCGCCAAGGCGCTGTCGAAAGAGGTCCGCCTCTTGATCCTCGACGAACCGACCGCGAGCCTCAACGAGCGGGACAGCGCCGCGCTGCTGGGCCTGCTGGTGGAGTTCCGCGACCAGGGCATCTCCTCTATCCTGATCTCCCACAAGCTGAACGAGGTCACGAAGATCGCCGACCGGGTCACGGTGCTGCGCGACGGGCGCACCGTCGAGACGGTGGACTGCCGCACGGCGCCCATCGAGGAGGACCACATCATCCGCCGCATGGTGGACCGCGACCTCGACAGCCGCTTCC
>CAXSHI010000178.1:0-9824 GCA_964236755.1 uncultured Acetobacteraceae bacterium
CTTCGCCGCGCTTCAAATCGCGGCTCGATCGGCCACTGACTTCGACACCAGCATCCTCGTTGGGGTTGCCCAGGAACGGCCAGCCACAAGCCGTGGCCATACCGCATCACTCAGCAAGTGAAGTGATCACCGCCCATTCTGGCATTTGCAGCAGTGGTATTTGCGTTCAAACTCCCTTTGGCAACCGTTGCGAAAGGGTTATACAATTACCGGATGCGATCCGGAGTGCTGAAAAATTCAAAACGTCGAACTGCTGATGAACATCTGTCTTGATCGGGCTCAGCATAATCGAAGGGAGGAGTAGGATAAGTGCGCATTAGAGGGTTTGCCTTGGCTCAGTCGCTTCTGCAGCTTGGGTTGGGCGGTCTGGTTTGCCTGTTGCTGGTGATGGGGGTTACGACAAGAGCGAAAGCACAGGAGATCGAGCCGTACGAGTTCACGCCGCTGCCTGCCGGCACCAACCTGGCCATTGGCTACTACATCTACGGCCATAACACTGACTACAACATCGCCCGGGGACCGACGATCAAAGGCTCCGGCGTTGAGATCAATATCGGCGTCGCCCGCTACGTCCATTTCGTCGACATTAAGGGGTATCCAGCCGGCTTTCAGATCATCCAGCCCTTCGGCTCGCTGTCGGCCGCCCACGTTGACGGCCAAAGGCTCGGAAGCGCGTTCGGTGCACAGAACATCCAGCTTTCGGCGTTCATCTGGCCCTACGTCAACACGGCGACCAAGACCAACGTCAACCTGACGGGCTTCATCTACCCGCCAACCGGCACCTACGACAAGCGGTCGCCCATCAACGTCGGCGACAACCGCTGGCGCGGCGACGTGCAGGTCGGCCTCACCCAGGGCATCACCGACAGCCTCGCCTTCGACGCCTCGTTCGACGTCCAATTCTATGGCGACAACAACGACTACATCCCCGGCAACCGGCGGCTCAGCCAGGACCCGACCTACCGCGCGCAGCTCTGGGCCAACTGGCGCTGGAGCCCGGCCTTCACAACCTCGATCGGCTATGAGGGCTTTTTCGGCGGCTCGCAGCAGGTGAACGGCTTCTTTGATGGAGGCAAGACGGAGGAGCAGCGTATCCGCGCCAACGCCGCGCTGTTCCTCACGCCGCGGCTGCAGACGATGATCGAGCTCAACCATGACGTCAAAGCCGTGGGCGGGTTCAAGCAGGATTTCGGGACGACGCTTCGGATCGTCTACGTATTCTGATCGCGCTTGAGGCAGGCAGGCGGGCTGCGCGCCCGCCGCAGGGAACGGAGTTTATGCGCACCATGAGCACGATGTCACGCCCATTGGCCACCGCGGCGCTGCTGCTGCTCGCCGCCTGCCAAAACCAAAATGCCAAGCCCACCGCCAGCAACGTCAACCCGGCGGAGGTGCAGTTCACCACCGATGCTTACCAGATCATCGAGTTCGACCGGCAAGAGGGCGCGCTGGCCAAAACGCAGGCGAAAACGCCCGCCGTAAAGGCGATCTCGGACCAGCTCACCAACCAGGCCAACGAGTTCGCGTCGCGCCTGGCGCCGACCGCGGCGGCGGCGTCCATCACGCCGCCATCCATCCTCCGCAATGACCTGCGCGTGCGCCTCGGGCACATGCGGCTCCAGCAGGGACAGGACTTCGACCGCACCTACGTCGCCGACCAGATCGCGAGCCACGAGGAGTTGCTCCAAATGCAGGGCGGCGCGTCTGGGGGCACGGTCAGCCCGGAGTTTGCGACGCTCATGCGCCAGGGCACGAGCCTGGTACAGGAGAACCTGGAGAAGCTGCGCGCGCTGCAAGGCCAGCTGCCCGCGCCGAGGAGGGGCCTGGGGAGGAGCTAGCGCCGCCCTCACTGCGCCGAGACCCCGCAGCCGCGGTGCGCGCTTGGCATGGCCGCTTTGCCGGCTCAGCGGCGAGGGTGGGGAGGGTTACAAAGCAGGGCGCGGCAGCATCTATGCATCGTCCGTTGCAGCAAACGGCCGAACCATGGAGCCATGCTTGCCCAGTCCCGTCCGCATGCTCGTCGTCTTCTATTCCCGCAACGGCACGGTCGAGGCGCTGGCTGCCGCCGCGGCCGGCGCGGCCCGGCAGGCGGGCGCCGAGGTGCGCGTGTGCCGGGCACGCGAGGTGGCCGGGGAGGACGCTATGGGCCAGGTCAAGGGATGGCTGGACAGCGCCCGGCGGCAGAACGCGCTCTACGAGGCGCCCACCAAGGACGACGCCGAATGGGCCGACGCCATCCTGTTCGGCACCCCATGCTACTTCGGCGCCATGGCGACCGAGCTGAAGAACTTCCTTGATCAGCTTGGCCCGCAATGGAAGCGCGGCGCGCTGGCCGGCAAGGTCGGCGGGGCGTTCGCCGCCGCGTCCTGGCCGCACGGCGGGACGGAGGTGGTCACGCTGTCGCTTTACGCGCCCATGGCGCATCTCGGCATGGTGATCCTGCCCACCGGCTACACGGACGAGGCGATGCTGGAGGCCGGGTCGCCCTACGGCGCCTCGGCGATCTGCGGCTCCGAGCACCGCCCGCCCCGGGAGGAAGACCTCAACGCGGTCCGGCACCAGGGCCGCCGCATGGTGGCGATCACCCGGGCCTTGATCGCCGCCGGGGAGATGCCGAGCCGCGACAAGTAGCCGCCTAGGCCCGGCGGCCCGGCCGCTTCGGCGGCTTCGGCCCCATAGGCGCGCCCAGCAACGGCGCCCATCCCGCCAACTCCTGCAGGGCCGTGGGCTGCGACAGCGTGACCGTGCCGTTGCGTATCTCCAGCAGTCCCTCCCGCCGCAGTTGCTGCACGGTGCGGTTGACATGGACGACGCTGAAGCCGAGCACGTCGGCGAGCACGTCCTGGGTCAGCGGCATGGCGAAGCTGTCGCCGTCCGCCAGGCCCACGCGGTCCAGGCGCTCGCGCAGCTCCAGCATCAGGTGGGCGAACCGTCCGCATGCGGTTTGCCGGCCCAGGCGCACGATCTGGTCGTAGAGCAGCATGTCGTGCAGGTGCGCCATGACGCGGATGGCGTGCGCGAGGCCCGGATGCGCTGGGTCGGCAGCGACGGCCGCCTCCACGAGCGGCAGGGCGCTGACGGTTTCCAGCTCGGTCAGCGCTGCGACGGCGCAGGACGACGGCAGCCGGATTGGCAGCAACGGCCATACCAGGTCGCCCGGCAGCTTGAGGCTGACGATCTGCCGATGCCCGTCAGGCAGCAGGCGGTACTGGCATGCCCATCCCGCGACGATCATGCGCGGCGGCGGGGGCGACGCGCCGGCCACGTAGAGGTCCCGGTAGGGCGGGTGGTAGCGCGCGGCCTCGGCAAGGTCACCCAACAGCTTCATCTCCACAGCCGTCAAGCTGGCGAACGCGGAGAAGTGTTCGGCCAGCACGCGGAAGTGGTTGGGCTGGCCGTCATAGCTGTCCGACACTAGATTGCCTGCATTAACGGCGGGCAAGTAGGCGCTCCAAGCTTGGAAGCCATGCCAAGTTGCTGCCCCTCAGGTCGTTGCGTAATACTGCGTTGCGCATTGCATCCCTCAATTGTGGGAACATTCACCGGGACATTAGTATGAATTGCATGTCTGCAAGGTAAATAAACTGGCAGCCGAGTCTTATTCATGAGACTGCAACGTATGGATGTGCAACATCATCATGCTTGACTTTCCGCGTCGTTTTGGTGCCGGTAAGCCTTATTGGCGCGTCTTTGCTGCGATATCGAACCGTCGCAGGGCGAGCCAGGCCTTCACGGCGCCGACGGCGCCATGAAATGTTCGGACGGGGCAGTCAGGCGTTCAAGTACGCCAAGGGCGTGCCGGCCTCCTCCCACCGGCACGCGACCAGCCGACCGGTGGAGGACAGCGTGATGTATGCGGTGCGCAGGTCCGCGCCGCCGAAGCAAATGTTCGTCACCCACCGCTCCGGCATCGGCACGTGCCGGACCGAGGCGCCATCGGGCGAGATGATCGAGATCCCGCCATGCACCAGGGTGGCGACGCAGACGTTGCCTGCGCGGTCCACCGCCAGGCTGTCGAAACGCTGAAAGTTGGCGCTGCCCGTGACCAGCCGGCCGCCGTGCGGGGAGGGCCAGGGCTGCCGCCGGATGTCGCCGGGGCCGGCGAGGTCGAACGCCCAGAGCCGGGCCGGCTCGGTCTCCGCCACGTACAGCGTGCCGCCGTCCGGCGACAGGCCGACGCCATTGGGCGTGAGCATGGGGAACGCCACCTCGCGGATCAGGCTGCCGTCGGCGCGGGCGTAGCAGACGGCGCCGCGGTCCAGCTCCCGCGCGCGGCCCTTGCCGAGGTCGGTGAAGTAGAACCCGCCGTGCCGGTCGAACACCAGGTCATTGGGTCCGCGCAGCGGCGCTCGGTCGCTCGCGGCATACAGCGTCTCGAACGCCCCGGTGCGGAGGTCCACCCGCTCGATCCGCCCGCCGCTGTAGTCGTCGGCCTGCAGGATCGGGCGCAGCCCGGTCTCGTCGTCCACCCACTTGAAGCCGCCGTTGTTGCAGACGTAGGCCCGGCCGTCCGGTCCGATGGCGACCCCGTTCGGCCCGCCGCCCAGCTGCGCCGCCACCTCTGTCGTGCCGTCCGCCCGCACCCGGGTGAGGCAGCCGCGCTCGATCTCGACCAGGAGCACCGAGCCGTCCGCCATGGCGACCGGCCCCTCGGGGAAGCGCAGCCCGGCGGCGATCTCGCGTAGCTCCATCGGGCGTCTCCTGGCAGGGGGCGCATCGCGCCCGGGGCGCCCATACAGCGGCCCCGCGCCGTGCCGCGTCAAGCGGGATGCGGCGCGGGCGCGCCCTCGTTCAGCGCCGAACGCCCGGCGGCCTTGGTTTCCGCGCCTGCGTGAACGGATGCCGGAGCTGCCCGAAGAAGCCGGTGGGGAAGTCAGGGTCGTTCAAGCCATAGGCGCTCGGCCGCTGATCCCTGGGCATGTGGAACGTGCCGAAGATCAGGTCGAACAGCGGGAACGTGCCGGCGAAGTTGCTGCTGCCGCCGCGCTCCGCGCTGGTGTGGTGCCAATGGTGGTACACCGGGCTGACAAGGACGTAGCGGAACGGCCCGAAGTCCCAGTCCAGGTTGGCGTGCACGAGCGCGGACGTGCCGACGTTGAACGGCATCAGCCACGCGAGCACCTCGGGCGGTATGCCGAGCAGCAGCATCACCACGTCGGCCAGGACGCCATGCAGGATCTGATCGACCGGGTGGAACCGCGCCGCCGAAGTCCACTCCAGATGCTTGGAGGAGTGGTGCACCGCGTGGTAGCGCCACAGGCGCGCGCCGTGGAACAGGCGGTGCGTGGCGTACATCACGAGGTCGTTGCCCAGCAGATACAACGCGACCTGCGGCCAGAAGCCCAGATGCGCGAGCGGGCCATACCCCTCGGTGAGGAAACGCCCGATCTCCGCAGCGTCGGAGATGCCGTAGAACGCGGCCAGGCCGATGATCAGCAACGCGGTCTGGGCGAACCGGTAGAGCAGTTGCGGCACGATGGCCCAGCACAGGTCGGTCGAGAGATCTGGCTTGCGCCACCAGGGCGGCATCTGGTTGCAGGCGGAGATGAACATCGCGAGCAGCGTGAACACCGGCGCCAGCACGGCCAGGTTGCGCAGGGCCTGCAAGGTGGCGGCAGCCAGCTGCAGGACGACCATCTGCATGATAGCCATGGCCCGACGTGCCTAGCCGGCCACGCGGCCGGTCGCGGCGCGGATCTGCGCGACGGCCGCGCCGACCTTCAGCGCCATCATCGCATCGCCCCTCGCGACCGTGGAGCGGCGCGGATCGCCGACGACGCCCAGGCTGGCCAGCGCCGAAAGGCTTGAGGGGAGGCGCGACAGATCGACCCCGCCGGGGTGGACGGCCATCAGCTCCGACGTGTCGGAGATGGTGGCGTGCTGGCCGATGGCGGCGTCGGACTCGCCCTGGCCGCGCAGGTAGGCCGTCTCCGCGGCGTCGGCGTAGTACGACTCGACGGCCAGGACATTCGGGCGGCCGGCCCACTCGGCGGTGAGCCTCGCGGCGACCTCGGCCTGCGGCGCGATGGACAGGCCATGGTCGGCGATGAGGCAGATGGTCCCGAAGCCGGCCGCCCTGAGGCTGCGGGCGATGCCCTCCAGCATGGCGGCGAACACGGGAGGCGGCACGCCCACCGTGCCGGGAAAGCCCATGTTGCCGGTCGGCGGGTCGTAGCCGCCCTGGGGCACGTAGGAGAGGACGGGGGCGACGAGGGCATCGCCCAGCTCGGCGGCGATGCGGCGCGCCGCCCAGGCGACGATGTAGTCATGCTTGCCGATGACCATGTGCGGCCCGTTCTGCTCCAGCCCGCCGCTGGGCACGATGACGGTGCCGAACCCGGCCTTCACGGCGTCGCGCACCTCCATCCAGGTCATGTCGGCGATGTCGCGGGTGGTCGAAAGCGCCTGCGCCGGCCGTCGCCCGCCCGCGAGCCATGCGGCGAGGGCGCCGGTCCCGGCCAGGGCGACCCCGCGCCGCGTCGCCTGCCAGCGGCTCGATGCGGCAACGACGGGCGGCGTGCCGGCGGCCTTGGGCGCGGCGCGGCGCAAACCGGGCCACGGACTGGGATCGATCAGCACGTTTTGTTATCAAAACAAAACACACGCATGGCGGCGCCTTTGTGCTATCGGGCGGCCTTCGCCATCACAACTTCAAGTTGATATCAACCTCATGAATGCAGCGTTTTGAGCGGTTTGCCTGCCCGCCTTGCCCGGATGAGCGTCTCGAACGCCTGTCGGGCGCTTCTCAGCGGCGGGACGGTCTCAGCCGCTGCCGGTTCAAGCGTGTGGCGCGTGCCGACGGCTGCCACCCCATGGATCGCGGCCACCGCCATGCTTGCGCTGACCCTGTTTGCCCCGGGGGTGCTCAACGACGGTGACAGCTTCTGGCACCTGACCGCAGGCGACTGGATCATTGCGCACCGGGCGGTCCCGCATGCCGACCCCTTCTCCTACAGCTTCGCCGGCGCGCCTTGGGTGGCGCACGAGTGGCTGGCGGAGGTCCTGATGGCGGCGGCGTTCTGGGCGGCGGGTTGGAGCGGCCTGGTCGTGCTGACCGCGCTGGCGGCGGCGCTCACCTTCTTCCAGCTTGCCCGCCACCTCGGGCGCTGGCTGCCGGCGGGTCCAAGCTTGCTGCTGCTGCTGCTCGGAGCGTCCTGCATCACGTCCAACCTGCTCGCGCGGCCGCACATCCTGGCTTTGCCGGTTTTGGAGGCTTGGATTGCCGGGCTGTTCATCGCCCGGAGCATGGGGCGCGCGCCGTCCTGGCTTCTGTTGCCGGTGATGTGCCTGTGGGCCAACCTGCATGGGAGCTTCATTCTCGGGCTGCTGCTGGTGCTGCCGCTGGCGCTGGAGGCAGTGCTGGCGGAGCCGGCGGCGTGGCGCAGGGTGCTGGCGCGCTGGGGCGGGTTCCTGATGACTGCGACGGGCGCCGCCCTGCTGACGCCCCACGGCCGGGCTGGGCTGCTGTTCCCCTTCCAGCTTATGGGGATGGTTGAGCTTTCCAGGATGATTGATTGGCAACCGCCAAATTTCGGCAAGGTCCAGCCGTTGGAGCTGGTGCTGGTCGCGGGCTTCTATGTGACGCTCACGCGCGGCGTGCGTCTGCCGCCGGCGCGTCTGCTGATTTTGCAGGGCCTGCTGCATATGTCGCTGCACCACGCGCGCCACCAAATGCTGGTTGGCGTGATCGTGCCTCTGCTGATCGCCGAGTCGCTGGAGACTGCTTTCGGACCGGAGCCGCCTGCGTGCGGCAGCGGCCGTTGGCGGGCGGGTGGGCTGGCCGCCATGGCCGGGCTAGTCGCGCTGCGGCTGCTGCTGCCGATTGTGCGGGTGGACGGTCCTTCGGCACCCATCACGGCGCTCGCCCACGTACCCCCGGCGCTCGCGGCGCAGCCGGTGTTCAACGACTACAACTTTGGCGGCTACCTGATCTTCGCCCACGTTCGACCATTTATTGATGGCCGGGCGGACATGTACGGCGACACGTTCCTGCACGGCTACTTGTCGGCCACCCTGCCCGAAAAATCGGCGTTGGAGACCGCGTTTCGCGATTATGGAATACGCTGGACCATTCTCGCAACGGGTAGTCCCACAATTGGGTTGCTGGACGCCTTGCCGCATTGGTGCCGGCTCTATGCAGACGATGTGGCGGTGGTTCACGCCGCCTCGTGCTGAAGCTCGCGCTCGCCGTAACGTTTCTTTACATAATAATAACAAAAGCTCTCTGGCATTTCGGCGAAACTTGTTACTTTATGCGAAGGAACTTTCGAGCAGGAGGCTGGAAATACATGCTGCATTACCTGAAGACGCTGATGGAGCTGAAGCGTGACGAAAAGGGCGTGACCGCGCTTGAGTATGGCCTGATCGCCGCGCTGATCGCCGTGGTGATCATCACGGCAGTCACCCAGCTCGGCAACAATCTCAGCACAACGTTCACCAACATCGCCGGCCGCTTCGGTGGCGGTGGTGCTATAAGTGGGAATCGAACCGCCGGCCAGTAACTAGCCGCTCAGCGCATGTTTCCCACCAGCCCTGGAACAAATTCCTCGTGCTTGTGCATCCAGTTCTGGCGGGCCTGAGCGCCGCCATCCTGCTAGGCGCCGTGCTGAACGACGTGGCATTCCGCACGGTCCCTAACTGGATGCCAGCGACGCTCCTGGCACTCGGCATCGGCATCAGGACGCTCGACGGCGGGCTGGCGCCGGGCCTGCTAGCCTGCGTCCTGATCCTGCTCGGCGCCGGGTTCTGCTGGCGGCGCGGCTGGTTGGGCGGCGGCGACGTCAAGCTGCTGGCGGCCTGCGGGGTGCTGGCGCCGCCGGGCCTTTCGGGGGTGATGCTGCTGGATGTGGCGCTCGCCGGCGGGGTGCTGGCGCTGCTGTACCTGGCACTGGGCCGGGTGCTGGCGGCGCCGGCGTCCGCCTGCCCGCCCGGGCGGCTGCGGCGCGTCCTCTGGGCGGAGCGCCACCGCATCCACACCCAAAGCCCCATGCCATACGCCTCCGCCATCGCCGTCGGCGCGCTGCTGGTTCTCTATAAAGGATAGGATGCCCATGCTGCTCCGTATCGCCCTGCTTGCAATGCTGGCCTTCGGGGTCGTCGGCGGCGGCGTGGTCGCATGGACGCTGCTCACGCCGGCGGCGGCCCCGGTCGTCGCCGCCGACGCGCCCCGGCCGCCGGCCAAGGGCGCCATGCTCGTCGCCGCCCACTCGCTGCGCGCCGGGTCGCTCATCAAGCCCGAGGACTTCGCGGCGCTGGAGACGCTCCGCGCCGACATCCCGCCCGGCGCCAGCCTGGACACCCCGCAAAGCCGCGGCGGCCTGACCGGCGCCATGGTCCGCCGCAGCCTGGGCGAGGGCCAGCCGATCCTGCCCGCCGACGTGGTTCACCCCGGCGACCACGGCTTCCTCGCCGCCGTGCTGGGGCCGAACATGCGCGCCGTCACCGTGGCGGTGGACGCCGTGAGCGGCACCGCCGGGCTGATCTGGCCCGGCGACCGCGTGGACCTGATCCTGACCCAGTCCATGGACGACCCGACCCTCGCGGCCGGGCACCGGGTGGCGGCGGAGACCGTGCTGGGCGATGCGCGGGTGATCGCCGTGGACCAGCAGATCGTCCAGGGACAGTCGCCGGACGGCGCCGCCCCCGCCAGCCGCACCGACCGCACCGCGACGCTGGAAGTCACCGCGCCGCAGGCGGAGCGCGTGCTGGTGGCGGGACGGCTCGGCAAGCTGTCGCTGTCGGTGCTGGCCGCCGACCGGCGCCCCGAGGGCGCCGCCCTGGCCGCTTCCTCGCCCGCGCCCGCCGCGGCGGCGGCGCCCGCCCGC
>CAXSHI010000179.1:0-9785 GCA_964236755.1 uncultured Acetobacteraceae bacterium
CCCTCGATCATCGCGGTGAAGGTGCGCCGGATGAAGCCGTCCACCAGTTCAGGCTTGCTCGCGTCCACGTAGACCATGCGCGGCGAAACCCGCACCGCCTCGAACCCGGCCCCAGCCAGCAGTGGGTAAAGCCGGCGCCCGATCATCGCATCGCCGCCTGCCCGGCGCTGCAACTCCACCTGGCACGAAATGGCAGCGTGCGCGGCCCCGCTTTCGGGGTGGAAGTAGGTTGAACCGTGGTCGCCCTCAATCGCAGTGATTGTGCCATTTGGTCGGAGAAGGGGACGTAAGCCCGCAAGCGTTGCAGCAGGGTCGGGCAGATGTTCCAGTACGAAGCACAGGAATACGTGGTCGAAGGAGGCTGGTGCAAATGGAAGGGCAAGAAGGTCCGCCTGCCGGAACTCGACGTTGCCGAAGCCGGCTGCCGAAACCCGTGCCCGCGCCTCCGCCAGGGAGGCCGTCGAAACGTCCACGGCGGTGATGCGCGCGCCTAGGCTACGCTGCGCGATTGCCACCGTCTGCGCGCCCGTGCCGCAGCCCGCTTCCAGCACCGCGCTGCCGTCCGGGAAGCCCGTGTCCGCGTGCAGCAGCTCTTCCAAGGTGCGCGCTTGGTCTTCTAACCGCTCCGCTTCCCGCCCATCGTAGCCGTGAACGTAGCCACCCATGCGCCTGTCCCTTCTTGGTCCAGGCCGTTCCTGCCAAGGGTGGACGCGGGTGTCTTGAACAGGATTGCAGCCCCACCATCAGGCGAGGGCGGCCCGGTAGCGGGCGGGAGTGACGCCGAACTGGCGGCGGAAGGCGCGGGTCATATGGCTCTGGTCCGCGAAGCCCGCTGCAAACGCCGCATCGGCCAGAGCGCGGCCCGCAACGAGGAACTGCCGGGCGAGCCGCACGCGGCGCTGGAGGAGGTAAGCGTGCGGTGTTGTGCCCGTCTCGCGCGCGAAGCCGCGCAGGAGCTGAAAGCGGCTCACCCCGGACAGCGACGCCAGCTCGGCAAGGGTCGTCGGCGCCTCTGGCATCTCGTCCAGGCGCTGCCGGGCCATCGCCACCGCAGGGGATGCACGAGGCACCGGACGCGGGCGCGTCCCGTGCCGCCGCAGGAGGTGAGCCAGCGTCCGCAGCAAATCCTCCTCCAAGGCGAGTGGTTCCGACACGGTGCCGGTCGCCCCCGCGAAGAGGCGGGCAAAGAGGCCTGCGAGCACCGGGTCATGCAGTGTAGGATGTGCAATCTCCGGTCGGTCCTCACCTTCCTCTGCTAGCTCGCGGGCGACAAGGGCAGGGTTCAGGTAGAGCATCCGCCAGCCGCGCGCACCGCCAATTGGAGCGCCGTCGTGCATCTCGCCCGGGTTCACCGTAATCACGTCGCCGGCTTCGGACTCCACCCAGCCGATCCCGCTCCATGACCGCTGCGCGCCAGCAGCCATAACACCGATCCCGAAGCCATCGTGCGAGTGGCGCGGGAAAGCATGGTCGGTCAGCAACGTCATGGCTTCGACGCCGGGCAGGGCGGAGCGGTGCTGCGCGATGATGTGCGTTCGGCCAGGCGTCAACTCGGGCACCTTTCCGGGAGTGTTGTGGTCCTAAAACTAGACATGGAGCGATCCGAGTTGCCGTCCGGCAAACCAAGCCCAGGCGGCCACCTTGTTCAGCATGTTCCGATGAGTGCGCCACAGGCCAGAAGAACGCCGGTTAGAACGTTCGATAGAAACAACCGGAAGCTCAACTCCGGCCGGCTGAGGTCCAGCCGCCAAATCTGCCAAGCAAGATGCGCGGCGATCACCAGCATTCCGATTGCATAAGGTAGCGACATGCCCAACAGCCAGCCCCCAATCGACCAAGCCCCGACTGTCAGAGCATAGAACCCGCCGATCCAGGCTTTGCCGCGATGGCCGAACAGGATTGCTGTCGATTTCAGGCCGAGGCGGGTATCGTCCTGTACGTCAACGTAGGCATAGACCGTGTCGTAGCCGATCTGCCACGCGATGGTGCCGGCCCACATCAGCACGGCTCCTGCCGGAATATATCCTGCGACCTCGGCCCATGCCATCAGCATCCCCCAGTTGAACGCCGCACCCAGGACAGCTTGGGGCCAATGGGTGACGCGCTTACAGAGTGGATAGATGAACACGAGCGGCAGAACGCAAATGGCGATCAGGCGCGTGTAGGGGGTTAGGAAGAACAGGAGAGAAGCCGCAAGAGCGAGCTCAAGGGTCAGGAAGACAACAGCTTGTTGTAGGCCGATCTGGCCGCTTGCCAAAGGTCGAAAACGGGTCCGCTCAACGTTGCCGTCAAACTTTCGATCTGCGATGTCATTGACCGTGGAACCGGCGCTTCTCATCAACAAAGCGCCGAGAGAAAAGACCGCCAGTCGCCGAAAATCTGGGAACCCATGCGATGCTTGGATAAGCGCGGCCCAGCACGGGAAAAGCGTCAGCCATATCCCCACAGGTCGATCCAGTCGCGCGAGCCTTGCATAAGGGCGCCATGCTGAAGGTAAATGGCGATCAACCCAACCATTGAGACGAATATCACTCAGATCGGGTCGATTTATTGTTGTCATGCTACGATACCCAATTCTCTGCGATTCTCACTTGCGGGCATTCGCTTCCGATCAGGTAAGAGCGACAAGCGCGATCAGGACCGCGAGGAGGAGGCACAAGGGCGAGTAAAGGTAGGTGTCGCGTCCGGCGAAGACGCTCCCCCGGACTTTTTTGAAGAAACCGACATAGCGGAATTCACCAACGGCCCGAACCGCGAAGACCAGAGCCAACACGGCACTTGCGCCCCGCAGCAGGCCAGTAGGCAGAAAACGCGGGAGCAGACCAGCCGTCGAACCGACCACAGCCGCCATGCCGAGCAGAACGACGCTGACCAGAGCGGTAATGGCGGAACTGGGTGACAGGACTGGCACGCCATCCCGGGAAGGGATCGCACCCGCTTTCCATGTAGTTCCGCCTGCGGCCCAGTAGAGGTGGACGGCTGCGATGATCGTGAGAACCGAGCAAACGGCCAGAGCCGCACCTGTCATCCCAACCTCCCCCACTCAGAGAGGCATACTACATGGCTCAGTGACCGCGACACTGTGCAGATTGGTCATCTAACGCCGTAGCATCTTGATCGGCGGCCAGGGCTGGTGGTGTCCGTCTAACGAACCCCAGGCGGCCACCCCCGAAGTGTCCGCCAACCCTGGGCGAGGGATGGGAAGACGGACGCTGTGATTGTTGGACAGGAAGACGGACGGGCATCTGCGGTCCAATTGAATGAGGGGAGACGATTATGCCGCTCGCCGGCATCTCTCGCCGGAATGCAGCCGCCGGCGACAGGACGATGCGGGCGGTGTCGTCAGGAATGGGTGGAAGGAGGTGATTGGGGGAAACAAATTACAGATAACCTCCAAGTAGATTCAAGAAGTCAAGCAAGAACAGCTTATACTACTAAGCGATAACTATCTACCAATCTCTAGAGCGCCTATACAGCCAATGTCCAGGGGCGCTCACAGCGAAGTCTCGCCCACAACCACGTAGGATGGCACTCCCAAAAGCTACCTCTTCCAAGCGGTTCAAAAATAGGTTGACGTCAGAGTGCGGGAAAGGTGAATGGGGAGCTAAATATTGGCGCAAGCAGTCGTAATATCAGATATTCATAAAGCTCTAGTCGGGCTTGTGCCGAGGTCTGAAAAATCTAGCGATACCACCCTTGTGGAGACTTTCGTGGATACAGAGCCTTTCATTCGGCTCTTATCACGCAGAAATAATCAGGTCATTTACGGACGTAGAGGAACAGGCAAAACCCATGCGCTAAAGTTCCTGAAAGAGCAGGTCGAGAGTAGTGGTGATCGAGGAATTTATGTTGACCTACTGAAGGTTGGGTCAAATTCCTCGATCTATGGTGACGGATCGCGTAGCCTTTCTATTCGTGCGGGTACACTCATCCATGATGTTCTCCTATCAATTTATGACGAGCTATACACGTTGGCTGTAAGTCTTTTAGACAAGGTTCCAGACTATCGCCAAGTGACTATTCGGCTGGACGATCTAATGGGCGCTATAAGTGAGGTTCGGATCACAGGATCGGCCGAAAAAGAGGTCGTTTCTGGTCGAGTCGACGCTAGAGAGGAGACTTTAAGTGCATCCGGCCGGTATTCAATAAACCCTCAAATAGAAACCGCGGCTTCCGAGAAAACACGAGGAGAGTATACAAAAGGTGAAAAGCTTAAGAGATCAGGAGTTGAGGAGCTATACCTAAATTTTGGGCGAGTTTCGGATTGTCTAGATGGACTAATTGTAGTTTTAGGGCGTCCACATCTTTGGCTACTTTCGGACGAGTGGAGTGAGGTTCCTATAGAGCTACAGCCTTATCTGGCGGACCTTCTACGCCGCATCGTTCTTCCACAAACACATGTTACAGTGAAAATTGCTGCGATAGAACATAGGTCAAACATGGCCATTACAAAAGGTCGTGGTGAAAGAATCGGCCTGGAATTGGGTGCGGATATTGCTGCCGAGCTTAATCTTGATGATTTTCTAGTGTTTGACAGCAATCCTCAAAAATCTATCAGCTTTTTCAAAGACATACTGTTTAAGCATTTCAAGTCGTCTCCTCTGGCCCCGACTTACATACGTACCGCCAATGATCTTATATCCAGCCTTTTCACGCAGTATCCAGCATTTGAAGACTTTGTACTCGCCGCTGAAGGTGTTCCTAGAGACGCAATATACATTTTTGAAAGTCTGCTTACAAAGGCTTGGGGAGAGAGGTTTACGAAAGAACATGTTCGTGCCTCGGCTCGTGATTGGTATAATAGAGAGAAGTCCAAAATCCTTCGGGAACGCAGCGATTTAAACGATCTTATGTTGAGAATTATCGAAGAAGTAATAGGTAAACGTCGGGCTCGCGCTTTTCTGTATAAAGCTAACACCAGAAATATACTTTTAGAAGAACTGTTCGATGCAAGGCTTCTACATATTTTAAAGAAAAATATCTCCTCAAACGACGAGCCTGGCAACGCTATGACGTGTTTAGAATCGACTATGGATGCTATGTAGACCTACAGGTGACAGCTCGACGTACTCTTGGACTTTATCAGGACGAGGACGGAGGGTACATCGATGTACCCAGGGATGACCATAGGTCAATTAGGCGAGCCATCCTGCGACTGGAGGCGACTTCAAAGACTATTGTGGTTTCAGGTCTTGAAGATGAAGTAAATATAACATGATCAAACGATATTGTCCGAGCTGCTGTTTAAGGCAAGATTTAAGATGAGGCGGAAGCGGTGGATATACTTAGTTTGGCGGACGGTCAGCCTGCCGTGGGCAGCAGGCTGATAATAGCAACATCGCTGCCTAATGTGGCTCTCGCCTCATCTAAGCGTATCTTTGGAGGTTTGCGCACAGGTAAAAAGCTAAGCAGGCTTGCACGGCCGGAGGCCATCTGCGTGACAGGCCGCACAAGCTTGCTAGAAGCCACACTGGGCGACCCACTAGTCACTTTGTTCCAGCAGCTTAACAGTATAAAAACCTACTCATAATCAACCCCGGCATTTTTGACAAAATCAACCCAAAGTTTCTCGGATGCCTGTTCAGGGGAGTATTTTGGTTCATCTCTTCCGTATTGAGAAAGATAATCCATTTTTAAATATAGATTGTAGTCGTCAGCCTCAATTCGAATTGATCCGTTAGAGGTGTTGTCTTCGGCGTGGGCCTGATAGACATAGTTGATGTCCCCAAAATGGCCACGCCGCTTTGAGTTTCTGATGGTGATGTGAGCTTCGCCACCGCTTCTCCTGCTCCTGTTAACAACAGTGCATGTGAACGCAGCAGGTCCCATAGACTCGAACTTAGATTTTATAATGCCATCTCCGGCATCATTCAGTTCCTTACACGACGACTCAAAGTATTTTCTTACAACCAAGTAAGTCTTGTCGGCAAAATCACTCTTCTGGATAGCATCAAAATCCTGCTTGATCCGAGGCCGTTTTCCTATAACCTCTCTAGAAGGATCTCTGCTGGACGCGGTGCCGGCTACATTGTTATCTGCCCCTTCGAGCATTCGCCTCAACCCTGTCACCACATCAAGGAAAGCGTTGTTCTGATTCGTCCATTCTGATATTGGCTTGCCATCCTTTGGAAGGGCCATAAATTGGCTGAGTGGAGATGCCAGCCAATCACAAGGTTCAAGAATGACGGGTATTATGCGGATTTTGTTAACCTCAAATAAATTCATAGCATGCTTGAATTCTTTATCATAGCAATAGTTCGATGCGAGGTAATCTGGACTTACAAGTGCCAAGAAGATTGTGCTAGACTCCAAGCCTTCATTTATCTTACCATTTAGCTTGTCACCCGGAAGAATCTTATGATCTGACCAGGTGTCGATTTTGCCTTCCCGTTGAAGTAAGGTAAGGTGCTTATGCAGGCGGTCTAAAGCCCTCTCGTCAACGTGTGCATAAGAAATGAAAGCCTTATCTGTCATGATTATTCCTTCGGTCATTGTAAGGTTAGCCTAAATTGGGTCGAATGACACTATCGCAGTTTTGGCCATGCTAGATGCTCGCAGTGCCGCCCGAACGGAGGCAGGGTGCCAGAAGCCGCCACGGGAGGCGCTGATGCCTATGGCATTCAATGCGGCGGCAACTTCCCGTAGAGTGCAGCCTTCTGCCTGTAACTCTTGGATTTGAGGCACAACGCTTGCTCGAAAGCTGGTGACCCGGTCGGAAACTATGGTCCGCATTTTTGCCAGGTCTGGCCGGGGATTGCCGAGGCGGGTCCCCCTGGCTTTGGCGGCAGCGAGCGCGACGCGGGTGCGTTGCGAGATCATCTCTCGCTCATGCTCGGCAACTGCTGCCATAACGTGCAGCATGAAGCGGTTTGCCTCCGGCATGTCGGCTGCCACGAACTCCACGCCGCTTTCCATCAAGCCGGAGACGAGGGCAACTGAGCGAGCAAGGCGATCCAGCTTTGCGATGACCAGCCTAGCCTTGTGCTGCCGGCAAAGGGCAAGCGCGGCGGCCAGCTGGAGCCGGTCGTCCTTCCGGCCGCTCTCCACCTCCACGAACTCAGCCAGAAGCGTCCTCCCAGCCACATAGGAGGCCACAGCGGTACGCTGCGCTTCGAGGCCGAGGCCGCTTTGCCCCTGCCGGTCGGTAGAGACGCGAAGGTAGGTGACGACAGGGGTGGGCGGGGTCATGCAGGGCCGGTGTTCCGTTTCGTAACGGTGGTTTCAGAACGTAACACCCCTGTCCGATCAGAGCTATGTTCCCTCGCATCTATGCCCCACGTGCAGCCTGTCTGCATGGGGCGCCGCTCGCCCTTTCGGGCTCAGCGTCAGGATCGCCGCCGACCACCAGCACTATCCCGAGGTGGCCATGCTGTTCCGACGCGATGCCCACCAAGTGCGCTACATGATGTATCCAGTCAGCCATGGGGCAGGGATCATGGTTCGGTCGCCAGTCGGCAGGTGGACAATGCCCGATGTCGAGACGGCGTCGGCCGGGGTGCTGGCGTTAGAGCAGCGGAACGCCGACGCCTAACACGTCAGCTCACCTGATTCCTACCCGCCCAGCATGTCCGGCAGATCGGAACAGAAGAAGGACACGAAGGCCGTGCTGTGCATTCCCGCTGCAGCACTGGATGCCGCATCGCGCGCATGACGCTGCCCTGCCCGGTTCTTGGCTTCATTAACCCGAACGGAAGGTGGGTGAGCGCAGCAACTGTATGGGGCCAGGATCTGCAGAAGCCCGTTGTTCGCATGTGATGCAGTCCAGCGCGAAACAGCGGACCTGAGCGTTGTGTCCGTCCGCCCATACGTCCGGCACAATCCAACGGCAGCCCTCAGATGACGGCTTGTTCATTGGGGCATAATGACGTAACGCAACTATAACGCTTACCATTGCCGGAACTTTCCGGATACGGACTGCGTTCGATGCCCAGGTGGTCAAAATGACAGTGGTGTGCCTCATCTCGTTTGCACAAAGCGTCCGGCGCTCAAGGCCTGTCGCGGGCGACATGGCAGCTGGCCATGGCATGAGCCGCAACATCGCTGCCGTTCCAGGTTGGCAGCCCCTTGAACGCGACGAGATCTGGCGCGTGGTTTTGCATGGCGAGGTCGTCGTGCGCGTCGTCCGGCACGCGACGCGGCAGGGAGGCGGCCGGCGTTGGCAGCTGTTGCAGATGGACGACATGACGGATGAGCAGCTGGACGCCTATGAGGCGGCCTTGTCCGGTCCTGATGCGGCGCCCAGGCTGTCGGGCGCATCGAGCGTTCAGCCTGAGGAGCAGCCAATGATGAACTCCACTGCAAGTCAGTAGGATTGCGTGTTTTGCTGCAAATACAGACTGAACATACGTTTCCGACAACGGCCTGAGGTGTACTCTAAGTCAGATAAACTTGCGATAGGAAAAGCAACAAATCCTATCCTGTCATAATCATTACAAGGTTGAACTGTCCTGCTCTGGTGCGGTAACTCACTCTCACGTGATGTTACCGCATATGACAGGCAGAGTTCATGAACTCACCACTCCTGACTGACGCCATAGCTGCTGCGCGAGCTGAACTGGTCGTTCACTTGGCGGACACACCGGCGCTTGTTGAACAAGCCTACCGCCTCCGTCACCAGGTTTACTGCCTGGAGCGGGGCTACGAGCCGAGTGTGAACGACCTTGAGACCGACGCGTATGACAGGCACGCTCGCCATGTCGTGCTTTGCCTTCGTGGTTGCGGGACCGTCATCGGAACCGTTCGCATGATCCTGCCCCAGGCGCGCCAGCTTACTCACAGTTTTCCAATGCAGGCCGTCTGCGATGGCGAAGCACTTGGCGCCGTCCCGCTCTGGAGCGCGGTCGAGGTGTCCCGCTTCGCCGTCTCGAAGGAGCGCCGCAACATAAGTCCGGCGGCGGCCAGCCTGTCCCGGCTTGCGCTCGTGCGGGGCCTTGTGCAGCTCAGCCAGCAGGCCGGCGTCACGCACTGGTGCGCGGTGATGGAGCGGACGCTGCTGCGGCTGCTGCGGTCGTCAGGCATCCACTTCGAGGCTGTCGGCCCTTTGGTTGAGTATCACGGCCTGCGGCAGCCTGCGTTTTGCGAGCTTGCCGGCATGCTGGACCGCATGAGGATCGAGCAACCCGAGATCTGGGACTTCGTGACCAACGGAGGCCAGTTTGTGTCTAGCCGCAGCCATAGCCGCGCCTTGCAGGCCGCTTGAGGCTGTGATCAGCGTCTAGACCACGAGCGTGTCGCCAGCCTGCATGTAGTCCAGGGCTGCCGCGAGCTGCGGCCGGCCGCGCTGGGTGCCTGACGCAGTTTCCTCGAACACGCGCACGCACCCGGCTTCGTGCAGGGCGTCGAGCTGCAACGCCACAGTCTGGTCGCTGGTGGAGACGCGCGCATAGCCCACCAGGTCGCCCGCGCGGGCAACAGCGGTGTCAGCCGGCATCTGCTTAGCCATGTCGGACCAGCACCCAGGCAACCACTTCAGCCTCGCTTGTGGCACCGATTGGTATAAAGCTGGCAAAGCCACCTCTCCGGTTTGCGCAGAGGGCGTCCCACTGTCCCGTGCTGTCCCGGTAAACGATCAATGGCACGCAGGCCAGCAGATCGGGGCGCAGCTCGGCAAGGTCGGACACGACACCTGCGGCGTCGTTGAAGACGGAGCGCCAGCCTTCCCGGTTCAGGTCCACGACGGCCAGGACGCGGTCTGATGCGGCGTGCCAGGTGTAAGCCGCGGCGGGGTGACCTGCGTAATCCGGTGCATGGCGATCACTGATTCCGTTTGATCGCGATCACCTGGT
>CAXSHI010000180.1:0-9608 GCA_964236755.1 uncultured Acetobacteraceae bacterium
GCGTGGCGACGATGTTCCAGCGGTCCATCTGGCCCTGGTTGATCTGCTGGGTGCCGTGATACAGCCCGGTCGTGTCGCCGAGGCCCACCGTGTTCGCGGTCGCGAACAGCCGGAAGCTCTGGTGCGGACGGATCACGCGGTTCTGATCCAAGAGCGTCAGCCGGCCCTCAACCTCCAGCACCCGCTGGATCACGAACATCACGTCCGGCCGCCCAGCGTCGTACTCGTCGAACACCAGCGCGCAGGCGTGCTGCAGCGCCCAGGGCAGGATGCCCTCGCGGAACTCGGTGATCTGCTTGCCGTCCTTGAGGACGATGGCGTCCTTGCCGATCAGGTCGATGCGGCTGATGTGGCTGTCGAGGTTGACCCGGATGCAGGGCCAGTTCAGCCGCGCCGCCACCTGCTCGATATGGGTGCTCTTGCCGGTGCCGTGGTAGCCCTGGATCAGCACCCGGCGGTTGGCGCCGAAGCCGGCCAGGATCGCAAGCGTGGTCTCGCGGTCGAACTTGTAGGCCTCGTCGATCTCGGGAACGTGCTCGGTCGCGACCGAGAACGCCGGCACGTCCATGTCGGCATCGATGCCGAACGCCTGGCGCGCATTGACCGTCGTGTCCGGGACACTGATGGCGGAGGTCGGCGTGGAGCGGGCGTTGGCGAGTGCGGCGATGTTGTTCATAGGCCTTGGGGTCCTGTGCAGTGCTCCGCGGTGCAGCGAGCCGGGCGACGGAAACTAGCCCCGTTCGGGGCAGTGCGAAAGCTTACCCGGTCGCGGCCATCCGGGGCTCGGCAGTCAGATGTTGCCGCACCGCGGCATAAGCAAGGTTGATAGTTTTCAGACGTTCCTCCGACGCGCGGTCGCCGCCGTTGGCGTCAGGGTGGTGGCGCTTGGCCAGTTCCTTGTAACGGGCCTTCAGCGCCTCCATCGAGACCGGCCAGTCAAGCCCGAGCGCCTGCATGGGATCGCGCAGGTCGGGCGGCACGGCGGTCTTGGGTGCCGCGGCGCCGCGGCGGACCCGTCCGGCCGACAGGACGTGCAGCGGGTCGCGCAGCATGGCCTCGTCGAAGGCCTGGGCGCCCAGGCGGCCCAGCGGCCAGGTCGGGCGCTGCCAGCCGGTGTCGGAGCGGGTCTGCGCCTCGATCTCGCCCGGCGTCATGCCTTTGTAGTAGTCCCAGGCCAGGTTGTACTCGCGCACATGCTCCAGGCAGAACCACCAGTACTGGTTCAGCGTGGTACGGGACTTGGGCGCGCGGAAGCCGCCAGCCTCGGGGCAACCGGGGATGTCACAGGGGCGTCCCGGCGCGGCCGGGTCGGGCGTGTAGGCCCGGGGTCGCGGGGATCGGGTCATCCCGCTTTATGTGCTGCCAATCGCGGTGGCGGCAAGTCCTTCCCTCCCTGCGCCGGCCGGGCTAAGCCTCCGTTCATGCCCATTCCCTCCCCCGACCGGCCCGGCCGTGCCGAGCGCATGCGCGCCTCCATTTCCAGTGCCCTCGCGCCGGTCCTGCTGGACGTGCGCGACGACAGCAGCCTGCATGCCGGCCACGCCGGGGCGGCGCCGGGCGGGGAAACGCATTACAGCGTCCTCGTGGTGTCCGACCGGTTCCAGGGCCAGGGCCGCGTCGCCCGGCACCGCCTGGTGAACGCGGCGCTGGCGTCGGAATTCGCCCAGGGCCTGCATGCGCTGGCGCTCACGCTGCGCACGCCGGACGAGCAGGCTGCGCTCAGGGGCTGATCGCGGCGCCGGTGTAGAACTGCGGCCACTGCCGCGCCACGACGGGGCTGTCCGGCGCATACGCCTTGCAGGTGCCCAGAAGCATCGGCTTCCTCGCGGGTTGGCCCGCCGGTTCCTGCGCCGTGCCCACGGCGTTCGGCGCCGCCTCCTGCTTGACGCGCACGGCGTAGAGCGTCTGGAACGCGACGGTGCCCATCTGGCCCAGCAGCTCGCGAAGGTGGGTGCAGCCATGCACGCCGCCGATGCGCTCGTTGGCCGCCTTCAAGAAGCCGCGACCGACCTTCAGCCCGGCGAGCCGCGCGAAGTTGGGCGCCGCCGAGGGGCAGATCCCGTAGGGGCCGAACTCGGTCACGGCCTCAAACGCGGTAATCTCCATGTCCTCGGTGAGCGTCATGCGCGCCAGCATGCGGTGCAGCGGCACGCCGGGGTCGATCTGGCCGCGCTCGGCGTTGCTGAAGGCATAGGTCTTGGTGTCCCGCAGGCTGGCCTCGATGTCGAACAGGCCGTCGGCGCGCCGGTAGCCGCGCAGCTCGATATCGCGCAGGTGCAGCAGCTCGCGCGGCACGGGTTCGGTCAGCGGCATCGGTCCCTCCATTCGCTGCGTCGCAACATAGGGGCGGGCGGGCCTTACCGCTAGACGAAGTGCGCCAGGCGCACGGGCGCTAGACGAAGCGCGCCAGGCGCACGGCGGTGTGGCCGCGGCTGGGGCGCAGGCTCGGCATGACCAGCAGGCAGTCGTCGTGCGGCGTGCGGATCTCGGCGGCGCCGTCCATCGCGATCAGCGTGTTGCGCTGCGCGATCACCTCGCCGCCGCGGTAGGGCTGCACGAAGGCGAAGCTCGCGGTCGCGGCGGTGACGGTCATCGTGACCTCGGCGCAGCGCGGGCTGGGCGCTGGGACAGGTCCGTCCACGCAGCCATAAAGGCGCAGCAGGGCCGAGACGCAGGCGGCGCTGGTGTCCACCGTCGAGGGCTGCCAATGCTGGCCGGCCTCCACCAGGCAGGCCGCCGCGGCTTGGCCCGGCGCCGTGAAGTGCGGGTAGTCGATCAGCCGCGGACCCGTGGCATGGCCGCTGTCGGCCACGACCAGTTCCGGCACGCCCAGCGCCGTGGCCAGCCGCCGTCCCTGCGGGGTCGGCCCGCTGAGGATCAGCGGCTCGGACGGCCACAGCATGGAATGGAGGTCCAGCAGCACGTCCGCCGTATCGATCAGCGGGCGCATCTCGCGGGCGCGGTCAAGCTCGGCGCTGCGCCGCGGGCCGTCCAGCACGGCCGGGTCCCACAGGCGGTTCAGGTCCTCGTCCAGGAAGCGCGACGCCGTGGGCTGCGCCGGGTCGAAGCGGGCAAAGGCGGCGATGTTGGCGAAGCCCAGGGTCAGCTTGCCCCGCGCCGGAAGGATGCCGCGGCGCATGAGCCGGTCGAGCACGACGGCGCCGGCGATCTCGTTGCCATGCAGCACGGCGATCAGCGCGATGTGCGGGCCGGGCTGGCCGGAGCCGAAGGTCGTGAACCCGCGCACGCCTGTGTTGCCCGGCAACCACCACGAGATGTCGGGCGCCGCCAACTCCACCGCGAAATGCGGGATGCCGTGGGGGGCCGGCTCCATCGTTCCGCTCAGGCCGCCCGCCAGCCGGCGGCAGGCGGGGCGGTCGGGCGGGTCCGGATGCGCGGCGTGGGCATGCCGCATCCTATACGGCTCGCCGCCGGCGGCAACCTGCCGCGCCGCGTTCGCACGCATGCTGGCGGCGTCCCGAAGGCCTGGCTATAACGGCCTTCCGCAAGTGAAGGCCGGTGCATGCGTCTTGAGGTGAGAAGGGCAGTCCTGGCAGCCCCGAGTCTTGCGCCGTCGCTGCGGGCAGCGGCGCCGGCCGACGCCTTGCGCCCGCCGTGCGGCGCGGCCGGCCGATGCGCCGATGCGCCGAACGACCGCTGAGCCGGCGACGCAGGCGCCCCATGCTGGACGCGACCGAAGGACCAGGCCCGTCCCTGCACCCGCTGCATCGCCTGTGGCGCGGCCTGCCGCGCGAGGCACGCCGCCGCTGGCTGGTGCAGGGGTCGGCCTGGCTGGCCCCGCATCCCGACCAGCCCGCGCCGCCCGCCCGCGCCGGCATCGCGGTCGCGGGCGAGCTTGACCGCGCTTCGGGCCTGGGCGAGGGCGCCCGGCTTATGCTGCACGGGCTGGCGGCGCTGGGCGTGCCGGCATGGGCCATGCGCCGGGGGGCGCCAGCGCCGGGGGGCGCGCCGCTGGTGCTGCATGTGAGCGCGCCGCAGGTGCCGCTGGCGCTGCTGCGGCTAGGCCGGGCGGCGCTGCGCGGGCGCCGGGTCGTGGGCTACTGGGCGTGGGAGCTGCCGGTGGCGCCGGAAAGCTGGCGCGCCGGGGTCCAATTCGTGCACGAGGCCTGGGCGCCGTCGCGCTTCGCCGCGGCGGCGCTGGAGCCGCTGCTGCCCGGCCGGGTCCGCGTGGTGCCGCACCCGGTGGCGGCACACCCGCCGCGGCCCTCCGCGCTGGGCCGGGCGGAGCTGGGCCTGCCGGAGGACGCCGTGATCACACTGGTGGCGTTCAGCCTGGCGTCCTCCTTCGAGCGCAAGAACCCGCTCGGCGCCATTGCGGCGCACCGCCTGGCGTTCGGCGACCGGGCGGACCGCGTGCTGCTGCTGCGCGTCGGCGATCCCCATCACTTCCCCGCCGACTTCGCCCGGCTGCGCGCCGCCGCTGCTCCCAACATCCGCATCGACACGCTGACCCGGCCGGCCGCCGATCACTTTGCCCTGATGGCGGCCTGCGACATCGTGCTGTCCTTGCACCGCAGCGAGGGGTTCGGGCTGGTCATGGCGGAGGCCATGCTGCTGGGCGTGCCGGTGGTGGCGACGGACTGGTCCGGCAACGTCGATTTCATGGACGCCGGCTGCGCCGCCACCGTGCCGGCCCGGCTGGTCCCGGCAGACGATCCGCGCGGCGTGTACAGGGTGCCGGGTGCGATGTGGGCGGAGCCGGACCTGGCCGCGGCGGCGGCGCACCTCGTGCGGCTGGCGGAGGACGCGGTGGCCCGGCGCGCGCTGGGCCGGGCCGGGCAGGCGGCGGCGCGGGCGCGACTGGGGCCGGGGGCGCTTGGCGCCGCGGTCCGTGGGTTGGGCTTGCCAGTGGCCGGCCTGCCCCGATGAGGGTCTTGATCTGGCAATGGGGGCGGCGCGGCGCCGGGCCGCGCTTCGCGGCGGAGCTGCTGCGCAACTTCGCCGGCGTGCCGCAGACCGAGCCGCTGCTGTCGCTGTCGGCCGGGGCCGAGATCCTGGGCACGGCCGCGCCGCCGTTGTGCGACCTGGCGTTCCCGACCTATGACGGCCTCGCCGGCTTCGCCGCCCGGGCCTTGCGTGCGCCGGTGCTGGTGCCGCGCCTCGCGGCCTGGCTGCGGGACAACCAAGTGGACGTGGCGCTGTGCGCGATGCCGGCGCCGCTCGACCTGATGATGGCCATGGCGCTGCGCCAGGCCGGGGTGCCGTTCGCCGTCGTGGTGCATGACGCGGACCTACACCCCGGCGACGCCTTCCCGCTGCAGATGCGGCTGCAGCGCCGGCTGCTGGCGCGGGCGGACCGGCTGTTCGCGCTCAGCACGCACGTGGCCGACCGGCTGCGGCAGCAGGGGACGGCGGCGGGGCGCCTGCTGATGACGGCATCCCTGCCGCCGTTCGCGTTCGGGGAGCGCCCGCCGCCGCCGGGCGCGCATGGCGGGAAGCTGCGCCTGCTCTCCTTCGGGCGGCTGCTGCCGTACAAGGGCCTGGACCTGCTGGCGGGCAGCCTGGCGCTGCTGGGCGGACGGACGGATTTCGAGGTCCGCGTGGTCGGCAGCGGCCCGGAGACCGCGGTGCTGGACACGCTGCGCGCCATGCCCGGCGTGTCCGTCGAGAACCGCTGGGTGCCGGAGGACGAGGTGGGCGCGCTGCTGGCCTGGGCCGATGGCCTGGTGCTGTCGCACCGGGAGGCGAGCCAGAGCGGCGTCGCCGCCGCCGCCGTGGCCGCGCGCCGCTGGCTGGTGGCGACCCGGGTGGGCGGGCTGGAGGAGCAGCTGCGCGGCGAGCCGATGGCAGTCCTATGCGACCCGACGCCCGCGAGCCTTGCGGGCGGCCTGGCGAGGCTGCTGGCTGGCAAGGTGGCGTTGTCGGCCGGGGCGGACGACCCGCAGATGGCGTGGCGCGGCATGGCGCGGGCGATGGTAGGCGACCTGCGCACGCTGGCTAGGCAGTCTCGGCGCGATGCGCGGGCTTTGCCGCCGCTGGTTGGGAGCACCTTGTCGGAATGATGGTTTGCGGGGAGCCTGGCGTGCTGATTGTGTTCGGCGGGTTGCCGGGAACAGGCAAGACGACGCTGGCACGCCTGATTGCGGAGCAAAGGCGTGCGACTTACCTACGTATCGACACTATCGAGCAAGCGATCAGGACGTCTGGAATGCTCGCAGGTGAGGTAGGGCCGTCTGGCTATCTGGTGGCCTACGGATTGGCCGAAACCAACTTGATTTTGGGCCAAAACGTCGTCGCGGATTCAGTCAATCCTCTCGCCGTCACGCGAGAAGCCTGGAGGCAGGCCGCGGCCAACGCCTCCTCGCCCTGCATCGAGATCGAAATCGTTTGCTCCGATTCCGCCGAACACCGACGCCGGGTGGAAACGCGGCAGGTCGATGTCTTGGGATTGCAACTCCCAAGTTGGGAGGACGTGCAGCGGCGCGACTATGAGGCGTGGGACAGGCCGCGGTTGGTGTTGGACACGGCAGGCCGCAGCGTTGCCGATGCATTGGCGGAACTGCAAAGCCGGATTGCCAGCGCACCCGCCGGCCTATAGCCAGCCTCTCGGTCAAAACCGCTCCGTCCAAGGCCGCACCGCAACCTCGTCCGTCCAGCACGAACGCGGCTGCGCCAGCACGTCCAGCATGGTCTGCGCTATGGCGTCCGGGTCCAGCAGGCTGTCGGGCCGGTCCAGGGCCGACGCGCGAGCCGCTGCGCGGATGCCGCCATCGACCACGACGTGCACGACGTGCACGCCCTGGGGATGCAGCTCCCGCGCCATGCTCTGCGCCAGGCCGCGCAGCGCGAACTTGCCCATGGCGAACGGCGCGGACTGCGCGAAGCCTTTCACCCCGGCCGACGCGCCGGTCAGCAGGATCGTGCCGCGCCCGGCCGCCAGCATGCCGCGCGCCGCCTGCTGCGCCACCAGGAACGCGCCGAACGCGGTGACGGCGAGGCTCTGCGCCACCTCCGCCGGGTCGAGATCCACGAGAGGGCCGCGGACGCGGTAGCTCGGGTTGTACAGCACCACCTCGGGCGCCCCGACCGCGGCGAACAGCGCCGCGACGCTCCCGGGATCGGCGGCGTCGCAGGCGTGCAGGCTGGCCCCGGTCTCGGCGGCCAGCACCGCGAGCTTGTCGGTGCGCCGCGCCGCGAGCGCCACCGTGTGGCCCCGCCGCGCCAGGCCGCGGGCGAAGCTCGCCGACAGGCCCGGCCCGGCGCCGACCACCAAAGCCCCCATCATGCGGAAAACCGCAGCGCGGCGTCGCCCGCGTGGTCGAAGACGATCCGCACCTCGGCGCCGGGCGGCACGAAGTCTTTGCCCGTCCATGATCCCGTCGTCACGTACTGCCCGGCCCGCAGCCCGCCCGCCCAATGCGCGCCGTGGTTCGCGAGCCATCCCAGCAGCCGCAGCATGTCGCCGGCCGGGTTGGCGGTGCGCCGCTTCATCTCCTGGCCGTTCACCTGGAGCGCGACCTGCTCGGCGTCCAGGTTGATCGACCGCCACCCGGCGACGGCGGGGCCGACGACCAGGCCGAAATGCGCCAGGCTGTCGGCGAGCGCCGAGAGCGGGTCCACGCGGTCCGGATCGACGTAGCGGCTTTGCAGCACCTCGATGGCCGGGTGGGCGGAGGCAACGGCGTCCAGAACCTCCTCCGGACCATACGGGGCATCGCGCGGCGGCAGGTCACGGGCGAGCCGCACCGCGATCTCCGCCTCCACGCCCCCATCGGTGCAGTGCTCGGTGGAGACATGGCCTGGGCTGGCCTGCACGCCCGCAGCCGGCAGCGGCGCGCAGGTGAAGGGGCCGGTGGGATTGGGCGAGCCGACCTTCCAGCCGCCGATCCCGCCCAGCTCCGCCATGACCCCGCGCTGGACCAGGTAGGCCTGCTCCTCCGTCCTGGGCCGCATCGCCTCCGGCAGGCTGTGCAGCTTCTGCGTGGGATCGCGCCGCGCGCTCAGCAGCAGGCGGGCGGCGTCATGGTGGCGGTCCATCTCACAGCGTCTCCAAGGCGGCAGCGGTTGGCGGGCGTTCGGGCAACGGCAAGATGCCTTGACCTTCGCACCGCGCCCATGCCTTGTCCATTTCAAGGAAGGGGACCCGGCATGGACGGAATCGCGTTCAAACACAGGCACACCGGCCAGACAGCCGGCGCGACCGCAGCACCTCGCAGCCGCGCCTGATGCAGCCCGCTTCCTTGCAGCCAGTTTCCTTGCAGCTCGTCCGCGACTGGCGCGGCCTGCCGGAGGCGTTGCGCGGCGCCGCGGTCGCGCTGGGCAACTTCGACGGCGTGCACCTGGGCCACGCCCACGTGCTGCGCGCCATCCACGCCGCCCGGCCCGGCAAGCCCCTCGCCGTCCTGACGTTCGAGCCGCACCCGCGCGAGCTGTTCCGCCCCGACGACCCGGCCTTCCGCCTCACGCTCTCGGACGAGCGCGCCGCGGCGCTGGCGGCGCTCGGCGTGCGGACCGTCTATGAGATGCCGTTCGACCGCGCCTTCTCCCTGCTGAGCGCCGAGGCGTTCGTGGACGAGGTGCTGCACGGAGGCCTGGGTGCTGCGCACCTGGCCTGCGGCCCGGATTTCGCGTTCGGCCACCGGCGCGGCGGCGACATCGGCTTCCTGTCCGCGCGGGCGGAGGCGCTGGGCATCGGCCTCACGGTGGTGCCGCCGCTGGCCGACGCGCAGGGGCCGATCAGCTCGACGCGCATCCGCCGCCTGCTGCAGGACGGCTATCCCGAGCGCGCGGCGGCCGAACTGGGCCGGCCCTGGGCGGTGCGCGGCCCGGTGACGCACGGGGAGAAGCGCGGGCGCACCATCGGCTTCCCCACGGCCAACGTGCCGCTGGGCCGCCACCTGGAGCCGGCGCGCGGCGTCTATGCCGTGCAGGTGCGCCTGGCGGACGGCGCGACCGTGCCGGGCGTCGCCAACATCGGCCGCCGCCCCACGGTGAACGAGGGCACGGAAAGCCGGCTGGAGGTGCACCTGTTCGACTTCGACGGCGACCTGTACGGCCAGGAGGTCGCGGTGGCGCTGCACAGCTTCCTGCGCGCCGAGCGCAAGTTCGCCTCGTTTGACGACCTGCGCGCGCAGATTGTTACGGACGCGGACCAGGCCCGCGTGCTAGTCGCTGCGCTTGACCCGGCGGGGCCGCGCTCCGCATAACCATCCACGGTTCGCCCTGCACGCGCATGCCCAAGCACGCGCATGAACGGACCGGCCTGAGCGCCGGGACATGATCGACGCGAACCCTCCGCAACCTGGACCGGACCCGATGCCAGACACGAACAGCCCACCCGACTACCGCTCCACCGTGTTCCTGCCCGCCACCCCGTTCCCCATGCGCGGCGATCTGCCGAAGCGGGAGCCGGATCTCTTGGCGCGCTGGGACCGCATCGGCTTGTGGGACCGCATCCGGGCGGCGATGGCGGGCCGCCCGGCCTTCGTGCTGCACGATGGCCCCATCTACTCCAACGGCCACCTGCACATCGGCCACGCGCTGAACCGCATCCTCAAGGACGTGGTGATGCGGGCACACCGGATGGCAGGCGAGGACGTGGACTACATCCCCGGCTGGGACACCCACGGCCTGCCCATCGAGTGGAA
>CAXSHI010000181.1:0-9534 GCA_964236755.1 uncultured Acetobacteraceae bacterium
TGCGTCAACCCAGCTCTACCAAGCTCCACGTGTAACCCGGCTTTGAACCACGTCGGTTCCGCCCCACCGTGGACAGCTACTCCGCCTTCACCGAGGTGGACCGGCGCACGCCCACGGGCCTCGCCGGCTACCTGCGCGAGCGCGGCCTGCGCCGGCTGTTCCTCGTGGGGCTGGCCACGGATTTCTGCGTGGCCTGGAGCGCGATGGACGCCGCCGCGGCCGGGTTCGAGGCCCATGTCATCGAGGATGCGTGCCGGGCCATCGACATGGGAGGGTCGCTGGACCGGGCCTGGCGAGCGATGGGCGAGGCGGATGTCGGGCGCCTGGGCAGCCACGCCCTGCAGGCGCGGGCGTAGCGGGCGGGATGCCGGCCGGGCGCGCCCGGCCGGCGGCTCCGGCGATCTTCGCATCCGACGGAACCGTGGCCGCTCGGCGGCTACGCCGGGTTGTTGATGCCATCGACCAGGATGAGGTTCCGGCTAAGGGCCTTGTCGCGCATCTCCAACGCGAAGGCGTACTCGGGAGAGCGATACCAGGCACGCGCCTGCTCGATGCTGGGAAACTCGACGATGATGATGTTGCGCGGCTTCCATGTGCCTTCGAGGCGTTCGATCTGCCCGCCGCGGGCAAGATACCTTCCGCCGTGCTGCATGATCGAAGCCGCCGCACGGGTTCGATACGTTTGGAACGCATCGGCATCCCGCACGGACACGTCGGAAACAAGGAATGCGGTCACGGCAGCCTCCCCAGGTCGGTCAGGTATCTACAGCATCAGGGGCACAGGACGGCCAACCATCCGCAGTCATCGGACAGGACCTCTGGTATGACTGGCCTGCCGCTCGGACATGCCGGGGGACTGGCTACTGCCGGCGCCGGGACGGCTTCGGCGGGAAGCGCCAGCTTCCTGGCTGCGCGCCACAAGCTTTGCAGGATCGAATCCCATGCTCCTCACGATTGCGATCCTGCTGGCGACGGCGGTTCTCCTGGTGCCGCTGTCGCGCCGCCTGGGGCTGGGCAGCGTGCTGGGCTACCTCGCGGGGGGCGCGCTGATCGGGCCGTCGGGCCTGCGCCTCATCACCGACGTGGGCGAGATCGCCGGCGTGTCCGAACTCGGCGTCATCATGCTGCTGTTCCTGATCGGCCTGGAGGTCCGGCCGCAGCGCCTGTGGGTCATGCGGCGCGCGGTGTTCATCCTCGGTCCCGCGCAGGTCGCCGTCACCGCCGCCGTGCTGGCCGGCGCCGCGCATTGGGCCGGCCTGCCGTGGCCCGCGGCGGTGGTCGTCGGCGCCGGCATCGCCCTGTCGTCCACCGCCATCGTCCTGCCGCTGCTGGCCGAGCGCGACCTGCTCGGCACGCCCTCGGGCCGGGACACGTTTGCCGTGCTGCTGTTCCAGGACCTCGCCTTCATCCCGCTCGTCGCTGCCGTCCCGCTGTTCGCCGGCGGCGCCGCGGCGCCCTCTCATGTGCCGTGGCTCGATCTGGCCCGCGCGGTCGGCGCCATCGCCATCATCCTGGCCGGCGGGCGGTTCCTCATCCGGCCCGCGTTCCGCGCCATCGGCGGCGCGCGCACGCCGGAGGTGTTCACGGCGCTGGCGCTGTTCGTCGTGGCGGGATCGGCGGCGCTGGCGAGTGCGGCCGGGCTGTCCACCTCGCTTGGCGCGTTCATCGGCGGCGTGCTGCTGTCCGACAGCGAATACCGGCACGAGGTGCAGGCCGACGTGGAGCCGTTCGAGGGCTTGCTGCTCGGCTTCTTCTTCCTTTCGGTCGGCATGTCGGCGAACCTGGGCCTGGCGATCCAGGAGCCTGGGCTGTTCGCGATGATGGTGCCCGGGGTGATGCTCGTGAAGGTGGCGGTGGCGTTCGGCCTGGGCCGCCTGGGCGGGCAATCGAACCGGGCGGCAGTGCGCTTCGCGCTGGCCTTGCCGCAGGGCAGCGAGTTCAGCTTCGTGCTGTTCTCCGCCGCCGTTGCGGCCGGCGCGCTGACCCAGGCGGCGTTCGACCGGGCGTCGCTCGCCATCGCGCTCTCCATGGCCGCGACGCCGCTGCTCTTCGCCGCCTCCGAACGCTTCGTCATCCCCCGGCTGCAGAAGGCGGCGAAGCCCGCCTACGACGCGATCCAGGACGATGGCGCGCCGGTCATCATCTGCGGCTTCGGCCGGGTCGGCCAGATCGTCGGGCGCGTGCTGCGCATGCGCGGCATCGCCTTCACGGCGCTGGAACAGGACACGGAACAGGTCGAGGTGATCCGCCGCTTTGGCAGCAAGGTGTACTACGGCAACCCGTCGCGGCCCGACCTCTTGCGCGCGGCGGGCGCCGAGCATGCGCGCCTGCTGGTCGTGGCGCTGGACGACATGGAGCAGACACTGCGGGTGGTCGAGGTGGCCCGGCGCACCTTCCCCCAACTGCGCGTGCTCGCCCGCGCCCGCAACCGGCGGCATGCCCACCTCTTGATGGACCGCGGCGTGAGCCGCCTGGTGCGCGAGACCTTTCATTCCAGCCTGCGCATGAGCGAGATGGCCTTGGAGGACCTCGGGGTGCCGTCGAGCGAGGCCCGGCAGGCCGTGGCGTTCTTCCGGGATCAGGACGAGAAGAACCTGCTCGAAAGCCACGCCTTCTACGAGGACGAGCGGCAGCTGATCCAGAGCGCCAGGCAGGCGGCCGACGAGCTGTCCGGGCTGTTCGAGGCCGACCAGCGGGAGCGGCAGGCCCGGCCGGCGAGGGGCCGGGGGGCGGTGAGCAGCTAGGAGCCAAGGTCGGGCGGCTAGCAGGGGGTGCCACCGATTGCTCGCTCCCGACGAGCCGTGGCCCGCAGTGCGGATGACCCTGGAAACCGAGTGCATGACCGGGCAGACTATCCAGATCAACGCAGGCCGCTATATGAGTCGGTCGAATGCGCGCGGTCCCGAGGTCGATGCGGAGCCAGGCATTCCAACCACCTGACCGGGAGGGTCGCCCCATGTTCACCTTGCGGATCGCCTATCGGGTTCAGACGACGCCTCGGCGCCGTGCGGCGCCGCAGCCAGGGCGGACGCGCTGATGGCCCGGGTCATCACCACGGTCGAGGACCTCCGGGTTCTCGCCCAGCGCCGGGTGCCCCGCATGTTCTACGACTACGCGGATTCCGGCTCTTGGACGGAGAGCACCTACCGCGCGAACAGCGCGGACTTCGGGGCCATCAAGCTGCGGCAGCGGGTTGCGGTGGACATGTCGGACCGCTCGCTCGCCAGCTCGATGGTCGGGCAGCCCGTCGCCATGCCCGTGGCGCTGGCGCCGACCGGGCTGACGGGCATGCAGCACGCCGACGGCGAGATCCTCGCCGCCCGCGCCGCCGCGAAGGCGGGCGTGCCGTTCACCTTGTCCACCATGAGCATCTGCTCCATCGAGGACGTGGCCGAGAACACCGACCGGCCGTTCTGGTTTCAGCTCTACGTCATGCGCGACCGCGACTTCATCGGCCGGCTCATCGACCGCGCAAAGGCCGCGGGCTGCTCGGCGCTCGTGCTGACCCTGGACCTCCAGATCCTCGGGCAGCGGCACAAGGATGTCCGCAACGGGCTGAGCACGCCGCCCAAGCCGACGCTGGCCAACCTCGTCAACCTGGCGACCAAGCCGCGCTGGTGCTGGAACATGCTGCACACGAAGCGGCGCTCGTTCGGAAACATCCATGGCCACGCCCAGGGCGTGACGGACATGAGTTCGCTGTCGTCCTGGACGGCCACGCAGTTCGACCCCCGGCTGAGCTGGGACGACGTGAAGCGGCTGCAGGACCGCTGGGGCGGCAAGCTGATCCTGAAGGGGATCCTGGACCCGGAGGATGCAGAGCGCGCGGCGCAGACGGGCGCCGACGCCCTCATCGTGTCCAACCACGGCGGCCGGCAGCTGGACGGCGCGGTCTCGTCCATCGCCGCCCTGCCCGATGTCGTCCGCGCCGTCGGCTCCCGGATCGAGGTGCTGATGGACGGCGGCATACGATCCGGCCAGGACGTCATCAAGGCGCTGGCGCTGGGCGCCAAGGGCGTCTTCATCGGCCGCGCCTTCCTTTACGGGCTGGGCGCGCTGGGCGGGCCGGGCGTCACCCTGTCGCTCGACATCATCCGCAAGGAACTCGACACCACCATGGCGCTGTGCGGCCTGCGGGATGTCCGGGACGTTGACGGCCGCATCTTGGTCGGCGGGGCGCCGGCGGGCCGGCATGAGAACGAGTTCGGGCGGGCTGCTGAATAGCCTCGGCGTACTCAGGGTGGTCCTGTCACCCGTCTGAGGGCGGCCGGCGCGCGTCGTGCGCGTTGGGGTGGCGGGCCGGGTCGGTTGCGGGAGCGGCACCGGCATGCGGGTCCGCTCCCCGCCCCGTCCGGCGGTGCCCGGCGCGCCTGCAGAGTTCAGGCCCGGCGCCGCTCCCAGCCGCGCGGACGGTGGCCGACGAGTCCCCGATGCCGGGCCGCCGCATCGAAAGACCGGTGGAACGCCCCGTCAGGATCGGTCACGCTTCCTGGAAAGGAGCCAAACCGCGTCCAGTTTGGAAATCGCAGTTCCGTATCTTTGACCAGAAAGGCCAATAGCCAGAGGCCCCGTTTTGCGCCTGCTCACAGGACCATGGTTCTCTAACTGGGCGTGGTTCAGACTCGGTCCAGACGCAGTTTAGCTCTGTCACCCCGAGGCCAATGAACCAAGCAAGATCGCTGGGTCGGGCATCGGTCTAAGGATGACCAAAGTCTTTTCCCGTCCTTGATTTGACGTGTAAGTAAACCTCGCGCCCGCAGAACCATCGGGCTCAATACTTTCTACGAGAATATCGGCAGCAGCGGCTGCTGAGTTTAAGTCAGATTTTAGCAATGAAAGCGACTCTAAGCCATTTCCATGCTGTCGGATGTGCGATGTCGCAATGCGGGGTAAATTCTCGGCGACGGTTTCTTCCAATTTCGCTACGTCGTCCGGCGCATCCAGCCAGAACTCCAGCGTCATTTCAGAGTACGATCCAATGAACTTACCCATCATCTCGATGTCGTCAGCGGTGGCAGCGAATCTGCTTGCCCCTGCTTCTGGTGAGTGTCCGGGTGGCCCTGGTATCAAACCGTCCACCGGCACCGAAAGCTTGCGTGCGGCAACGGTGAGGCGTTCGCGGACATCCGGGCTAGCTGGAAGGACCATGTAGCCGCTCGCCAGGTCGCCGAGCATAAGCGATTCCTCTCGGGGCCGCAGACGCCACCTCAGGGCAGTCAACAGGCAGATTGCAGCGTCCAGCTGATCCTGATCGCTCTTTTTAGGCTGAGCATTGCTCGCCACACTGGTGCACCAATGAGCAAGCTCATCGCACCCCAGTGTACGCGCTTCCAAACTAGCGGCGTTGGCGACAGTAACCCAATCGGCATGACGGAAGGCTTTTTTCCGGCCAGGATTGTAGCGGAGCCGCTTCAGGCGTCCGCAGCATGCAGGCGCCAAGGAGGCCAGGGCGAGGGCCGGGAACACTTCGATAACGTATTCTCCCCCGATCGCAGTCCGCGCTTGCTCCGGGTCCTCCGTGGCTTCCAATGCCTTCAGGAACTGCCAAATCGGCGACGCGTCGCAAAACATCCCGAGCCGACCGCGGTTAGCTGGCTGAACCTCACCGCCGAGCCAGGAGACAAGGGAGGCTGCCACCCGCTCGACCGGCCTCATGCTCGTTCTATTCGGAACGATGGTGGGCTGGTCGATGGCCACGAGCACGAATTCGCCGCGGGAGCGAAGCTCCTGGACGAACGTCAATGCTTGATCGAACCTTGCCAATCGCGGACAGTGAAAATCGACCGCTGCGCCGTTGGCGAACGTCACAGCACACACGGCGCCTGGTGCTTGCGGGTTGTTCGTCCAGGCAGAGTCGAACCCAACAAATGTGTCCATGCGCGCCCACCTCCGATAGCAAACTACCATCGTGACGGAATCATAACAAACATGCTCTCGGCAGGCTGTATGTTGCAGAGGTTAGACTGCATCTCCTGTAACCTCCGTGGTTCTGCCTGCCTGTTGCCCAAGGATGGCTATGCCAGGCAGTCCCCTTGGCCGAGGAGGCGGAACTACGGTTCCCAAACCGGACGTGGTTTAGCATGAGCACAGCAAGACCCTGGACCGACGCCGCCGTCGCCGCCGATGCCCGCGTCGGCGCCGTCTCCGCCGACATGCGCGCCGCCCGCAACTCGGCGTTCGTGAACAATCTCTGGCGCGCCCTGGCCAACCAGCCGGGCGTGCTGGAGCGCGACGCCGCAACCAACGCTTTGGTTGACGCGCCCGGCGTGTTGCGCCACCGAGCGGGAAGCGGCCGCCGTTGAACTCAGGGCACGGGAGCAGGATTGATGACGGCGCGCGCCATGGCTGCCGGACCCTTGGCCGGGATGCGGGTGATCGAAATGGCGGCAATCGGCCCGGTGCCGCATTGCGGCCTGGTGCTTGCCGAGCTTGGCGCGGACGTGTTGCGCGTTGATCGCCCGTCCGCATCCGGCCTGGGCATTGACGTTCCGGCCGGGTTCGATGCCCTGTCCCGCGGCAAGCGGACGGCGGCGCTCGACCTCAAGGACGAGGCAGGGCGCAGCGCGGCGCTGGAGCTGATCGGGGCGGCCGACATCCTGATCGAGGGGTTCCGGCCCGGCGTGATGGAACGTGTCGGCCTTGGCCCGCAGACATGCCTCGCCGGCAATCCCCGACTGGTCTATGGCCGACTGTCCGGCTGGGGCGACGCCGGGCCGATGGCGCAGGAGGCCGGGCATGACCTGAACTTTCTCGGCCTGACCGGCGCGCTGGCCGCGATGGGCGAGGCGGGGGCGCCGCCGCCCGTGCCTTTGAACCTGATCGCCGATTTCGGCGGGGGCGCCATGCAGCTCGCCGTGGGCGTGCTCGCGGCCTCGCTCCTGGCCCGGGCGACGGGACAGGGCCAGGTGGTGTCGAGCAGCATCCTGGAAGGAGCCTTGAGCCTCACGCCCATGCTGTATGGCCTGCGGGCCGCGGGCGCCTGGAACGACGCCCGGCACGACAACGTGCTGGACGGCGGAGCGCCGTTCTACCGCTGCTACGAGGCGGCCGACGGCGGCCACGTCGCCGTGGGCGCCATCGAGGCCAAGTTCTACCGCGAGCTTCTGAAAGGCTTGGGCCTGGCCGACCACGTGCGTGCAGACGCGCAGATGGACAAGGCGACCTGGCCCGCCACGCGGACGCGGTTCGCCGAGGCGTTCCGCACCCGCGCACGGGACGAGTGGGCCGGGCGTTTCGCAGGCACGGACGCCTGCGTGAGCCCGGTCCTGACGGCGGCTGAAGCCCCGCTTCATCCGCAGAACAGGCAGGCCTTCACGGCGGTCGGCAGCGACCACTGGCCATGTCCCCGCTCCCGTCCCCCGGTTCTCGATGGTCTGAGGCGGCGACATCGCCCGCGTCGCATGGCGCAGATCAGCCGCCGGGCGCCGCCATGCCGGTGCCCGGCGGCTCATGCCGCGGTCGCCCAGGGCGCGGCACCCAGGCGGTCCGCCAGGAAGCTGATGGTGGCCGCCACCCGGGCCGGGCGCGGTCCGCCGGGCGGGGTGACGATGTGCAGCGCGATCGGCGGCAGCGACCAATCCGGCATCGCCGCTTCCAGCCGGCCGGCGGCGATGTCCCGCCACACCGCGAACTCGGGCTGCACCGCCACGCCCAGCCCGGCCAGCAGCGCCGGTCCCAGCGCGTCGGCGTTGTTGGCGCGGAGCCGGCCCGCCGGGGCGACCACCGCCTGCTCGCCTGAGGCGTGGACAAAGCGCCACCGGCCCGGGTCGGGCAGGTAGGCGTAGCCCAGGCAGGCATGGCCGGCGAGGTCACCCGGGTGCCCGGGCCGGCCGTGGCGGGCGAAGTAGGCCGGCGCACCCACCAGCAGCCGGCGGACGCGGCACAGGCGGCGCGCCCGGAGGGAAGAATCGGCGAGCGCCGCGATGCGCAGGGCGAGGTCGAACCCGCCGCCGATCAGGTCCACCACCTCGTCGCTCAGGTGCAGGTCGATCCTGAGCCCGGGATGCGCCAGCAGCAGCTCCGGCAGGACCGGGGCCACGTGCGCGAGACCGAACGACATCGGCGCGGCCAGCCGCACCAAGCCTTGCGGCGTCGCGGACTGCGACAGGACCGCCGCTTCCGCCGCCTCGGCTTCGGCCAGCAGGCGCGCGGCGCCCGCGGCGCTGGCGCGGCCGGCCTCCGTCAGCGACACGCGCCGCGAAGTGCGGTTCAGCAAGGACGCGCCGAGCCGCGCTTCGAGCCGGCTGACCGCCTTCGACACCGTGGCCTTGGACAGGCCCAGCTCGGCCGCCGCGCGGGAAAAGGAGCCGGCCTCGGCCACCTTGGCAAACACGGCCCAGGCTTCGAGGTCGGGGAGGCGCGGCATGGTCAAACTCGGAAACGGTGTGTTTCCATCGTTTCTCTTTCTGTCTCCGAGGGCAAGGGCTACCTTGCAACTTGACGGCGATGCCCGGACTGCCCCGGCCCGCCTTCCCGAACCAGGCAGGAGTCTCCGCCGTGACCAAGATCCTCGTCCTTTATTGCTCCAGCCACGGCCATATCGAGACGATGGCGAACGCGGTTGCCAAGGGCGTCCGAGACGCCCGCTTCCTCGGTCGCCAGGTCGCCCAGGTCGCCGTCAAGCTGGCGGCATGAAGCGGACGCAGGAAAGAACAAAGCCATGCAGCTCCACGGTATCCACCATCTGACCGCCGTCACGGCCGACGTGCGCGGCAACCACGACTTCTACACGCGCGTGCTCGGGATGCGCCTGGTCAAGAAGACCGTCAACCAGGACGACGTCAGCGCCTATCACCTGTTCTACGCAGACGGCGCCGGCAGCCCGGGCACCGATGTCACCTTCTTCGATTGGCCGGTGGGGCGGGAGCAACGCGGCACCGGCTCCATCGTGCGCACGGCCTTTCGGGTGGCCGGGAAGGCTGCGCTGGAGGACTGGGGCGCACGGCTCGACGCGGCGGGGGTGACGCACGGACCGGTCCGCGAGGTTGATGGACGGCTGCATCTCAACTTCGAGGATCCGGAGGGCCAGCGCCTGGCGCTGGTGGACGACGGTGGCGCCGGCCCGTTCCAGCCCTGGGCGCGCAGCCCGGTGCCCGAGGTGTTCCAGCTGCGCGGCCTCGGCCCGATCACGATCAGCGTGCCCGACCTCGCGCCCTCCGACCGGTTCCTCGCCGAGGTGATGGCAATGCGGCAGGCCCGGCGCTACGCCGATCCGAACGCGCCGGGCGTCGCGGTCCACGTCTACGAGATGGGCGAGGGCGGCCCGGCGGCGGAGCTGCACGTCCGGGTCGAGCCGGGCCTGCCGCAGGCGCGGCCGGGAGCGGGCGGCGTCCACCACGTCGCCTTCAGGGTGCGCGACGAGGACTACGGCTCCTGGGCCGACCGGCTGCGGCGCCTGCGCATCCCGACGAGCGGGCCGGTGGACCGGTTCTACTTCCGCAGCCTCTACACCCGCGGGCCGGGCGACATCCTGTACGAGATCGCCACCGACGGCCCAGGCTTCGCCGCCGACGAGCCGCTGGAGTCCCTGGGCGA
>CAXSHI010000182.1:0-9510 GCA_964236755.1 uncultured Acetobacteraceae bacterium
CGCCGTATGTCTGCCAGAGCCAGTCGGTGAACCTGTTCCTGCCGGCCAACGTGCACAAGCGCGACCTGCACCAGATCCACCACCTTGCCTGGAAGCGCGGCGTGAAGTCGCTGTACTACTGCCGCAGCCTGTCGATCCAGCGGGCGGACAACGTCAGCGAGAAAGTGGTGCGCCCGACCGAGATGGCGACCGCCGCCCCGAACGACGCCGGGCGGATGTCGCTGGCGGGCGCTGTCAAGCCGAACAACTACGAGGAATGCCTCGCCTGCCAGTAGCGGCTGCGAGCGACTCGGCAATAAAGGAGTCCAACCATGGACGGCATGACCACCGGCGGCGACCAGCCGCGCTTCGACCTGCTCACCGAGAACCCGGTTTATAAGCCATTCCGCTACCCTTGGGCCTACGAGGCCTGGCTGACCCAGCAGCGCGTGCACTGGCTGCCGGAGGAGGTGCCGCTCGCGGACGACGTGAAGGACTGGCACAAGGCGGTGACGCCGGCCGAGCAGAACCTGCTGACGCAGATCTTCCGCTTCTTCACCCAGGCCGACGTCGAGGTGAACAACTGCTACATGAAGCACTACAGCCAGGTGTTCAAACCCACCGAAGTGCTGATGATGCTGTCGGCGTTCAGCAACATCGAGACGATCCACGTCGCGGCCTACAGCCATCTGCTCGACACCATCGGCATGCCTGAGGTCGAGTACACCGCCTTCCTGAAGTATAAGGAGATGAAGGACAAGTACGACTACATGCAGTCTTTCCGGGTGGACAGCAAGCATGAGATCGCCAAGACGCTCGCGGCCTTCGGCGCCTTCACCGAGGGCCTGCAGCTCTTCGCCTCTTTTGCCATTCTGCTGAACTTTCCCCGGCACAACAAGATGAAGGGCATGGGCCAGATCGTCTCGTGGTCGGTCCGCGACGAGACGCTGCACTGCCTGTCGATCATCCGGCTGTTCCGCACCTTTGTGCAGGAGAATCCGGAGATCTGGACCACGGCGCTTAAGCAGGAGATCTACGAGGTCTGCGCGACCATCGTGGAACACGAGGACGCCTTCATCGACCTCGCCTTCGAGCAAGGACCGATCGAGGGGCTGGATGCCGAAGACGTGAAGCGCTACATCCGCTACATCGCCGACCGCCGCTTGGTTCAACTCGGGCTGAATGCGCTGTTTCACGTCGAGGACAACCCGTTGCCGTGGCTCGATGACATGCTGAATGCGGTCGAGCACGCCAATTTTTTTGAGAACAGGTCCACGGAATACAGCCGCGCCTCGACTTTGGGAACATGGGAAGAGGCGTTCGCCAGCAACGTGTTCGAGTCGCAACAACCGCAGGGTGTGATCCAGCTCGAAGTCTAAACGTGTTGATTACGTATTGATTAGCCGGGCCTCAGAGTTTGTTACTTCCATGTAAAGCGGTTTCACCCAAGACTTTGTGCCTAGAATGGGCCGACCCCGTTCAATCCTGCGTGCTGGACCGGTTCCATCCAGTTTTTATCATGAGATTTGGCCAAACAGATTGATCGACACACCCTCGCATGATCGTGTAGTTTCAAAACTCGGTAATGCGAGGCGTGATGTGGAACACGACATTGAAGACGACGTCGATGATTTGGTCGCCTCGAGAGAAGTTGCACGCGACACCACGCCGACCGGCCTGCCGCGGCATACCCGCAGGCTGTCGGACAAGGTCCTGGTGGCATTTCACCATGCCTGCGACACGGCCGACCTGGAGATCGCCGAGCATCTCCTGAACATCCTCGAAATCATGCTGACCCGGCGCCCAACCCACGCCGACGGCAACCGCCGCCGCAGCATCGAGGGCCTTGTGGCCGCCCACGAGCGCCTGTGGCATCTGCGGCACCCGACGCTCGAGAAGTAAGCCGGCGTCAGACCAGTAGCGCCGCGCCGTCCCGAAGCACGGACTGCGCCGGGCCGCTGAAGGAGCCGTCGGGGTTGTGTAGCACGAGACCCGGGGCCAAGCGGTCAGGGCCGCGTTGCGCCGCATGCCCCCGGACCAGCGCCAGCTTGGCGTCGCGACCCGGCTTCGGCCATAGCGGGAACAGGGTCCGCTGTCCGAAATCTTCAGCTTGCAGCGCCGCCATCGCCCGTGCGGCCTGGCGTGCGGGCACCAGCACCGTCAGCGAACTCCCGGGCTGCAGGGCCGTGCGCAACGCGGCGATCCAGCCTTCCAGCGACACCTCGCCCACATGCGTCGCCAGGCGTCGCCGGGCGGCGGGCGGCAGTGTGGCTGCCGGGTCATGCCATGGCGGGTTGCTGAAGGCGTGGTCGAAGCTCCCGTCGCCGCGCCAGGCGCCGATATCGGCGGTCGTGATCGGAAGTCCGTTGAAGCCGTTCGCCGCGACGTTCCGCCGGGCAAGGTCGGCCATGGCCGGGTCCACCTCGATGCCCATGCCCCGGACGCCCGGCACCCGGGCCGCGAGGCACAGCAGCCCGGCCCCGGCGCCCGTCCCGGCCTCCAAGACCCGCTGCCCCGCATGGGCCGGGATGCTTGCCGCCAGCAGCACGGGTTCGATCCCCGTCCGGTATCCATCGAGCGGCTGCGCGTAGCGGACGCGCCCGTCGAGCAGATGGCCCTCGGTGGTCAGCACCGTGCCTCGCCGGCCTCGCTCAGCACGCGCCATGCCTGGCGCTCGTCCTCGGGCAGCACGGCGAGGCGGCGCGGGATCGCGCCGATGCTGCCCTCGATGGCGCTCACGTGGTGGTCGAGCAGGACGCTCTCGATGCCGGCGTCTCGCAGAAGTGCTGCGAGGAAGCTGAGCCGGACCAGGTCGTTGGAAATCAGGACTGTTCGCATGGACGCTTTCGGCTAGGGGCGGCGGAGACGCCTGGACGGACGCGCCAGGATGCTGGACAACATCGCCCGGCGGGACAAGGGACCGCATGGCTTGCCTTGATCCATTTTCCGGGCCGCCGATATGCTGATCATGGGGCCTGCGTGATAAATCAGGAGTTCAGCTTGGGCGTTGTCGCGAACCGAATGCCGACGCCGGAGGTCGGCGGCGCGGCGCCGCTGGCCGAGCGTGATGCCCTGACGACATTGGTAAGGCTGGTCGGCGCCGACCTGGCCGCCTGCAACCGCACCATCGTGTCGCGGATGGACAGCCCCGTGGCGCTGATCCCGCAGCTTGCCGCGCATATCGTCGCGGCTGGCGGCAAGCGGCTGCGGCCCTTGTTGACGCTCGCGGCGGCGCGCATGTGCGGCTACGCCGGGCCGCGCCATGTCCATCTCGCCGCCTGCGTCGAGTTCATCCACACGGCGACCCTGCTGCATGACGACGTGGTGGACGAGAGCCTGCTGCGGCGCGGCCTGTCCAGCGCCAACGCCGTGTTCGGCAACAAGGCGTCGGTCCTGGTCGGCGACTTCCTGTTCGCCCGGGCCTTCCAGTTGATGGTCGAGGACGGGTCGCTCAAGGTCCTGGGCATCCTCTCGCATGCCGCCGCCACGATCGCCGAGGGTGAGGTGCTGCAGCTTGTGACGCAGAACGACCTGTCCACGTCGGAGCAGCGCTATCTCGACGTGGTGCATGGCAAGACGGCCGCGCTGTTCGCCGCCGCCTGCCAGGTCGGCGCGGTCGTGGCCGAGCGGCCCGCCCACGAGGAGGCGGCGCTGGCGGCTTACGGCACGAGCCTCGGCATGGCGTTCCAACTGGTCGATGACGCGCTGGACTACGCGGCCGACCAAGTGACGTTGGGCAAGACGGTCGGCGACGATTTCCGGGAGGGCAAGATCACTTTGCCGGTCCTTGCCGCCTACCAAGCCGGTGATGCCGAGGCGCGCGAGTTCTGGGTCCGCACCATCGAGGCCAGCAGCCAGACGGACACCGACCTCGACCGCGCCATGCTGCTGGTGCAGCGGAGCGGCGCGATCCGCACGACCTTGGCGCACGCCGCCCGCTTTGCCGTGACGGCGAAGGAAGCTTTGTCGGTGTTCCCCGACACCCCGATCCGCCGGGCGCTGGCCGATGTCGCGGACTACACCGTGAGCCGGGTGAGCTGACCGGCTAGACGACGGCCAGCCGTTCCCGCCGCAGCTGCACCGCCAGCTCGTCGAGCGCCGGCTCGACCCGGTCCAGCATCTCGTCGACCTCGGCCGCGGTCATGACCAGCGGCGGGCTGAACGCCAGGCTGTCGCCGGGCAGGCCGCGGGCGATCACGCCGTGCTGCTCGCACAGCTTGGTCAGGCGGGCGACGACCTTCTGCTTCGGGTCGAAGCTGCGGCGCGTGTCCCGGTCCGCCACGAGTTCCATGGCGGCGATCATGCCGACGCCGCGGACCTCGCCCACCAGTTCGTGCCCGGCGAAGCGGCGGCGCAGCTCGGCTTGCAGGTGCGCCCCCACGGTCTGCACGTGATCGACGATGTTGATCTCGTCGTAGATTTTCAGCGCCTCCACGGCGACGGCGGCCGGCACCGGGTGGCCCGAGTAGGTGTAGCCATGGCCGAAGGTGCCGATCTCGTGGCTCTCGCTCGCCAGGCCCCCGAACACCCGCTCGTTCACCAAAACGGCGGAGATCGGCAGAAACGCCGCCGACAGCGCCTTGGCGCAGGTGATGATGTCAGGCTCGATCCCGAACGTCTGGCTTCCCCAGTAGCTGCCGGTGCGGCCGAAGCCGCAGATGACCTCATCCACCACCAGCAGCACATCGTGGCGGCGCAGCACGGCCTGGATCTTCTCGAAGTAGGTGCGCGGCGGCACGATCACCCCGCCAGCGCCCATGATCGGCTCGGCGAACATCGCGGCCACAGTGTCCGGCCCCTCCGCGATGATGAGCTGGTCCAAAGCCTCGGCGCAGCGGGTGGCGAAGGCTTCCTCGCTCTCGCCGGGTTCGGCGCCGCGGTAGTGGTGCGGCGTCATCGTGTGCAGGAAGCCCGGCAGCGGCAGGTCGAAGCTGCGGTGGTTGTTCGGCAGCCCCGTCAAGGACGACGCGGCGACGGTCACGCCGTGATAGCCCTTGATCCGGCCGATCAGCTTCTTCTTCTTCGGCCGGCCCAGGGCGTTGTTGAAGTACCAGGCCATCTTGACCGCGCTGTCGTTCGCCTCCGAGCCGGAGTTGGCGAAGAACACCTTGCTCATCGGCACCGGCGCGCGCTGGATCAGCATCTCGCTGAGGTCGATCAGCGGCTCGTGCGACTTCGCGGTGAAGGCATGGTAGAACGGCAGCTTGCGCATCTGGTCGTAGGCGGCGCGCGCCAGGCGCTCGTTGCTGAAGCCGAGGCTCGCGCACCACAGGCCGGCGACGCTCTCGATGTAGTCGCGCCCGGCCTCGTCCCAGACCCGCACGCCCTCGCCCCGGCTGATGATCATCGGACCCGCTTCCTGGTGGGTCACGAGGTCGGTGTAGGGGTGCAGCGCGTGGGCGATGTCCCGCGCGGCGGCGGAGTTGGCACGTACGGCGGAAGGCGGAGGCGTCATGGCGGGAACCTGCTGTGTAAGGCTGTCCGCTATTCTAGGCTGCAATCCCCCCGCTTTGGAACACCAATCGGATCAACCGGCCGCCTTGCGCTCCGCCGCCTCCTCGGCCGACGCCACGCCGCCGTGGGCGGCCGACCAGGCGACGGGGTTCTCCAGGAAGCGCCGCACCTCGGCCAGGGCCGGCTCGGCGAAGTACGGCCGGTCGCGGCAGGCCTCCAGCACGTCCCACCAGGTGCACAGGTGGTGCAGCGTGACGCCCATGGCGGCGAGCTTCTCGAAGCTGCCGGGAAAGACGCCATAGAAGAACACGACGAACGCATGGTCCACCAGCGCCCCGGCGTCGCGCAGCGCCTGGGCGAACTGGATTTTGGAGGCGCCGTCGGTGGTGAGGTCCTCGACCAGCAGGGTGCGCAGCCCCTCCGGCACGTCGCCCTCGATCAGCGCGTTGCGGCCGAAGCCCTTGGGCTTCTTGCGGACGTAAGCCATGGGCGTCATCAGCCGGTCGGCGATCCAGGCGGCGAAGGGGATGCCGGCGGTCTCCCCGCCCGCCACGGCCTCGATGGACTCGTAGCCGACGTGCCGCGCGACCTTCTCGGCCGCCATCTCGCACACCTTGGCCCGGGCGCGCGGGAAGTAGATGATCTTGCGGCAGTCGATGTAGACCGGGGATTTCCAGCCGGAGGTGAAGGTATACGGCTCCTCCGGCCGGAAGTTCACCGCCTTGATCTCCAGCAGGATGCGCGCGGTGGTCAGCGCGGCGTCCCGGTCCCAATCCGTCATGTGCTGCGCCATCTGGCCTATCCCGAGTTCTCTGCCTGAGCTTCCTAGACCGAGGCGGGTCCATCGTCCATTCTGGCGCAAAGACTGGAGGAGACCCCATGAACCGGACCTACAAGATCGCGGCCATCCCCGGCGACGGCATCGGCACCGAGACGGTGCCGGAGGGCTTGCGCGTGCTGGACGCCGCCGCCGCGCGCTTCGGCTTCACGCTCCGGACCACGGACTTCGACTGGTCCTGCGAACGCTATGCCCGCACCGGCGCCATGATGCCGGAGGATGGCCTCGACCAGCTCCGGGCGCACGACGCGGTGTTCCTGGGCGCGGTCGGCTGGCCCGGCGTGCCCGACCACGTCTCGCTGTGGGGCCTGCTGATCCCGATCCGCCGCGGCTTCGACCAGTATGTCAGCCTCCGCCCCTGCAAGCTGATGCCCGGCGCCCGGACCCCGCTCGCCGGCCGCACCGAGGCCGACATCGACTTCTACGTGGTCCGCGAGAACACCGAGGGCGAGTACTCGAGCCTCGGCGGCCGGCTGTTCGAGGGCACTGAGCGCGAGTTCGCCACCCAGCAGAGCGTCTTCACCCGGCACGGCACCGACCGTATCCTGAAATACGCCTTCGACCTCGCGATGACCCGGCCGCGCCGCAAAGTCACCTCGGCCACCAAGTCGAACGGCATCACCATCACCATGCCCTATTGGGACGAGCGTTTCCGCGCCATGGCCGCGCGCTACCCAGGCGTCGCCGCCGACCAGTTCCACATCGACATCCTGTGCGCCCACTTCGTGCAGCACCCCGACTGGTTCGACGTGGTGGTCGGCAGCAACCTGTTCGGCGACATCCTGAGCGACCTCGGCCCCGCCATCGCCGGCAGCATCGGCATCGCGCCGAGCGCCAACATCAACCCGGAGCGTCTCCATCCCAGCATGTTCGAGCCGGTGCACGGCTCCGCCCCGGACATCGCCGGGCAGCACGTCTGCAACCCCATCGGCCAGATCTGGTCGGGCGCCATGATGCTGGAGCACCTGGGGGAGGCCGCGGCGGCGGCGGCGGTCATGTCCGCCATCGAGACGCTGCTGCGCGACGGCGGGCCGCGCACCCGGGACATGGGCGGCCAGGCCGGCACGTCGGAGGTCGGCCGGGCGCTGGCGGAGATCGTGGCGGCCGGGTAAGCCGCGCTTGCGCCGGCTTGCGGCTGCTCCTACATTATGCCGGCGTCTGCGAACGAGTCGCAAATAGGGGTTTTCCTTGGGCCGTGACACCAGCACCATTGCTCGCCGCTGCGAACGCGCCGTCGTGACGGCGTACCGTGAGCTGCGCGTGCATGGCAACGCGGACCTGGACTCGTTCCGTGCCTGCACGACGCTGTACCGGATTCACCACCCGGAAGCGTCGTTGAACGAAGCCCGGCGGCTGGTGGCCGAGTGGATCGACCATCACGTGGTCCAGGCCAAGTCCGGCCCTACGCCCGGCTGCGACTGCGACTAGCCGCCCTCGCGCGCCCAGGCGATCGACGCCCGGGCCAGCGCGTCGATCGTGTCCACCAGCGGCACGCCCAACTCCCCATGCGGCCCGGTTTGAAGGCCAAGCGGAATTTCCGTGCATCCCAGGATGACTGCCTGCGCGCCACGCGCGTGCAGCGACTGCACGGCTTCGGCCAACGGCGCGTAGGCGTCGCCCACTCGGTTGGCTTTCACGGCGGCGATGGCCGGGAGCACCCGCCGTGCCATCTCGTCGGCCGTCGGCTCGATGCAGGGCCAGCCGGCGGCGGCGAGGCGGTCCTGATACAGCCGCATCGCCAGCGTGGCGGCGGTGCCCATCACCCCGACGCGACCTTTCGGAACGGCTTGCCGCTGCAGGTCGGCTGCCGCCGCCTCGACGATATGCAGGATCGGCAGCGCCGTCGCCGCGCGCATCCCCTCGATCCAGCCATGCGCGGTGTTGCATGGGATCGCCACGGCGCCGCAGCCGGCCGCCGCCAGCCCGCGCAGGCCGCGGGCCAGCATCGGCAGCGCGTCCGGCCCGGCGCCGCTCCATGCCGCCGTGCGGTCGGGCACGCGCGGATCGGACCACAGGACGGCTGGCACATGGTCCTGGTCGCGCTCAGCCGGGGTCAGCAAGGTGAGCCGCAGCATAAATTGCGCGCTGGCCAGCGGCCCCATGCCGCCCAGCACGCCCAGCACCCGGTCCGGCTTCGCCTCGCTCATTCCCCCAGTGTGCCCGATCCCGGCCCGCGCGCAACGCCCCTGAACGCACTGCCTTGACGCCGGGGCAAGCCGGGGCCAGAGCCAGGAGCATGTTTGACCTGCAAGGCCACCGCGGCGCCCGTGCCCTGTTTCCCGAGAACACCCTGGAGGGTTTGCAGGCTGCCATCGCGCTCGGCCTCCGCACGGTCGAGATCGACGTGGCCGTGACCCGCGATGGCGCCGTGGTCGTGCACCACGACCCGGCGCTGAACCCGGACATCACCCGGGACCGCTCCGGCACCTGGCTGCCGGCCCGCGGCCCATTGCTGCGGGAGCTGACGCTGGCGCAGCTTGCGGAGTACGACATAGGCCGCATCCGCCCCGGCACGGACTACGCCGAACGCTTTCCGCAACAGGCCGCGCGGGACGGCGCCTGCATCCCGACGCTTGATCAGGTCCTTGCGCTCGACGACGCCACCCGGTGGAACATCGAGCTGAAGTCAATGCCGGCGCGCCCTGGCTGGACCGTGCCCGCCGAGGAGATGGTCGAGCGCGTCCTGCACGTCGCGGGTGCCGCCGGGGCGCTGGAGCGAATCACCATCCAGTCCTTCGACTGGCGCGCGCCTCGCCATGGCCGCCGCATCCGGCCTGGCGTCGCGCGCGGCTGGCTGACGGCCGCGGCCACCGTGGCGGACGCGCCGCTCTGGCTGGGGCGGCACGTGGCGAGCATGGACGAGGTACCTGACGCCATCGCCAAGGAGGGCGGCGGCACCTGGACGCCGGAACACACGGACCTGACCGAGGATCTGCTGGCCGAGGCGCACGGTCTCGGCCTGCTTGTCGTCCCCTGGACGGTGAACGCCCGCGCCGACATGCTCCGGCTGATCGGCTGGGGCGTGGACGGCCTGATCACCGACTGGCCGGACCGCGCCCTCGCGACGCTTGCGGATCGCCCGGCCTGAACCGGGCGGCCGTAATCAGCCGCGGGCGTCGAGCGGCACGAAATCCCGCCGGGTCGAGCCGGTATAGACCTGCCGCGGGCGGCCGATGCGCTGGGACGGGTCCTCGATCATCTCCTTCCACTGGCTGATCCAGCCGACGGTGCGGGCGACG
>CAXSHI010000183.1:0-9452 GCA_964236755.1 uncultured Acetobacteraceae bacterium
GCGCGCTGGCCTATGACCCGCCCATCCTGCTCATGGACGAGCCGCTTTCCGCGCTAGACAAGAAGCTGCGCGAAGAGATCCAGATCGAGATCAAGCGCATCCATAATGAGACCGGCGTGACGATCCTGTACGTCACGCATGACCAGGAGGAAGCGCTGCGCTTGTCGGATCGGATCGCGCTGTTCAACGCCGGCCGCATCGAGCAGCTCGGCACCGGGCACGACCTTTACGAAAAGCCGGCGTCGCGCTTCGTGGCGGGCTTCATCGGCAATTCCAACTTCCTTGACGGCAAGTTGTCCCGGTCCGACCGAAGCATCATCTTGCCGGACGGGACGGCGATCCAGGGCGTGGCGCTCGACAAGGTCAGGCCGGGCCAGGAAGATGTATCGATCATGATCCGACCGGACCATTTCCGCTTGCACGACGGGAACGAGGCCGTGCCCCGGCTCATTGGAACCGTGACGGACACCACCTACTTGGGCGAATACACGCAGCTTTCCGTGTTGACCCACTGGGGCGAGCCGCTGTCGGTTCGGCTTCCGCCGGATGATCGCGTGTCACCCTCGGTGGAGAGGGGACAAAAGATCGCGTTGACCTGCGCTCCCGTGGACGTGCGGGTCTTCTGACCCTGGCGGCGGGTCAGTCCAGCCGGCGGCCGTGGATGATGATCGACAGGTAGGTCATGGGCTTGCTGACCAGGGTTTCCGGTCCGTGCAGCGCGGCGGAGTCGAACAGCATCGCGTCGCCGGGCGTGAGGCGGTAGGACTGGTCGGCGTGCCGATAGATGACCTCGCCGGTCAGCATGTAGATGAACTCGATCCCGTCGTGCCGGAACCCGACATAGGGCGATGCTTCCTCCTGCAAGGTGATGAGGTAGGGTTCGACCGCGACGGCGCCGCCCAGGGCATGGCCGAGCAGGCTGTAGCGGTGCCCGGCCTTGGTGCCGCGCCGTTCAATCAGCACGCCCTGCCCGGCCCGCACGTAGGAGCAGCCGCGCTTCTCCTCGAAAGCTTCGAACAAGGCGGTCAGCGGGACGTTCAGCGCCACGGATAGCGCCTGCAAGGTCGAAAGCGAGCACGAGATTTGCCCGTTCTCGATCTTGGACAACATGCCAACAGAGATGTCGGCCGCTGCCGCCAAGTCCGATACCTTTAGATCCGCACGCTTGCGTAGTGTCCGAACGGTGATGCCGAGCGACTGCTCCAGCGTCCGGCTGGACGCTGCCGGTGCGGTCGATCCCGTCAAGAAGCTGGGCGGCATCTCGGCCTGGGCGGCACCAGGCGGACTCGATTGCTTCGCCGGGCTGCGTTTCGCCACCTGGCCCGTTCCCTTCGCCCATAGCGACGACCGTTCTCGCAATTCAGGACAACGCGCCCGTGCCGTAAACCCCCGTAAGAAGGTGCCCCTCCTCGAAGCGGGTGATCCGGTAAGGATTGAGCGGCAGGTCAGGCTGCAGGCCAAGCATTGACTGGGCGAGCATGCGGCCGATCATCGGCGACAGCTTGAAGCCGTGGCCGGAGAACCCGAAGGCGACCTGAAGGCCGTCGATGCCAGGCACGCGACCGAGGACCGGGTTCCAATCCGGCGTCGTGTCGTACAGCCCGGACCAGGAGCGAACTAGGCTGCCCTCCTCGAATGCGGGAAGCCGGTGGGCGGCCTGCATGGCCTCGTCCACGAGTGTGTCCTGGTCAGCCTCCAAGTCGGGCCGGTCAGGGTCGCTTGCGGGGTGACCCTCGTGTCCGGCCCCGACCATGAGATGCCCGCCGCTGGCGCGCATGTAGAGCTTGGACGGGGACGCCAAGTCCTTCAGTACGGGAAGCTCGGTCGTGTAGGAGGCTGCAGCAGAGAGGGTGAACACGTGGTGCGCAGTGATATGGCAGGGGATCTCGATGTCGGCCCAGCCCGCGGCCACGCGGCTCCAAACGTTCACAGCGGACAGGACTATCTTGGCGTGGATCGGACCATCCTTCGTCTGCACCCCGATCACCGTGCGTCCCTCCCGGATCAAGCCCGTGACCTCCGTCTTGGTCCGTATGGTCGCGCCGCCGCGCCGCGCTGCGCGTGCAAAGCTGGTGGTCACCAGATAGGGATCCGCGAACCCCGCCTCCGCCTCGAACCCGATGGCGTCGATGTCCCCGAGCTGGAGCCAAGGATGCTTCGCCAGTGCCTGTCCGTGGTCGAGGAGGTGAGCATCCACGCCGAGCGAGCGCTGCAGGCCGATGCTGGCCCGGACCGCCTCGGACGATGGGCCCGGGGGCGCCACGATAAGGTAGCCCGAGCGCACCAGTCCCGTGTCCGCTTCGGGATCGCCGTCGAGCAGATCCTTGAACCCTTCAAACATCGCGAAGCTCGCGCGTGCGACTTGGACGTTGATCGGCACGCTGTAATGCGTGCGGACGACGCCGGACGAGTAGGCGGTCATGCCGCCGGCAAGCTCCCCGCGCTCGAGCAGCAGGGCGTTCCGGCAGCCGAGGCGGGTAAGCTGGAACAGGACCGAGGCCCCGATCACGCCGCCGCCAATGACAATCGCGTCGAACGACTCCGCCATCGTCAGCAATCCAGCGTGGTGTCACGCTCCCAGGCGGTCAGGTGGCGCATGTAGCCATCCCACTCCTGCCGCTTCAGCTTCGCATAGGAGGCACAGAACGCCTCGCCCAGCGCCGCCCGCAACGCTTCGCACGCCTCAAAGGCGCGGATGGCGTCGAGCAGGTTGAGCGGCAGGCTGCGGGCGCCCTCCACCTCCGCACCGGCGACGTACATGTCAAGGTCGAGCCGCCGCCCTGCGCCCCGCTTGTTCGCCACGCCGTCCAGCCCGGCTGCCAGCAGACCGGCCTGCAGCAAATAAGGGTTGGCTGCACCGTCGGCCAAGCGGTACTCGATGCGTCCGGGACCCGGCACCCGCACCATGTGGGTCCGGTTGTTGCCTCCCCAGCTCACGGTGCTGGGCGACCATGTGGCGCCAGATGCCGTCACGGGCGCGTTGATGCGCTTGTAGCTGTTCACCGCCGGGTTGGTGAGGGCGCACAGGGCCTCGGCGTGCGCCATCACGCCGCCCAAGAAATGATGCGCCAGCGGGCTGAGGCCAAGGTCATCGTCGCCCTTGAAGGCGTTCTCCCCTCCGCGCCAGACGGAAACATGGGCGTGGCAGCCGGACCCGGTGAGGTTGCTGAACGGCTTCGGCATGAACGTCGCCCGCATGCCGTGCTGTTCGGCGATGCTGCGGACCATGTACTTGAAAAAGACGTGCCGGTCCGCGGTCACCAGCGCCGGTGCGTAGTCCCAGTTCATCTCGTACTGGCCGTTCGCATCCTCGTGGTCGTTCTGGTAGGGGCCCCAGCCTAGCGCCTCCATCGCGTCGCTGATCGCCGCGATGACGTCGAACCGGCGCATCAGGGTGAGTTGGTCGTAGCAGGGCTTGGCCTGCGTGTCCGCGCCGTCGGCGACGGACTGGCCATCGGGCGTGACGATGAAGAACTCCGGCTCCACGCCGGTGCGCATCTCCAGTCCCTGAGCCTCCCCCGCCGCCACCAGGCGGCGGAGCACGTTGCGGGGCGCCTGCTCGACCAGCTTGCCCGCCATCCACGGATTGGCGGCAAGCCAGCCGACCTCAGGCTTCCACGGCAGTTGGATCAGCGTCGAAGGGTCCGGCACCGCCAGCACGTCGGGGTCGGCCGGGCTCATGTCGAACCACGTCGCATAACCCGCGAAGCCCGCGCCGTCCTCGGCCATCACGTCGATGGCGCGGGTCGGAACCAGCTTGGCGCGCAGGATGCCAAACAGGTCGGTGTAGGCAATAAGGAAGAAGCGGATGCCGCGCTCCCGGGCGATCTCTGAGAGTCTCACTGGCCGCCTTCCTGGCCGGGAATCCAGGAGGTTCCCGCCAGCGGCACGCGGGCCATGGCGGCGGCCTCAACGGTGAGCGCCACGAGGTCCTCCGGTTCCAGGTTGTGCACGTGGCTCTTGCCGCAGGCTCGCGCGATGGTCTGCGCCTCCAGCGTCAGCACGGCGAGGTAGTTGGCCAGCCGCCGCCCACCCAGCACGGGGTCCAGCCGCGCGGCCAGCGCCGAGTCCTGCGTGGTGATCCCTGCCGGGTCGCGCCCCTCGTGCCAGGCGTCGTAGGCGCCGGCACAAGTGCCGAGCGCGGCGTACTCGGCCTCGTATGCCGGGTCGTTGTCGCCAAGCGCAGCCAGCGCCGCCGTGCCGATGCTGACGGCATCGGCGCCGAGCGCCAGCGCCTTCGCCACGTCCGCGCCGTTGCGGACGCCGCCGGACACGACGAGCTGCACGGTCCGGTGCAGGCCCAGATCCTGCAGCGCCTGCACCGCCGGGCGGATGGCGGCCAGGATCGGCAGGCCGACGTTCTCGATGAACACAGTCTGGGTCGCTGCAGTGCCGCCCTGCATGCCATCGAGCACCACCACGTCCGCGCCCGCCTTGGCCGCCAGCGCCGTGTCGTAATAGGGCCGCGAGGCGCCGACCTTGACGTAGATCGGCTTCTGCCAATCGGTGACCTCGCGCAACTCCAGGATCTTGATCTCGAGGTCGTCGGGTCCGGTCCAGTCGGGGTGGCGGGACGCGCTGCGCTGGTCGATGCCGGGCGGCAGGGTGCGCATGGCGGCGACGCGCTCGGTGATCTTCTGGCCGAGCAGCATGCCGCCTCCTCCGGGCTTGGCGCCCTGGCCGATGACGATCTCGACGGCATCGGCCGCACGCAGGTCATCGGGGTTCATGCCATAGCGGCTGGGCAGGTATTGGTACACCAGGGTCGCCGAGCTTTGCCGCTCCTCCTGCGTCATGCCGCCGTCGCCGGTGGTGGTGCTGGTGCCGGCGATGGTAGCGCCGCGGCCCAGCGCCTCCTTGGCCTGGGCGGACAAGCTGCCGAAGCTCATGCCAGCGATGGTGACGGGGATTTTCAGCTCAACCGGCTTTTTCGCAAAGCGCGCGCCTAGCACGACGTCGGTGCCGCAGCGTTCGCGGTAGCCTTCCAGCGGGTAGCGACTGATGCTGGCGCCGAGGAACAGCAGGTCATCGAAATGGGGCAACGCCCGCTTCGCACCGTAGCCGCGGATGTCGTAGATGCCGGTCGCGGCCGCGCGCCGGATCTCGGCGAGGGTAGCAGGGTCAAAGGTCGCGCTCATGCGCGGGGCAGGGCGCGGCGGCGTCAAAGGGCCTTGGTCCATCAGTAGTTCCCCGCATTGTCCACATGGAAATGATACAGCCGCCGGGCCGATCCGTAGCGGCGGAACGACCCGGCATCCACACCGTCGAAGCCCGCCGCCTGTAGGCGAGCGGCCAAGGCCGCGCGGTGCGTATCCCGCATCTCCTTCTCCACGCAGTCGGCCCCCAAGCTCGCGACCGAGCCGCGGACAAAAAGCTGCGCCTCGTAGATGCTGTCGCCTAAACTGTCACCGGCGTCGCCCAGCACGGTCAGCGTGCCAGCCTGGGCCATGAATGCGCTCATGTGGCCGACATTGCCGCCCACGACGATATCGACTCCCTTCATGCTAATACCGCAGCGTGCGGAGGCGTTTCCGTGGATCACCAGCAGGCCGCCATGGGCGGTGGCGCCAGCGGCGGCGCTGGCGTCGCCCCGGACCTCGACGCGGCCTGACATCATGTTCTCCGCGACGCCGTTGCCGGCATTGCCCTGCACGACGACCGTGCCGCCCTTGTTCATGCCGGCGCAATAATACCCGGCATGGCCCGCGATCTCGACGCGGACCGGGGCATCGATGCCGACAGCCAGGGCGTGCTGGCCACGAGGGTTGAGCACCCGCCAATGGGTGCGGTTGGTGTCCGGGGATAGGCCGTGCAGCGCGCCGTTGAGGTCGCGGGTGGTCGCGACCGCCAGGTCGATCTCGTCGCTCACGCCGCCCGGTCCCAGGCATAGACCCGGGCAGGCTCCGGCTCCCACACGCGGGCTGCGCCGATATCCGGCAGGTTCACCAGCGCGCGGTACTCGCTGCCGAATGCCACCCAGTCGTCCGTTTCGGCCATCACGGCGGGCTTGCAGCAGACTGGGTCACGCAACACGGCAAACCCGGTGCGGGTGCCCACCACGAAGGTGTAGAAGCCGTCGAGGTCCTTCAGGCCGGCGTGCAGGGCGCCCTCCAGCGTGTCGCCCTCGCGCATGCGCCAGGACAGATAGGCCGCGGCGACCTCGCTGTCGTTCTCGGTCTCGAAGGTGAATCCCTCCCGGACCAGCCGGCGGCGCAGCGCGTTGTGGTTCGACAGGCTGCCGTTATGGACGAGGCACTGGTCGGGTCCCGTAGTGTAGGGGTGCGCGCCGTTCGTCGTGACGGCGCTTTCCGTGGCCATGCGGGTATGGCCGATGCCGTGGGTCCCGGCCATGGCGGACAGGCCGAACCGGGCGGCGACGTCCGCAGGCAGGCCGACCTCCTTGTAAAGCTCCATGCGGCGGCCTTCGCCGACGATTGAAATGTCCGGGTCGGACGCGAGCACTGACCGGATCTCCTCCACCCGCGACGCCGGCACGTGCAGGACGGCATGTGTGTCGCGCAGGTCGGCGTCCAGTCCCAGCCGGGCCGCAAGCGCAGGCAGACCTAGACCACGGATCGTGAGCTTTACCGTGCCATCGTCGCTCCCGTACACGGCAAAACCCGCACTGTCCGGCCCGCGATCACGCATGGTCACGAGCATGGCGGCAAGATGGGTTCCCAACTCGAGCTCAAGGCCCGGGCGCTTGAGGAAAAGGCCGACGATTCCGCACATCGCGCTGCTCCCAAAAATCAAGCGCCGGCATACCAGCTTCTGACGTGCCGTCAAGCGCAGAGAAACAAATTTTCTTGAGAAGAAAATAGCATGCGTCCGAACCGGAGAGCACGATCGTACGGACTGGGTCGGTAGTGTTGCAGGCTGGTCCGCCGTAAGAGGTTTGCTTCTCGTGTAATCGCTGGGTGCCTCCCTTGCCGTTCAGGCTCAACCGGGACCACCGTCATTGTACTCCCAAGCAGCGTTATGGGCCCAGTCCGTAAAACTCTGGCTGGAAAGCGATTCTATCGTGCGGGCTTGTCACGCTGCGAAGGCGCGGAAGTGCTTGCGCCCGGTGACCTCGCGCACGACACCTGCGGCGAGCAGATCGCGCAGCAGGGCAGTTGCGGTCTGAGAAGCCATGCGCAGTCGGTGGGCAAGCTACGTCGAGGTCTCTGCGTGTTCAGGTATTCGTCGCGGATCGCCTCAGCCACGATCTGTTCGGCCGCAGCCGTGAGCCGGCCCTTGCTGCGGACGCCCGTTGACGGGCGCGGTGCGAGCAAGACGACCAGCCCGCCAGTCCGCCGCCAAAGGCGCAGCAGGCCGTAGATCGTCCGCTCCGACAGCCCGAGCGCCCGGCCGGCATCGCGGGCCATGGATGCAGGCACGGCGTCCTGCGCCGCCAAGGGCGCGATCACCGCGGTGCGGCGCCGTGTGTCCGCCCAGGCTGCGTCCAGAAGGCCGAGCGTGCCGCGCTCGGGCACGCGATCACGGCCGGTTTCATCCTCATCAGGAGCTTGGGTCTCAGGTTGAACCTGTTCCATGCCGTGCTGCCTGCTGCAAACGTCTTCTGGCCAGGCAGCTTGCCACTGCAGCCGCCTGTTGGTGAAGTGTCGGTTTGGTGAAGAGGTCTTATGGTCGGAGCGAGTTCAGAAGACATCAGCAATGCGCTGATCTTGCCCATTTTCCACTGCAGACGTCTTCTGAAACCGGCAACGGCGCTGGCACCAGCCAATCCTGCACCGTCCGCAGGACCAGCACTTATCGTTGTGCCCTTCCAGTCAACGGCCTCCCCATTCGCGTCCGCACGCGCGATAGGGGGAAGGCGGCGCTTGCGCGCCGGCCTCCCCCCGTAGGAGCCTCGACGAAGCATGTCCCGTCCCGTTCCGCTGCTGAAGCACGTCGCCATGGCTCGCGTCCGGCCCGGTGCCGGCCCTGCGTTCCAGCACGGGCTGTGCCAACTCAGCCTGTTCGCCGACATGGCAGAGGCCATCGCCGCGCCGGACGCCTCGGCCGCGCTGTGCCTCGACCTGGTGGACGAACAGCAGCGGAAGGAGGACGCCTGGCGCGCACGCCAGGACCTGCTGCGCGCCGCGCAACTGGGCCTCGCTGCCCAGCGGCTATGGGGCTTTCCCAACATGGTCCGCAACCCGGACGGGCCGTGGCAGAACCTGCGCGGCCGAGCCTACGACCTGCACACCTCGCGGGGGTGCTGGCCCGCCTATTACCTCGTGCGCGCCGGCGCCGACGACATCCAGCGCGTCACCGTCCACGTTCGGCCGGACTGCGACGGCATCCCGGCCATCGAGCGCGCCGCCGCGGTCCTGGCCGGGCTGGCGCCGGTCAGCGTCGTCGCCTGCACCGCACCGCACCCTCGGCACGAGGCGTCTTGACACCTCTACCTCCCGGTTGCCCCCTGCCTATTGAACGCATTGTCCACAGCGGCATCCTGCCCGCATCATCCCCGGACATCCCCCATCATGTGCTCCGTCGCCTCCTCCGGCGTGCCGATGAACGTGTGGCCGCTGTCGTCCTGCACCGCCACGAACTGCCCGCCCAGCAACTGCGAGCGCAAGTGCGCCAGGGCCAGCTCCGCCAGCTCCTCCGTCCCAGCCTCCGGAGCATCGAACGCCGCCCGCAGTTGACGCGCCACCTGCGTCGAATCCAGGCGCCTCCATCCCATCGCACCTCTCCCTGCTCCCGTGGTCGCTTACCTTATACCTGTATATCTGTGTGCCCGGCCCCCACAGCATTCCTGCGGCGCTCACTTTGCTAGGCATGACGCTGGCAACAGCGGGCATGACGGCGCTTCACGCTGACGGTGCGCCGCATCCTGAATGCCAGTTCCAACCCCTGGACGCTGGCATCTTCCAGCAGCGTCGCGGCACCTGCCTACTCAAAGGAGATCAGATGCGACGGAGGCATTTGTGGCAGGTCTGCTGTGTAAACGTCGCACCAGCAGCTGAAACCCCACAACTCAATGCAGGCACACAGCAGGAGGAAGGCAAATCTGACGGCAAAGCCGCCAACCGTTCTCCATCCTCTCCGGTAGCGCTCCATCACAAAGAACCTGGTCATGCCCACTCCCGTAGCAATACCAGCCGCGGCTGCTGCTACTCCGATCACCGGATTGTCGCCATGTCCGATGCCATAATGGAACTCGATCAACGCACTGGCTAAACCGGCGAAGGCTACGAGCGCAGGCTCGGTCAGGAAACGCATGAGTCTGCAGGCAACGCCCTCGCTGTCCTGGTTGCCGGAGCGTGTCCGGCTGAGCGGAAGCGCGTTGTCCAACCGCTCCCGTTCGGCCGTGTGACGGTCATGCGCCGCGTCCGCCTCCAGGTCATGCAATTCGTTCCTGTTCAGCATTTGTGGTTCCTTCTCTGGCCAGCCAACAAAGCCAGGATCGCCAGCACGGACGCGAACGGGAACAGGGCAGCGGGCTGCGTCAGGCCGTGGGC
>CAXSHI010000184.1:0-9369 GCA_964236755.1 uncultured Acetobacteraceae bacterium
GGCCCAGCCCATAGCCGACGCCCGTGCTCTCGGCGATCAGCACCGCCATCCAGGCGGCGAACAGGTTCATCCGCAGCACCAGCAACATGCCCGGCAGGATCGCCGGCACGATCACCCGGGCGTAGATCTGCCGCTTGCTCGCCCCCATGGTGCGGGCGACGTGGATGAAGTTGCGGTTCACCCCGTCGATCTGCGCGATGGTGGACAGCGTCATGTGGAACAGCAGGGCCACGACGACCATGAACACCGCCGGGCGGTTGCCGATGCCGAACATGAAGATCGCCACCGGCAGCCAGGCGATGGGCGACACCGGCGCGAGCAGGGTGATGGTCGGAAGCGTCAGCCGCTCGAACAGCAGGAAGTAGCGGATGGTGACGCCGAGCGAAACCGACAGCACGGAGGCGATCACCAGGCCGCTCAGCACCCGCCCGATGGTGGCGCCCGCCGTATAGACCACCGCCAGCGCCGGCGGCGGCCCGGCGTCCATGCCCGCGCCCACCTGCCAGCGGCTGATGGTGTTGAAGAACTTGGCCTGGCCGGCGATGTTGCCGAGGAAGACGTGCGGCGGTGGCAGCAGGCGCGGATCGGCCAGGCCCGCCGCCCATAGCGCCTCCCAGATCGCGCAGAACATGCCGATGCTGACGACGGCCCACCCCACCTTGCCGACCCAGGGTGGCAGGCTGGGGCGCCGAAGTGCTACGGCCGGGGCGTGGAGCGCGACGGACACGGCGCGGCTAGGCCGCCTTGTATTTCAGCTTGCCGTAGATGTCCGGGTTCTCGGCGATCACCTGTTCCAGGAACGTCCAGTCGATGGCCTCGCGGCCGGGCTTCTTCTTGATGTAGCCCATGTCCTGGATCGAGTTTACCCGGTCCAGGATGAACTGCGTTTGGCTCCGCGCATCCACCACGGAGGGCTGCTTGCTCATCGCGATCCGCGCGTTCTCCATGCTGGTCTTGTAGTAGCGGCCCACCAGCGTATCGAGCGTCCTCTGCGGCTCCTGCTCCGCCATCAGCTGCGCCGTCATCATGCCCTTGATCAGGGCGCGCAGGCCGCCTGGATTCTTCTTGATCAGCTCGTCGCTGACCGCGAGCACGCAGTCGGTGTAGCCGGGTCCGTAGATGTCGAGGCCGTCGGACAGCTTCACCGCGCCCTTCACGTCGTTGAGCAGCGCCGTGCCGTACGGCTCGATGGTGCAGATCATGTCGAGCGACCCGGCGCGGAACGCCTCCACCGCCTCCGGCGTGTTGCCCATGTAGCGCACGTTGATGTCTTTGAAGGCGACGCCGTTCTTCTTGAACCAGTCGTACGGCAGCACCTCCAGCGTATCGAGCTGGAACGTGCCGAGCGTCTTGCCCTTGAGCTTTGCCGGCGTGTCCAGCCCTGGCTGCGCCACCAGGACGCAGCCCTCGATGCCGCCGCCGGCCACGATCTTCACCGGGGCGCCCGCATCGTACAGCGCCACGAAGCTGGTGTAGGGCATCAGCCCGGCATCCACCTGGCCGGCGCCCAGGAACGTCACCTGCTCGGCGAATGTCGGCGTCGGCACGAAATCAAGGATCAGCCCGTCGCGCTGCGCCGTCTGCAGCGCGTTGGCCAGGTAGAAGTTCAGGTTGCAGAAGCCGGACCCGAAGGTCGAGGAGATGTGGCTTTCCGCCGCCCGCGCGCCGTGGCTGCACGCCATCAGGCTGACAGCGCCGAATGCCGCGCCCTTCAGCGCCGCCCGCCGGCTGACCGGCCCATTCCATACGGAGGTGCAGGCGAGAGCGTTGGTCATGGCGGATCTTCCACGAGTTTGACGAGGGAGGCACAGCAAGCGCCGTGCCATCACCCGTCCGCCAGGGCGCGCTCCATGGCCGACGCGGCGGCGAGGACGCGCCAATCGGCCAGCCGAGGCCCGATGACCTGCAGGCCCACCGGCAGCCCGCCCTGCCCGGCGCCGCACGGGATGCTGATGGCCGGCGTGCGCGCATGGTTGAACAGCGGCGTGAACGCGGCGTGGCCACGATGCGCCGCCGGGTGCCCGCCCACCGCTTCCGGGTCCAACCGGTCCGCGGGCCACGCCACGCAGGCGGTGGTCGGGCACAGCAGCAAATCCCAACTGGCAAAAAAACGGGCGATGCTCGACGCGATGCGCAAGCTCCATGCATGCGCCGCCGCGACCTCGGCGCCGGTCCGGGCGAGGCCGCGCTCGATCTGCATGCCGATGTGCGGATCGAACAGCTCCGGCGCGGCGCGCCATCGCGTGCCGAACAGGTCGGCCAGCCCGGCGTCCTCGATGGCCAGGATGCACGCCTCCGCCGTGCCGGGCGGCCATTCGGGATCGGCCTCCGCGACCGCCAGCCCGCCCCGGCGCAAGGCGGCGACGGCCGTGTCCACCGCCGCCCGCACGTCCGCGTCGAGCGCCAATCCAAGCCCGAGCTGCGGGCTGTAGGCGATCCGCAGCCGCTTGACAGAGGCCGGAATGGGCGGCGCCGGGTCTTGGCAGAGTGGATCGTCCGGGTGCATCCCCGTGATCGCCGCGAACAGCGCCCGCACGTCGGCCACCGTCCGCCCCATCGGGCCGATGCAGGCGATGCCGGGCAAGGTTCCCGGGAAGCCCCAGGGATCGGGCACCGCGCCGGGGCTGGGCTTGAACCCGACCGCGCCGACATGGGCGGGCGGACGCCGGCAGGAACCGCCGCCATCGCCGCCCAGCGCCGTCGGCGCCATGTCCGCCGCGAGCGCCGCGGCGCACCCGCCCGACGACCCGCCCGGCGTCCGCGACAGGTCGCGCGGGTTGAGCGTGCGTCCATGGAGCCGGTTGTCGGTGATCTCCTTCGCGCCGAACTCCGGCATGTTGCCGATGCCGATGACCACGGCACCGGCGCGGCGCATCCGCTCGACCGGCAGCGCGTCGCGGTCGGGCCGGAACTCCCGGAACAGCAGCGACCCCTGGGTGATCCGCCGCCCGGCGACCCAGATCGAGTCCTTCACGACGACGGGCACGCCGGCCAGCGGCAGCGCCTCGCCCGCCGCGACCCGGCGGCGCAGAGCCGCCGCCTCGGCCCGCGGCGCAGCCTCATCATGACTCACCAGAGCGTTCACCGCCGGGTTGGTGCGCCAGATCTGATCGAGGAAGGCGTCGATCACCTCGACGGGATCGGCCCGCCCTGCCTGGACCGCCGCGGCGATGGCCGGCGCGTCCCAATGCAGCAGATCAGGACGGGGCGGATCAGAGCCGGGCATAGCTCCCGGGGTCGAAGAACCCCTCCCCCGCGACATACCGCCGCCCATCCGACAAGTTGGGCGGCGGCCCGTCCTCCACCCGTGAGTCGAACGTCAGCTCAAGCTGCACGCCGCTGGGGTCGTAGGCAAAGAGCTGCCATAGCGGAGTGCCCGGCACGATGAACTCGCGAAACGGGATGCCGTGCGCCTCCAACCGGGCGACGAAGCCATGGTATCCGCCGGCCGTCAGCGAAACATGGTCGATGGCAGCACTCCCCCGCGGCGCCACGCCGCCCGGCCCCAGCGCCGGGCCGCCGGCATAGATGTGGATGATCGGCCCGGGACCCGGCAGGCCGAGCCACGCGCCGGGATAGCCGAAATCCGGCCGGGGCATCTCCCGCAGCCCGAGCATGTCCACGTAGAACCGCCGGGTCCGCCCGAGGTCCGAGGTCTTGATCGCGACGTGCAGCAATCCTTGCAGGGCGGCGCCGCTCATCTCGGGATGAACCGGTCGAGGTCGGCCTGGCCCCGACCCACGGGATGCGCCGCCACCTGGCGGTTCGCCTCAAGCAGCCAGGGCGTCGCCAATGCCGCCCGCTGGGCTTGCGCCGCGTAGTCGCGCCGGAAGCCCGGCATGACCGCCGCCGCCTCGGCCCGCAGCGCGGCCTCGTCGATCGTGGTGATCCGGCCGGCGTCCAGCACCAGCTGGCCGCCCGCGACCACGCTGTGCACGCCGCGCCCGGACTCGGCGAACACCACCTGACGCGCGGCGCTGTTGAGCGGCACGTAGGCGATGTCGCGCAGGTCCAGCATCACGAGGTCGGCCTGCATCCCCGGCGCGATGGCCCCGACCTCGCCGGCCAGGCCCAAGGCGCGCGCCCCGCCGACCGTCGCCGCGTCGATGGCCATGGCCGCATCGACGCCGGTGGGATTGGGGTCGGCGGCGGCGGTCAGCAGGCAAAGCAGCTTCATGGCCGTGAACATGCTCTGGCAATCCCCGCAACTGCAGTTGTCGCAACCCAAAGCAACATTCACGCCAGCCTCGATCACCCGGCGCATCGGCGCGACCCCGCTCTTGAGCTTCAGGTTGCTCGCCGGGTTGTGCGCGAGGCTGGCGCGCGCCTGGCCCAGCAGCGCCATTTCCTCCCCGTCCAGCCAGACCCCGTGCGCGACCGTCAGGCGTTCGTTGAGCAGCCCGACCTCCCCCAGCCAGCGCAGCATGGACCCGCCCTGCGCCGGGTACAGCGACCGCGCCTTGGCCGCCTGCGCCCGCGTCTCGTACACGTGCGTCGTCACTGGAAGCTTGTGACGCTTCGACAGGGCCGCGATACCCTCCAGCAGCGCGCGGCTGGACCGCTGCGGACCCGAGGGGCTGAGCGCCCAGCGCAGCAAAGGGGGCAACGGATCGAGCCGCCGGATCTGCGCCTCCACGAAATCGAGCTGCGCCCGGGCGTCGGCGGGCGCGCCGCGGACCAGCGCCTGCACCGCCTCCGGCGCGTCCGCGGACACGAATGGCGCGATGTCCAGCGCCGCCACGTCCCGCATTGCCGCCGAGAACACGACCCGCAGCCCGCTTTCCGCATAGGCCGCGAGGATGGTGTCGAGCGTCGGCTCGTCCATCGGCACCAGCGTGTTCATGTCCTGCACCGTCGTGATGCCGTGGCGCAGGCAGTCCACGGCGCCGAGCAGGGTGCGCAGCCGCAGCTCCCGCGCGGGGCGCGGCCCCAGGTAGGCCGGCTGCGAATGCAGCGCCCACACGTCGAACGGCATGTCCTCCAGCAGCCCTTTCTGCAGGACGTCGTAGGAATGGTAGTGCGCGTTGACGAAGCCGGGCAGCACCAGTAGGTCCCGGGCCTCGATCATCCTTGCCGCGCCCGCGGCGGCCCGGCGGCGCAGATCCTCCTTTGCCGCCCCTTGCTCGCCCGGCGCATCGACGCCGGCAATCCGGCCGTCGCGGATGAGGATGTCGCGCACCGGCGGGTCGTGCGGGTCGGCGCCGGGAAGGTAGGCGCGCCCGCCGGCGATCAGCATGTCCTGCATCTCAGGTCGCCAGCGCCGGCAGCGCGAACAGGCTGCCCCAGCCGGCGATCCCCGCGGGGTCGCGGCCGGCGAGGCGGAGGCCCTTCCAAAGTGCCGTGGCGACGGAGTCATAGACCGGGCATCGCAGCGCCGCTTCCAGCCTTGCCACCAAGGGTGCTGCCCGCAGGTTGGTGCAGACGACGGCGATGGCCTGCGGCGCCGCGTCCGCGACCTCGTGCGCCATCCGTTCCAACTGCGCCTCGGTCACGGCGGCGAAGGAGAAGTTGTCCTGCAATCGCGAATGCCGCTCCGCCACGCACTCGATGCCAAGCCCAGCGTAGTTGGCGACGATTTGCGCCTGCACGTCGTCCCGGTACGGCGTCAGCAGGCCCAGGCGCCGCACCCCGGTGCGGGCCAGTGCCTCGTTCAGGGCGAGGACGCTTGACGTCGCGGGGATACCCGTCGCGTCCTGGATCTCCCGGCACAGTGCTACGTCCCGGTCGAAGCCGAGCCAACTGGCCGAGGTGCCGCTCCAGGCGATGGCGTCCACCCGTGCATCGGCCAGCAGCGCCGCCGCGTGCAGCACGGGCGCCGGGTCGAACTGCGCCAGGGCCGCGTCGCCGAGGGCGATCTCCGTCACCCGGAACCGGCTGAAGTGCAGGGTCACGCCGGGCATCTCCGCCACGATGGCGGTCGAGAGCGGCTCCAGCACCGTGTTGGAGGAGGGCGTGAGCAGGCCCAGGCGGATCGCGTGCGTCATGGGCTGTCCGTGCCCCCGAACAGCCGCACCAGCGGCGCCGGCAGCCCGGCCATCGCCTTGGCGGCGGGCCGCCGGAAGCTGCCCGCGACCGCCTTGCGCGGGCGCAGCACGGCCAGCGTCTCCGCCTGGCGCACCGCGGCGGCGACCCCGTCCACCAGCGGCACCGCGACCTGCCCGGCAATCTGGTCCGCGAGGCCCGCCAGCGGCGCGCCGCCCAGGATGCACACCTCTGCCCCGGCCGCGACCGCCAACGCGCACAGCGCCGCGAGCCGGGCGGCCTTTTCCTCCGCCACCTGCGTCACGTCGGCGAACGCCTCGTCGAGGCAGTGGATGCCGGAGCAACGGGCGGACAAGCCGTTGTACTCGACGATCTCCTGGTACCAGGGGCCAAGCGCCGGGGCGAAGGTGACGATGGCGAAGCGGCGGCCAAGCATGCAGGCGGTCAGCATCGCCGCCTCCGCCATGCCGACGACGGGAATGGGCAGCAACTCCCGCGCGGCGCCGAGGCCGGGGTCGCCGAACGCCGCGACGATCGCGGCATCGGCGCCCTCAGCATGCTCGGCAAAGAGTTCCAGCACGGCGCGCGCGCCGATCACTGCCTCCGCCCGGGTCGCGATGTAGGGCACGCCCGCAGTCGCCGTGACGGCCTGGACCGCCGTGCCGGGGGAGGCGTACGCGCGCGCCACGGCGGCGATCCGGTCCGTGACCGCCTGGCTGGTGTTGGGGTTGGCGAGCAGGAGCCTCATGCGCCCGCGCCCTCCGACCCGAGCGCCGTGCGCAGGCGGCCGGCGATGGCGGCGAAGCCGGGCATGCCGGCGACGCGCGGGCGCGGCAGGAGAACTTCGACCTCCGCCGAGAGCCGCCCCGGCCGCGGCGTAAGCACCAGGATGCGGTCGGCCAGAAACACCGCCTCCTCGATGCTGTGGGTGACGAACAGCACTGTGGTGCGCTGCCTGGCCCAGATCGACAGCAGCTCCGCCTGCAAATGGCCGCGGGTCTGCGCGTCGAGTGCCCCGAACGGCTCGTCCATCAGCAGGGCCTGCGGCCGGGTGGTGAGGGCGCGAGCGATGCCGACCCGCTGGCGCATGCCGCCCGACAGCTCGTGCGGATAGCGCCCGGCGAACTCGGACAGGCCGGTCAGAGCCAGCATCTCCTCCGCCCGGATGCGGCGCGTGGCGCGGGCGACGCCACGCGCCTTCAGGTTGAACTCGACGTTGCGGCGGACGGTCATCCAGGGGAACAGGCCGTGGTCCTGGAACACGATACTGGTCGCGGGCGACGGCCCGTCCAGCTCCCGCCCGGCCACGACGACCTGCCCGGCCGTGGGCCGCTCCAGCCCGGCGATCATCTGCAACAGCGTGCTCTTGCCGCAGCCGGACAGGCCGAGCAGGCAGACGAACTCGCCCGTGGCGCAGCGCATGTCGATGCCGCGCAGCGCCTCCACCTGGCCTCCCTTGCCCGCGTAGGTCTTGCCCACGCCGATGCACTCGATGAAGCTGCACAAGCGGGGGAGTGCGCTCAACCGGGACTCGCGACCAGGCCGTCCTGCCACCGGCAGGCGCGCGCCCGCAGCCGGCGCACCGCCTGGTCGGCCAGCAGCCCGATGGCGCCGATGACGACGATGCCGGCGAAGATCAGCTCGGTGCGGAACGTCATCTGCGCGTTCAGGATCATGTAGCCCAAGCCCGACTTCACCGCGATCATCTCCGCCGTCACCACCGTCAGCCAGCCGCCGCCGATGGCCAGCCGCAGCCCGGTGAAGATCGACGGCAAGGCCGCCGGCAGCACGATGTCGCGCAAGACCAGCAGCTCGCCGGCCCGCGCCGACGCCGCGACCTTCAGCAAGGTGCGCTCGATCCCGCGCACGCCGAAGATGGTGTTCAGCAGCAGCGGCCACAGCGCCGAGACGAAGATCAGCACGACCGCCGGGGTGTCGCCGATGCCGAAGAACAGCATGGCGAGCGGGATCAAGGAGATCGGCGGCACCGACCGGAACGCCTGGATCGACCAGTCGGTCAGGCGGTCGAGCCGCGGGTAGCGGCCGATCAGCAGGCCTAACGGCACCGCCACGACGAAGGCGAGGCCGACCCCGATCAGCACGCGCAGCACGCTGGCGCCCGCGTTGGCGGCGATGGCCGGCCCCCATTGCACGAACGCCCCCGCCACCTTGGCCGGCGACGGCAGCAGCACCGGCGGGTACAACTTGGCGCTCACGGCCGCCTGCCACAGGCCGATCAGGGCGATGATCGGCAGCAGCCCCACTAGCCGCCCGGCGCGCCACCGCCCCACGTCCTCAGAGGAAGCCCGTGTTGATGAACTCGCCCCAGTTCGGCGCCTGGTCCAGCATCTTGTCGGCCAGCATCATGTCCGCGAGCGAGCGCAGCCCGCTTTGGAAGGCCTCGCCGCTGTCCGCGTTGAAGAACAGGTTCTTCGTGCTGGCCTCGGCGATGCTGCGCTCGATGTTGAACTGCTTGACCGTGGTCTCGACGGCGATGGCCGGGTCGGCGCGCATCCGCTCCGTGGCCCTCACGTGCGCCCGCACCAGCGTGCGGACCAGGCCCGGCTCCCGGGCGACGAGGCCGGCGCTGGCGACGAAGCCGAGGTTGGTCTTGCCCATCGGCGTGTCGTAGGGCACCCACAGCTTCTGCCCGAACCCGTTCAGCTCGGCGAACGTCGCATACGGCTCGAAGCAGCAGATCGCGTCCACGCTGCCGCGCGCCAGCGGCACCGGCTGGTCCTGGTTGTCGAGGAACAGCAGCTCGACCTCGCCAGCGATGCCCTCCTGCTGCAGCTTCCAGTTCAGGCTGACGAGCGCAATCGAGCCGTTCTGCACGCCGATCTTCTTGCCGCGGAGCTGCTGGAAGCTGGTGATGCCGGGCCGGGCCAGCATCATCCAGCCGCCGTCGCAGCCGTTGGCTAGCACCGACATCGGGAAGCCCTTGGTTGCGATCTGCATGGTGGCCGACAGCCCGCCGTTGCCGACATCGACGCTGCCGGACGCCACCGCCTGCATGCGCTGCACGAGGCTCGGGAAGGTGATGACCTCGGCGTCGATCCCCTCCGGCCGCAGCAGGTCGGGCATGAGGAACATCGCGTTCGTCGTGGTTGTGAACGCCGATCCCAACCTCACCTTGCGCAGCGCCTGGCCCAAGGAGGTGCGGGCCACGAGCGCAGGCGCGGCCAGGGCTGTGGCGGAAGCAAGGAGGGCGCGGCGGCGGAGCATGTCAGATCCTCAAAGGTGCGGACGGCGGGTTGTCCTGGGCGAGCTATTGTCCTGCAAGCATGCAAGCTTTCTGCCAGCCGTTCGCCACCTCTTCTCGTCGTCCGGTATCAGAACTCCTCCCAGTTGTCTGTGCCGGTCGCGGCGGCCTTGGCGGGCGCGGGG
>CAXSHI010000185.1:0-9298 GCA_964236755.1 uncultured Acetobacteraceae bacterium
AGCGTGCCGATCGACCAGCCGATGGTGTCGCGGAAGAAGGTGTTCTCGTGCTCGGCCGTCTTCACCGACTGGCCCTTGGGCGGGTTCGCCGCCGACAGCACCAGCGCCCCGTGCAGCGAGAGCGCCAGCGTCGTCGTGAAGAAGAATGTCACCGCCAGCATGTGAGCCGGATTGTAATGGAAATGCAAGTACTGGTAGCCGGTGTTGGACACCCAATCGAGATGGCTCAGGATGCCGTAGGGGAAGCCGTGCCCCCAGGCGCCCATCAGCACCGGCCGGATCACCACCAGCGAGACGTAGGCGAAGATCGCGACACCGAAGGCGAACGGGACGTGGTAGCCCATGCCGAGCTTGCGGCTGATCTCGACCTGGCGCAGCGCCCAGGACACGAAGGCGCCGATGGCGCAGATCGTGATGACCTGCCACAGCCCGCCTTCCTTGAGCGGCGCGAAGCCCAGGCCGTAGCTGAGGTCCGGCGGCGCGATGTTGATGCGCCAGATGTTCCAGTCGCCGCCGAGGGCCGCGCCGTAAAGGATCAGCGCGGTTCCCAAGGCCGAGAAGAAGATCGACGTGACGCCGAAGAAGCCGACGTAGAACGGGCCGAGCCAGAAATCGAACAAGTCGCCGCCGACCAGGGTGCCGCCGCGGACGCGGTACTTTTCCTCAAAGGTGAGCATCGCCATGGTGAAAACCTTTTGGTCGAGCGGGGTGCGGGCGGTGGACGGCGCCTGGATTGTGGCCCGGCGCAGCCCACCGTCACGGCTGAGGTTATCTGGGAGCGGCCGACGGCAGCGGCGCCAACTGGCTCACGGTGCCGGTCCGGGTCGGGCCTTCGAGCCAGTTGAACCGGCTTGTGCTGAGCAGGATGAAGTGGATCAGCAGGGCCAGCACGAACAGGAACACGGACAGCGCGACCAGCACGCGACGCGGATCAAAAAGCAGCCATACACGCCACATCGGTGTTCTCCCCTATGCCAGGAATGATTTCGCGTAGGCGACGCCGTCGAGCAGCGCCTGCCCGGGATAGCCGTTCGGCCCAGGCAGCCACGGGCGCCACTGCCAGACCAGGAAGTGCGCCACGATGGCGATCACCGTGAACACGATGAAGCTGGTGACGAAGATGCTGTGGAACTCGCGCGCCTCCGAGTCGGTCAGGCCCGAACTCGAGCTGGCCCGCATGTTGACGTCAGACATGGTTGGAACCTCCTTCTTCCGCTGTCGCCGCACACCTCCCGTGCGGCAGGGCCTCGCCGTGGCGCACGCCACAGCCACCGTCCGCCGGGCAGCGCCCGCCGGAAGTCTTGTGCCCGGACGCCTGGCGTCCGGCCATCGCACCCTTGGCGGTCACGCCGCCCGGCCCGCGGCCATGGCGGCCAGCGACTGCTCAACGCGCGCCGCCGTCACCCGGCCCTCCCGCGCCCGCTTCGCGTCCTGCTCCACCCGGTCCCGCGCCCGCTTGGCCGCCGAGATCCGCACGAGGAACGGCTCGGTCTCGACATACCGGTCCAGGAGCGCCACCGCGCCGTCGTCCCAGGGGTCGGCGTTCCAGTCGCCCGCGCTCACCGGCGTCGGGTCCACCCGGTCCATGTCCGTGCTGAGCGGCAGGATATGGAACAGCGCGTCGAACAGCGCGTTACAGAACTCCTGGACGAGGTAGGTCGCGCCCGCGTAGCCCATGAACGGCGTGCCCGTGGCCCGGCGGATCACGGCGCCTGGAAAGGAGGCCGGGATGTACATGCAGCGCGCCCCTTGCTCCGCCGCATACATCCGCTCGTTGTAGGAGCCGTACAGGATGAACGGCGGCGTCTTGCGCATCGCCGCGCGCACGGCGGCGTTGTCGGGCTTCGCGCCCGCGGTGCGGCTGAAGCTGAAGGTGCAGGGGATGCCCAGCTCGCCTTCCATGAAGCCGCGGATGCCGCGCGCATAGGTCTCGGTCGCCACCACGGCGAAGCTCGCGGTCGCGAAGAAGTCCTGGGTGACGCTGCGCCACAGGTCCCACACCGGCTTGATCGTCGTGTGCTTCTCGCTCTCGATGAACGGCTCGGGGTCCAGCCCCGTCAGCTCCCCGAGCTTGCGCAGGAAGCTGGTCGTGGCGAACAGTCCGATGGGCGCCTGCAGGTAGGGCCGGTCCAGCTCCTCGCAGAGCTGCCGACCGAACTCGCGATACATGCAGATGTTCACGTCGGCGTCCGGCAGCCGCGCCACGTCCTCGATGTGCGAGCCGAGCGGGAACACCAGGTTGATCTCACAGCCCACCCCCTCGACGAGCCGCCGGATCTCGGCCAAGTCGGACGGCATGTTGAAGGTGCCGTAGATCGGGCCGATGATATTGACCCGCGGCTTCGTGCCCGGTGCGCGCTCCGCGCGCGGCTTCGGCTTGCGTTTCACGCCGAACTCGGTCCACAGCCAGTAGATCGCCCGGTCCGCCGCCTGCCACTGGTCCTCGTCGATGGTGCGCGGGACGAAGCGCAGCAGGTTGCTGCCCTCGGGCGTGACCCCGCCGCCGATCATCTCGGCGATGCTGCCGGTCACGACGACCGAGGGCATGTCCACGTCGCCCGTCGCCGCCGCCCGGCGCAGCGCGCCCTCCGTGCCGTCCATCGACAGGTTGTCCTCGGACAGCCCGGTGACGACGACGGGCAGCTCGTGCGGCGGCAGCCCGTCGGTGTAGTGCAGCACCGCCGTGACCGGCAGGTTCTCGCAGCCCACGGGTCCGTCGATCACCACCCGCAGGCCGCGGATCGCCGTGAAGGCATAAACCGCGCCCCAGTAGCCGCCGGCCCGGTCATGGTCGAGCACCAGCATCGCCTAGCTCCCCACGGCTTCGCTGGCCCGCGCCCGGGCTTCGCGCGCCCGGCGGTAGCGATCCTTTGCCCCCTTCGGCTCCCGCGGCACGCCGTTGAAGCCGTAGCCGGCCGCCTCGCCAGTGCCGGCGCCCGCGAAAAACTCCACCATGCGGTTGAACCGGGCGCCGCCGCCGATCTGCGCTGAAACGATCCCGGCCAGCGCCCCGGCCCCGGCCGCGCCGAACAGCGGGCGGGCGGACACCATGTTGGTGAAATACAGCGCCGGGATACCCATCTCCTTGGCTTTCTGCACCAAGGGCGTCGTGCCCACGGCGAGGTCCGGGCGCACGTCGAGCATCGCGGCCAGGTCCTGCTCCAAGGAGGCGCGGTACTGGACGTGGGCGCCGTGCGCTTCCAGCCACTCGCGGTCGGCGTCGCTCCATTCCGTGCGCGGGCAGGCGGTGCCGACATAGGGCACCTCGGCGCCCGCCTCGATCAGCAGGCGCGCGACCAGCAGCTCGGAACCTTCGTAGCCGGACACGGTGACGCGGGCGCGGATCGGGTTGGCGTCGAGCGCCGCGCGGATGGTTGGCAGGGCGCGCGCCTTGGCGGCGTCGATGCGGTCCGCGGCGACGTTCGCCGCCTTGCCGACCGCATCGAGCCAGGCGGCGGTGCCCTCGACGCCCACCGGCGCGCTGCCCACCACCGGGCGGCCGGCGGCCCGGAACTCGCGAACGGCCGCCGTGTAGAACGGGTGCGCCGCCGCGGCCACCTGGCAGTCCAGCGCGGCATACAGGTCCCGCCACTCGCGCGACGGCAGTTGCGGCGCCAGGGCCAGGCCCATCGGCGCCAGCAGCGCGCCGACGCCGGGCGGATCGCCGGGGAAGAACTCGCCGATCATGGCGACGGTCGGCAGGGCCGCCTGCTGGCGGGGGCGGGCGACGGGGCCGTGCTCGGCCTCGGTGCGAGCGTAGCGCAGCATGGCGCCGGCCAGCACGTCCTTCGCCTCCGCATGGGTCGGCACGCCGAAGCCCGGCACGTCGATGCCGATGATCCGCACGCCGTCGATCACCTTCGGCAGCCGGTCCAGCGGCACGCCGGACGCGGTTGGGACGCACAGGTTGATGACCACCACGGCGTCATAGTCGGCGGGCTTGGCCGTCTGGTACACGGCGTCGCGGATGTCCTCGTAGAGCTGGCCCTTGACCAGCGTCTCCGAGTTGAACGGCACGTAGCCGACGCTGCGCCTGGCGCCGTAGAAGTGGCTGGTGAACGTCAGGCCGTATACGCAGCAGGCGCTGCCGCTGAGGATCGTCGCCGTCCGCCGCATCCGCAGGCCGACGCGCAGCGCCCCGAAGGCCGGGCACATGCTCTGCGGCTGGTCGTGCGGTCCGCGCGGGTAGTCGGCCATCAGCCGGTCCATCGTGGCGCTCTTGCCCGCGGCCCGGGCGGCGGCGTCCAAGGTGTCCCGGCCGCCGTGGCAGCCAGAGCTTGCGACGGGGGGGATGCTGCCGCCGTCCATGCTCTAGACGCCCTCGTACACGACTTCGAGGGAGGCGCGGTTGCGGACGGTGGCCGGGCACATGTCGGCCTCGGTCGCGGGTTGCAGCACCACGCCGCGGCCCACGGCGTCGCCCTTGAACAGGCCGAGCAGGGCGTCATGGGTCAGCGGCGTCGGACGGACGGGGGGTGCGGTGGCGACCTGCTCGGCCAATAGCTCGAACACGGCGGCCCACTCGCCGCCGGGCTTGCCGATGATCTCGTAGTTGGCGGACTTGCGGCGGATGTCCTCGTTGGCCGGGATCGCCGACAGCACCGGGATGCCCACAGCGTCCGAGAAGGCCTGCGCCTCGCCGGTGCCGTCGTCCTTGTTGATGACCATGCCGGCGACGCCGACGTTGCCGCCCATCTTGCGGAAGTAATCCACCGCCGAGCACACGTTGTTGGCGACATACAGGGATTGCAGGTCGTTGCTGCCGACGACGATCACCTTCTGGCACATGTCGCGCGCGATCGGCAGGCCGAAGCCGCCGCACACCACGTCGCCCAGGAAGTCCAGCAGCACGTAGTCGAAGCCCCACTCGTGGAAGCCGAGCTTCTCCAGCAGCTCGAAGCCGTGGATGATGCCGCGCCCGCCGCAGCCGCGGCCGACCTCGGGGCCACCCAGCTCCATGGCGAACACGCCGTCGCGGATGAAGCACACGTCGCCGATGGCGACTTTCTCGCCGGCCAGCTTCTTCTTGCTGCTGGTCTCGATGATGGTCGGGCAGGACCTGCCGCCGAACAGCAGGCTGGTGGTGTCGCTCTTGGGGTCGCAGCCGATCAGCAGCACGCGCTTGCCCTGCTGCGCCATCATGTAGCTGAGGTTGGCGAGGGTGAAGCTCTTGCCGATGCCGCCCTTGCCGTAGATCGCGATGACCTGCGTTTCCTTCTTCGCGGGCGTGGTCGCGACGGCATCCGGCTCGACCGCGGCCTCCGCCCGGAGCGCCTCGGTCATGCTCATCTTCGCTGGGGCCTGCCCAGACTTGACCTGCGTTACGGGTGCGACGGCGTTCATGGGCAGGCTCTCCAATCGAGGATCATCTTCAGGCACGCCGCGTCGTCGAAGGCGGTGCGGTATGCGCTGTCCGCGTCGCCGGCCGCGCTGCGATGCGTCACCAACCCAGCCAATGACAGCTCGCCCGACCCGGCCAGCTCCGCCGCCGCCGCGAGGTCCGCGGGCGCCCACTGCGCGGCGATGCGGATACGTGCCTCCCGCATGAAGGCCGGCGGGAAGGCGAAGCTCAGCCGGTCGCTGTAGAAGCCGGCCAGCACCACCTCGCCGCCCGGCGCCAGCCGGCCGATCAGCGTGTCGAGCAGCCCGGCATCGCCGCTCACGTCGTAGATGGCGCGGTAGTCGCGGCGGCTGTCCGCGGTGGGATCAACCACGTCGTAGCCCTCGGCGTCCCCGATGCGGGCCGGGTTGCGCTCCCACACGACAGGCTTCGCGCCGGACAGCACGGCGAGCCGGGCCAGCAGGCGGCCGAGCACGCCGTGGCCGATGATGAGGTCGGGGGGCGCCACCCCCGGCAGCGTCAAGGCGTGCCGCGCGGTCGCGGCCAGCGCCAGCAGCACGCCGTCCTCGCCCAGCCGCTCGTCGAGCGCGGCGACCCGCCCGGCCGGGACCACGACGCGGGAGGCGGCGCCGCCGAACAGGCCGCGCACGTCGCCGAAGCAGCGCGCGCCCGGCACGAACACGCGGTCGCCGACCTGCGGTCCCGCCGCGACGCCGGCGACGACGCGGCCGACCGACTCGTAGCCCGGCACCAGCGGATAGCCCATGCCGGGGAAGTGCGGCATCGTCCCGGTGTAGAGCAGCCGCTCCGTCCCCGTGCTGATGCCGCTCCACTCGATATCGACCACGATGTCCTCGGGACCGGCCGCGTCCAGGGCCAAGCGGCTGAGCGCCAGGCGCTCGGGCCCGGTGAGAACGACTGCCATTGCTTCCATCTGCGCCCTCCCGGAGCTGTGCGGGCCGATACGGCCTCCGTGTTCTGTCACGTTATCCTGACAAATTTGCATGTCAACTACGATTTACATAGGCCAGGCATCGCCGGTTGCTTTCGCAACGAGCACGCTGACCAGAAGCGGCGTGTGCGTGGGCGCGCGGCGGACTCGGCCGAAGCCGGCGGCGTTCAGCAGGGCGACCAGCTCCGCCTGCGTCCGGGCGCGGCCACGTCCCATGGCCATGAGGTAGAAGCCGAAGTAGGCGTCGCCGATCGGCTCCGCGCCGGGGGTCCCGGCCATGGGTTCGGCCAGCAGCAGGGTGCCCCCCGGCGGCAGGGCGCGGCGCGCGGCGCGCAGGATGTCGAGCGCGGCCGGGTTGTCGTGGTCGTGGATCACGCGGACCAGCGAGACGATGTCGGCGCCCTGGGGCAGCGGGTCGGCCAGGAAGTCGCCGCCGGCCACCGCGAACCGCCCGGCCAGCCCCGCCGACGCAAGCCGGGCGCGGGCCTGCTCCGCGACCGGCGGCAGGTCGAACAGCATCAGCCGCAGGTCCGGCGCCCGCGCCGCCGCGGCCTGCAGGAAGCTGCCGTCGCCCCCGCCCACGTCCAGCAGGCATCGGTGCCGGCCGATCCGGTAGGCGGCCAGAACCTCGTCGGCGACCAGCGGCTGCGACGCAGCCATCAGCGCCGTGTAATCGGCGACCTGGCTGCATCCAAGCCCGGCGGCGTCGGCGTTGCCGGAGTATGCCCAATAGCGGGACAGCCCGGTCGCTTCCGGCTGGGCGCGCAGCAGCCCGACCGGATCGCCCAGGTCCGCGTAGAGTTCGCGGTGGTGCAGCACCATGGCCGACACCGCGGCGTTGCCGACCATGGCCGCGCCGAGCGGACCCAGCCCGAACCGCCCGTCGCGGCGCCGGGCCAGCAGCCTCAGCGAAGCGGCGGCGAGCAGCAGCCGCCGCGTCCGGTCCAGGGGAATGCCCAGCCGCGCCGCCAAGGCATCGACGGTCTGCGGGCCGTCCGCCAGGATGTCGAACAGGCGCAGCTGCACGCAGGCGTGCAGCACCTGCGAATAAACGAACCCGGCGCAGAGGTCGAACAGCGCGCGGGTACGGCGCCGGGCAATCGGCCGGGTGAACGGGAAGGCCGCGGCCCAGCGCCGGAAGCGCGGGCTGGCGACCAGGCGGTCGCGCTGCCCCCGCCAGTCGACCCGACGGGCGGCGCTCCCGAGGAGCGCCGCCATCACGCCGCGTGCCGCGCCAGCTCCTTGGGCAACAGCCGCATGGTCTCGGTCAGGATGTGGCCGCGCAGCGCCGTGGCGCCGGGGCAGGACGGCACGGCATCCACGGCGGCGGCGGCCAGCGCCTCCAGCCGCGCGATGGCGCCGTCGAGGCCCAGCTCGCGCACGGCGCTGGGGCGGCCCAGGGCCAGGTCCCGGCCGACGGGCTTGCCTACCGCGTCCGGATGCGCGGTGGCGTCGAGGATGTCATCGGCCACCTGGAACGCCTCGCCGAGCCGCGCGCCCAGCATGCGCCAGGGTTCGGCCTCCGCCCCCGCAGAGGCGGCGCCGGCGACGGTCGCGGCGGCGAACAGCGCCCCGGTCTTCTCGCGCTGGTATTGCGCCAGATCCACGGCGTCCTCGCATTCCCAAGCCTGCCCGGCAACGATGCCGCCGGGCACGCCGACCGACCCCGCGACCGTCAGCATCAGCGGCGCCAGGCGCATCGGGGTGAGCGCGGCGCCATAGGCGAGGGTTTGGAACGCCAGCACGATCAGGGCGTCGCCGGCGAGCACGGCCAGCGGCTCGCCGAAGGCCCGGTGCACCGTGGCACGGCCGCGGCGGGTGTCGGCGTCGTCGAAGCACGGCAGGTCGTCATGCACCAGCGACGCGCAGTGCAGCAGCTCGATGGCCGCCGCGGCGGCGTCGGTCACCGCCGGCTCGTCCTCCCCGCACGCGGCGGCGACGGCCAGGCACAGGCGCGGGCGGATGCGGGCGCCGCGCGGGAACACGGCATGGCGCATGGCGGCGGCGAGGCGGGGCGGGCACGCTTCGACGTCGGCCCGCGACACCGCCGCATACAATGCCCGCTCGATCCGCCCCATGACGTCCATTGCGCTTCCCCTGCTGCCGAGTTGTCAGGCTGAGTTGTCAAATCAGACTGTCAACGTTAATTGACGTAAGGGTCAAGCGGTTTCTTGGAGGGAACGTGGCGCGTCAGGTCGTGGTGATCGGCGGTGGAGTGGGCGGCCTGGTGGCGGCGCTGGAGCTGGCCTGCGCCGGGCTGGACGTGACGCTGCTGGAGCGTGCGGCAACGCCGGGGGGCAAGCTGCGGGAGGTGGCCGTGGCCGGGCGGCGGCTGGATGCCGGACCGACGGTGTTCACGATGCGGTGGGTGTTCGAGTCGATTTTTGCGAACGCGGGCGCGGTGCTGTCCGACCATCTCACCCTGCACCCGGCCAGCGTCCTGGCCCGGCACGCCTGGACCGCCGACCAGCGACTCGACCTGTTCGCGGACCTGGAGCAATCGGCCGACGCCATCGGGCGCTTCGCCGGCGCGCCGGAGGCGGCAGGGTTCCGGGCGTTCTCCGCCGAGGCCCGGCGCATCTACGCGACGCTGGAAAAACCGTTCATCCGGGGCGCGCGGCCCAGCATGGGATCGCTGGTACGCGACGCTGGGGCGATGGCACTCTGGGGCATCCGCCCGTTCGACACGCTTTGGAAGGCCCTGAGCCAGCATTTCGCCGACCCGCGGCTGCGGCAGCTGTTCGGGCGCTACGCGACGTATTGCGGGTCCTCGCCGTTTCTCGCGCCGGCCACCCTGATGCTGGTGGCGCATGTCGAGCGGGACGGCGTGTGGCTGGTCGAAGGCGGCATGCACCGCATCGCGCGGGCGCTGGCCGGGCTTGCGGCGGCGCGCGGGGTCACTTTGCGCTACGGCGCCGAGGCCGCGGAGGTGCTGCTGGAGCGCGGCCGGGTGGTGGGGGTGCGGCTGGCCGACGGCGAGCGGGTCGCGGCCGGCGCGGTCGTCG
>CAXSHI010000186.1:0-9129 GCA_964236755.1 uncultured Acetobacteraceae bacterium
GGTGCCGCTCGCGCCCAGCCGGCCGGAGGGCGCGGCGCTCGGCCCGGTCCCGAGTTCCGCCTCGCCGCTCCTGTCGCGGGCGGACGCCGGGCAGCGGTTCCTGCGCGGTCGCCTGGTGCACGTGCTGCTGCAGCATCTGCCCGACGTGCCGGAAGCGGCCCGGCCGGGCGCGGCGCGGGCGCATCTCCGCCTCCCCGGTTTCGGCCTCGCGCCGGCCGAGGTGGAGGCGTTGGCCGAGCAGGCGCTGGCCGTGCTGGCCCACCCGGACCTGGCGCCGCTGTTCGGCCCCGGAAGCCGGGCGGAGCAGCCGTTGACGGGCATGGCCGGCGGCGTGGTCGTGACCGGCGTGGTGGACCGCATGGCCGTGCTGCCGGACGAGATCCTGGTGGCGGACTTCAAGAGCCACCGCGCGCCGCCCGCGGACGTGGCCGACACCCCCGTGCGCTACCTGCGCCAGTTGGCGGCGTACCGTGCCGTGCTGCGCGGCATCTACCCGGATCGCCCGGTCCGCTGCGCCCTGGTCTGGACGGATCAGGCCGCCGTCGCCGCCATTCCCGGGCCGTTGCTGGACGCGCACCAGCCCGGCGCTTGATCGGGGTGCCGCGCCCCACCAACTCCTCTGCAGAGAGCAGGAGGCTTGCATGAGCGAAAACACCGTCGCCGTCGGCGACGACACCTTCAAGGCCCAGGTCCTAGAGTCCAAAGAGCCTGTGCTGGTCGATTTCTGGGCCGAGTGGTGCGGCCCCTGCAAGATGATCGCCCCGGCGCTGGAGGAGATCGCGCTGGAGTACAAGGGCCGCGTGACCGTCGCTAAGGTCAACATCGACGACAACCCGATGTCGCCCAACGCCTATGGCGTCCGCGGCATCCCGACGATGATCCTGTTCAAGGACGGCAAGCCCGCTGCCACCAAGGTCGGCGCCGCGCCGAAGAGCGAGCTTAAGCAATGGGTCGCAAGCAACATTTCCTGAGCCGTAGGGGTCAGGACGACGGGTACTCGTAGCGAATGAAGCCGAAGTGCTTGGCGATCCGGTCATAGGATAGCCGGGCCGTCGCGTTGTGGTCCCGTGTCAACTAACAAAGCCGCGCACCCTTCAGCTTGCGGGCGTGCGCGGCGGCTGCCTCGATCAGCGCGCGGCCTGCGCCTTGCCCTGAAGTTCCGCCCATCGCGGACGGTCCTGCGACGCAAGGCCGGTGATCTCCATGATCAATTAGCCTGCAAGCCTCGTCGTCACTCGCCGCCTTCCGGGCCATAGAAGATGATCCAGGTCGCGAAATCGTCTGAGAACTCCTCGAAACGATGCACGGTGCCGGCGGCGACGAACAGGGCATCGCCGGGACCGAACGACACGCGCTCCTCGCCCTGGATCGGCAAGGCCGTATCATCAAACGGGTGGCTGTCCACGGCGCGCATGAACGTGCCGGTGCCGGACGCGATGACATAAAGCTCATCCCGGTCATGCGGAGTCTGCGCGTCCTCTCGCTTCGGCGCGAACCAGCGCAGCTCCATGGAGCCGTGAGCGAGCAGAAGCGCAGTCGCCCGGCCGGCGTCATTGCGTGCCGCCTTGGCTTCTGCGACCGTGACGCGCAATTTTGCCGGTGCCGGCAAATCTGAACCGTCCATGACCAGCTCCACGATGTCGAAAAGATGCGGGCTAGCCGCCTAGACTACCAAATGGGACGTTCTGCCGAACGCCAAGTCCCCGGTGCACTTTATTCCGCTCCATCAGACTTCAAAACTTCGCCGGCCAGATACAAGCTGCCGCAGATCAACACGCGGGCCGGCGGGCCGGCCGGCAATCTCTCTAACGCCTCGGCGACCGTGGGGCCGGGCAGCGCGACGCCTCCGGATGCCGCGATGATCGCCTCGACCGGCAGCGCCAGATGCTGCCCAGGCTCCTGCACCGCGAAGACCTGGGCCGCATGCGGCAGCAAGGGCCGCAGAAACTCGGCGGCGTCCTTTGCCTGCTTCATGCCGACGATCAGATACAGCGGGCGGTCCGACCAGCCCGCCGCGTGCTGGGCCAGAGCCGCACCGGCGCCGGGATTGTGCCCGCCATCCAGCCACACTTCCCAGCCCGGCGGCGCCGATCGGGCCAGCCGCCCGCCGAGCCGCTGCAGCCGCGCCGGCCACACGGCCCGCGCCAGCCCGGCCCAGGCGGTGTCCGGCACCGGCATCGCCGCCCGCAGCGCCGACACGGCGATGCCGGCGTTGTCCATCTGGTGAGCGCCGGGCAGCGACGGCCGCGGCAACGCGACGGTGCCTTGCGCGTCGGTAAACCGCATCCCGTCGCCGGCCGCAGCGATCTCCCAATCCCGGCCGCGCGCCAGGAGCGGGGCGCCGGCCCGCCCGGCGGCGTCCGACAGGGCCGCGAAGGCCTCGACCGGCTGCGCCCCCGTCACCAACGGGACGCCGCGCTTGGCGATGCCGGCCTTCTCCGCCGCAATCGCCGCCAGCGTGTCGCCGAGCAGCTCCCGATGGTCCATCGAGATGGAGGTGATCGCGCAAACGGCGGGCGCGCGGATCACGTTGGTCGCGTCGCCGCGGCCGCCCAGCCCGACTTCGAGGATGCAGAGATCTGCCGGCGTTTGCGCGAACAGGTGGAACGCGGCGGCGGTGATCACCTCGAACACCGTGATGGAGGCACCGTCGTTGACTTGCTCGATGTGCTCCAATGCTTCCCCCAGGGCAGCGTCAGACACCAGCTGCCCCTTAATGCGGAACCGCTCATTGAAATGTACAAGATGGGGCGAAGCATAGACATGGACGCGCAGCCCCGACGCTTCAGCCATTGCGCGCAGGAAGGCGCAGGTGCTGCCCTTGCCGTTGGTGCCGGCCACGTGGATCACCGGCGGCAGCCGGCGTTCCGGGTGGCCCAACCGCGCCAGCAGGCGTTCCAGCCGGTCGAGGCTGAGGTCGATGAGCCGCGGATGCAGGCCGTGCAGCCGGTCGATGATCGGCTCGATCCGATTTCGGGGCTGGATCTGGCTCACGCGGCTGCCGGCTCCGGCAAGGGCGCGGGCGGCGCCGGCGCGGCGGGTGCTTGCTCCGGCACGCGCAGCAGGCCGATCAGCCGGGCCAGCGTGTCCCGCATCTCGGTGCGCGGCACCACCATGTCGAGGATGCCATGCGCATGGAGGTACTCCGCCCGCTGAAAGCCGTCCGGCAGGGTTTCGCGCACCGTCTGCTCGATCACCCGGCTGCCGGCGAAGCCGATCAGCGCGCCGGGTTCCGCCAGTTGCAGGTCGCCCAGCATGGCGAAGCTCGCGGTGACGCCGCCGGTCGTGGGGTCGGTCAGCACCGTGATGAATGGCAGCCCGGCTTCCTTGACCAGCCGGGTGGCGATGGTGGTGCGCGGCATCTGCATCAGGCTGACGGCGCCCTCGTGCATGCGGGCGCCGCCGCTGGCGGTGAAGATGATCAGCGGCGCCTGCTGCAGCACCGCGAGCCGGGCGGCGGCGACGATGGCCTCGCCCACCGCCGCGCCCATGCTGCCGCCCATGAACTCGAACGCCTGCGTCGCCACCACGGCGCGGTGGCCGCCGATGGCCCCGTGCGCGACCAGGATCGCGTCGTCAAGCCCGGTCTTCTCCCGCGCCTCCTTCAGCCGGTCGGCGTAGCGTTTGCTGTCGCGGAAGCGCAGCGGGTCCAAGGGCACGCGGGGCAGCTCGATGCGGGTGAAGCCGGGGTCGGCGTCGAAGGTGTAGGCCAGGCGCTCCGCCGCGGTCGGGCGCATGTGGAAGCCGCACGCCGTGCAGACCTTCAGGTTGCGGGCGAGGTCGCTGGCGAACAGCATCTGCTGGCACTCGGGGCATTGCACCCAAAGGTTGTCCGGCACCTCCCGCCGCCCCAGCAGCGTGCGGATCTTCGGGCGGACGTATTCGGCAAGCCAGCTCACGCCCCGCTCCCCACGGCGCATCCGGCGACCTCATGCGTCCAGCCCCGGACGAGGACGGGTCGGGCGGGCGCGGTCTCGTCCATGTGCTCTCCTCAATCGAGCATCTGTCATACCGCACCGCCCGGCGCCGGTCACGTCTCCGGTTCTTTGGGATGCGCAACTCCGCAAGGTCAGGGTAGGATGCGGCATGCTATACCTGAACGCTGGCCTCAGTCCCCGCCACGCCTTCCAGCCTCATGCCGGGCCGTCGGAGCCGGCGCCCGTCTGGATCGACCTGCTCAGTCCGACCGACCAGGAGCGTTCCGCCGCCGAGCGGCTGACCGGCCTGCGGGTTCCGGCCCAGGAGGATCTGGCGGAAATCGAGAGCAGCAGCCGGCTGTCGAGCGAGGGCAAGACGCTGTCCCTCAGCACGCCGATGATCTACCGCTCGGCGGATGGGCTGTCGAAGGTGGCCCCGGTCGGCTTCGTGCTGTCGCCGGAGCATCTGATGACGGTGCGGTTCGCCGACCTGCCGGTGTTCGATCAGTTCGCCGAGCGGTTCGTCGGCAGCGCCGCGCAGTCATGCAGCGTGGCGGCGTTCCTGGGGCTGCTGGAGGCGATCGTCGATCGTCTGGCGGATATCCTGGAGCATGTGGGGGCCGACCTCGACGCCATCTCGCGGCGGGTGTTCCGGCCGGAGCGCGGGGGCACGCCGAACGCGGCGCGGACGGACATGCAGCTGCGGGCGACGCTGCGCGCGGTGGGCACTGCCGGGGAGCGCGCCTCCAACATCCGGGACAGCCTGCTCGGGGTGAACCGCATCGTGCTGTACACCAACGAGGTCGCCTCGGACTGGATTCCGGCACACCTGCGGCCCCGGTTCAAGACGCTGCGGCAGGACATCGCGTCGCTGTCGGATTACGACGTGCAGCTGACGAACAAGGTGCAGTTCCTGCTGGACGCGACTCTGGGCTTCATCAATATCGAGCAGAACAACGGAATCAAAATCCTGACGGTCGTGTCGGTGGTGGGCGTGCCGCCGACGCTGATGGCCAGCATCTACGGCATGAACTTCAAGTCGATGCCGGAGCTGGAGTGGCACTACGGCTATGCCTACGGCCTGGTCGTCATCATCCTGAGCGGTGTCCTGCCGTTCCTGTGGTTCAGGCGGCGCGGCTGGATCTAACCCGGGCGTTGCTGACAAAGGCCTGGATCAGCCCGGCATCCTTCACGCCGCGGGTCCGCTCCACGCCAGACGACACGTCCACCGCCGGGGCGCCCGAGATGCGCACCGCGTCCATCACGTTGTCGGGCGTGAGGCCGCCGGCCAGCAGCCAGGGCGCCGGCGCAGCCCAACCGCGCAGCATGGACCAGTCGAACGTTTGGGCGTTGCCGCCGGGCAGCACGGCGCCAGGCGGGGCCTTGGCGTCCAGCAGCAGGCCATCCACGCCCGCGGCGTCAACGGGCAGGTCGGCCGCGTTTCCCACGCCGACCACGGCCCAGACCGGCACCCCGAACCGTGCCCGGAGTTCGGCGGCGCGTCCCGGCGCGCCGTGCACCTGCAACACGTCGAGCGCCAGGGATGCCAGGACCTCGGCCACGTCGTCGTCGGTCGGGTCCACGAACAGCCCCACCCGCGCCGGGCCGCCAGGGCGGTGAGCCGAGATGGCTGCAGCCTGGGCCGGCGTCACGGCGCGCGGCGAGGGCGGGAAGAACACGAGGCCGATGTGATCGGCTCCGGCGTCCGCCGCAGCGTCCAGCGCCTCCGGCGAGTTGATGCCGCAAATTTTCACGAGCGTCATGCGATCTCCAAGGCGATGGCGGCGGCGGCCGCGGCCGGGTCGGCGCTGCCGGTGATGGGGCGGCCGACCACGATCCAATCGGCGCCGGCGTTCACGGCGTCCCGCGGGGTCACGGTGCGCGCCTGGTCGTCCGCGCCGGCACCGGCCGGCCGGATGCCCGGCACTACCAAGGTCGGGTGCGGCCCCAGGGCATCCCGCAGCATGGGGGCCTCCTGCGCGCTGCACACCAGCCCGTCGGCGCCCGCATCCATCGCCAGGCGGGCGAGCCGCAGCACCTGCTGGCGCGGCCCGCCGGCGACGCCGGTTGCGTGCAGGGCGCTGCTGTCGAGGCTGGTCAGCACGGTGACGGCAAGCAGGAGCGGAGGCTGGGCGTCGGCGTCGGCGGCGTGCCGGGCCGCCGCCAGCATCGCGGCTCCGCCGCCCGCATGCACCGTCAGCATCGCCGGGCGCAGCGGCAGGATGGCGCGCACGGCACCTGCGACGGTGTTGGGAATGTCGTGCAGCTTCAAGTCGAGGAATACCGGGCGCTGCGTGACGGCGCGGGTGCCCGGCGACCCTTGCGCCAAGACGAATTGCAGGCCCAGTTTCAAGATGCCGCAATGCGGCGCCACCATATCGGCCCACGCCGCCGCCTGCCCCGCGTCCGCGGTGTCCAAGGCGACGATCAGGCCGGCCATTATGCGCCGGGTGGCGGCAAGGCCATGACGGTGCCCGCAGTCCTAGGCTGCGCGCTCCTGGGCTGCGCCCTCAAGGCACGCACTTCGGCCTCAAGCTGGCGCACGGTGCGTTCGGCCTGACGGGCGCGGCTGGCGGTGAGGACGCCGGCGCCCCAAGTCATGAGCGCGCCGACGATGAAGAACAGCCCGGCCGCCACCAGGATCGTGATCGACAACGGCGCGTCGATCATGATGTCGGTGGGCCATAGGCCCAATTGGACCACCTGCCGGTTGGACAGCGCGAAGGCTACCAGGATGATCAGCACGGGCACGGCAAGCAGGATGCGCATGGCTAGGCCAGCACACGTTCGGCGCGCGAAGTCGCGCGGGCCGGTTTGCCGCCATGGTCCACCCGCTCCCGCAACTCCTTGCCGGCCTTGAAGAACGGCACCGCCTTCTCGTTGACCGGAACCGCCTCCCCGGTGCGCGGGTTGCGCCCGGTGCGGGCGTCGCGCCGCTTCACCGTGAAGGCGCCGAAGCCGCGCAGTTCGACTCGGGTGCCGCGGGCCAGGGCGGCGGTGATCTCCTCGAAGATGGTCGATACGATCAGCTCCACATCTCGGCCGAGCAGGTGCGGGTTGGCGGACGCAAGCTCTGCGATCAACTCGGACTTTGTCATTTTCTCAATCGCCGTAATGCGTTGCAGTTGGTGGCTTGTTCGCGGACATGCTCGTCGGACGATGCCGGACCCGTTGCCCTGCGTCAACTGAACGACGCGATTTGGCTGGAGGCGTTGCCCGGCCCAAGCGGCGATTGCCCGCGTCCCTCCGTTATGCGACCGCTCACGGGACGAAAGGCGACAAGGCTCCACCTCAAATCGCGGAGGCGACACGATGGCGCGATCAAGCTTCATTGAATTGTCTGCTGCGGATATCGGCGAGGCAAAAGCATTCTATTCCAAAGCTTTTGGGTGGGAGCTAACCGACTTCGGCCAGAGCTACGCCTGCACCATGACCGGCGATGTCGATGTCGGCCTGCAGGCCGACGCCGGCCCTGCTTGCCGTCATCGTGGTGGCGAACGTTGAGGCCGCACTTTGATCTGTGACGAAGGCGGGCGGCACCGTGACCCGGCCGACCTTCGCGTCCCCCGGCGGATGGCGCTTTCGTTTCCGTGACCCCGGCGGCAACGAGCTTGCCGCGTATCAGGCGGGCTGACTACTCCGCCGCGCCACCCTGCCAGAGCGCCCAGACCCCAGCCTGCGCCATGGGCGGAGCAAGCACGCCGGCCACGGCGTGCTGCCAGAAGCCGGCCAGCGTCGCCCCGACCGTACGGTCATACAACCCGCCGGGCTTCAGGTCCTCGGCGGGCACCGTCGTCGGCACGCCGCGCTCCCGCGCCAGCCATTCCCGCGCCTCGATCTCGCCGCCGATCTCATCCACCAGGCCCAGCTTCTGCGCCTGGCGGCCGGTATAAGCGCGGCCGTCGGCCAGGGCGCGCACCTGGGACGCATCCATGTGCCGGGCGTCTGCCACCATGCCGACGAACTGGTCGTACATGTCGCTGACCAGGCCGTTCAGGTAATCCCGTCCCTGGGCCGTCAGGCCGCGGGTGAAGCTCGGCTGGTCCTTGAGCGGCCCGGACGTGATGGCCTCTGCCGACAGGCCCAGCCGGCTCAGCAGGCCGGAAACGTCGCCGGTCTGCAGGATGACGCCGATGGAGCCGGTCAGCGTCGCGTCCCGGGCGAAGATGCGGGCGGCGGGCAATGCCACCATGTAGCCGGCCGACGCCGCCGTGCCCCGCATCACCGCCACCACGGGCTTGGCTGCGGCGACCCGCAGCAACGCGCCGCGCAGGCTCTCCCCCCCGGCCACCGAGCCGCCGGGGCTGTCGATCGAGACGATCACCGCAGGCACATTGCGATCTTTCGCCAGCGCCGCGACGCTCTCAAGCAGCTTGCGGTCCTCGGTGATGATGCCGGTCACGTTGAGGCGCGCGACGTGGCCGCCCAGGCCGCCGGACGCCCGCGGCGCCACGACCACGATCAGCGCCACGGTGCCGGCCGCCACCGCCAGCACCCGCCAAAGGTTCAGGCGGCGCTTGAGGCGCCGCCTGTCCAGGATCAGGTCGGTTTCGAGCGACAACTAGTTTTCGCTCGCCTGGTTCCGTCGGCGAATGGCGGCGCCCAGGATGTCGCCCAGCGACGCGCCGGAGTCAGCCGTGCCGAAGTCCTGGATGGCCTGCTTGTCCTCTTCCATCTCCCGGCCCTTGATGGTCAGGCTGAGCTTGCGGGCGGCGCGGTCGATAGCCGTCACCTTGGCGTCCACCTTCTCGCCCACGGCGAAGCGGTCCGGGCGCTGGTCGGACTTGTCCCGCGCCAGCTCCGCCCGGCGGATGAAGCCGGTCAGCACCTCGTCCACTTTCACCTCGATACCGTTGGCCTGCACGGCCGTGACCACGCAGGTCACGACGTCGTTCTTGTGCACGCGGCTCAGCACGTCGGCGGCCGGATCGTCCTGCAGCTGCTTGACGCCCAGGCTGATGCGCTCCTTCTCGGCGTCAATGTCCAGCACCTTGGCCTGGACGACCTGGCCCTTCTCGAACTTGGCGATGGCCAACTCGCCCGGCTCGTCCCAGGACAGGTCGGACATGTGCACCATGCCGTCGATGTCGGCCGAGATGCCGATGAACAGGCCAAACTCGGTGATGTTGCGGATCTCGCCCTCGACCGTGCTGCCGACGGGGTGCTCGTCCTGGAACTGCTCCCACGGGTTGCGCTGCACCTGCTTGAGGCC
>CAXSHI010000187.1:0-9116 GCA_964236755.1 uncultured Acetobacteraceae bacterium
AGCAACATCTGCACCGCCCAGGTCCTGCTGGCGGTCATGGCCGGGATGTATGCGGTGTGGCATGGGCCGGAGGGCCTGCAGCGCATCGCCCGGCGGGTGAACCTGCAAGCCCGGCTGCTCGCAGGCGCCGCGGTTCGCGCCGGGTTCGCGCTGCGGCACGATGCGTTCTTCGACACGCTGACGCTGGACGGCGACACGGCGGGGCTGGTGGAGCGCGCGTCGGCCGCCCGCTTCAACCTGCGGACGTTGCCGGATGGCGGCGTGTCGGTTGCGTTGGACGAGACGGTGACGCGGCAGGAGTTGGCGCGGCTTGCGGACGCCCTCGGCGCTCCGTTGCTCGACGCCGCCGGCAGCGTGCCCGAGACCTTGACCCGCAGTTCCCGCGTGCTGACGGCCCCGGTGTTCGGCGCCCACCACGCCGAGCACGACATGCTGCGCTACCTCAAGCGGCTTGAGGACCGCGACGTGGCGCTGAACCGCAGCATGATCCCGCTCGGCTCCTGCACGATGAAGCTGAACGCGACGGCCGAGATGATGCCGGTCTCCTTGCCGGGTTTCGCCGACATCCACCCCTTCGCGCCCGCCAATCAGACGTGCGGCTACCTGACGCTGATCGAGCGGCTGTCGGGTTGGCTGTGCCAGGTGACGGGCTTCGCCGCCGTGTCGCTGCAGCCGAACGCCGGCAGCCAGGGCGAGTATGCCGGCCTGCTCGCCATCCGCGCCTACCACGTTTCCCGCGGCGAGGCGCACCGCGATGTGTGCCTGATCCCGTCCAGCGCGCACGGCACCAACCCGGCCAGCGCGGTGATGGCCGGCTACCGCGTCGTCGTCACCAGCTGCGACCGCGACGGCAACGTGGATTTGGGCGATCTGCGCGCCAAGGCGGCGCAGCACGAGAACCGCCTCGCGGCGCTCATGGTGACTTACCCCAGCACGCACGGCGTGTTCGAGGAAGGCATACGTGACATCTGCGACGTGGTGCATCGGCACGGCGGCCAGGTGTACATGGACGGCGCCAACATGAACGCGCAGGTCGGGCTGACCAGCCCGGCGGCCATCGGCGCGGACGTATGCCACCTCAACCTGCACAAGACGTTCTGCATCCCGCACGGCGGCGGCGGCCCCGGCGTCGGGCCGATCGGCGTCGCGGCGCACCTGGCGCCGTTCCTGCCGAATCACCCGATGCGGGCGGATGCGGGGCCGGCCAGCGGTTTCGGCCCGGTCGCAGCCGCGCCGTTCGGCAGCGCCGGCATCCTGCCGATCAGCTACGCCTACATCCGCATGATGGGCGCCGCCGGGCTGCGGCGCGCGACGGCGGTGGCGATCCTCAACGCCAACTACATGGCCGCCCGCCTGCGGCCGCATTACCCCGTGCTCTACGCGGGCGCCAACGGCTTGGTGGCGCACGAGTGCATCCTGGACTGCCGCGGCTTCCAGGCGGAGGCCGGCGTGGGCGTCGAGGACATCGCCAAGCGCCTGCAGGACTACGGCTTCCACGCGCCGACCATGAGCTGGCCCGTGACCGGCACGCTGATGATCGAGCCGACCGAAAGCGAGGGCCGCGCCGAGATCGACCGCTTCTGCGACGCCATGATCGCCATCCGGGCGGAGGTCAAGGCGATTGCCGCAGGCCAGGCGGACCGCGCGGACAACCCGTTGAAGCATGCGCCGCACACGGTGGGCGAGGTTGCCGCGACCGACTGGCCGCACGCCTACCCGCGCGAGCAGGCGGCGTTCCCCCTGCCCTTCGTGCGCGCCGCCAAGTACTGGCCGCCGGTGAAGCGGGTGGACAACGCCTACGGCGACCGCAACCTGGTCTGCACCTGCGCGCCCATCGAGGCCTACGCGCGGGCGGCCGAATAGGGGCGTGCCCTCGCCGCCGTCGCCGGGTTCACCGCCCGCGGGCGTAACAAGGCGACAAATTACGGCAACCTGATTGCAAGATCGAGATGCCCGTAGGAAGCTGACCGCTGACGCCGGCATTCGGCGCACTGCGGGGGGCATGGAATGAAGTCGAGCCGGATGACGACCTACATCCTGATCGCGATGCTGCTCGGCATCGCGGCCGGCGGGTTGATCCATGCGCAGATCGCGGACCCTGCCACCCACAAGCTGATCGCCGGCTACGTCTCCATCGGCAGCACGGTGTTCCTGCGGCTGATCAAGATGATCATCGCGCCCCTGGTGTTCTCGACGCTCGTGGTCGGCATCGGCCACATGTCGGACGCGGGCGCGGTGGGCCGGGTCGGCGGCAAGGCGATGCTGTGGTTCGTCAGCGCGTCCTTAGTCTCCCTCACCCTCGGGCTGATCCTGGTCAACCTGTTCGAGCCGGGGGCCGGGGTGCACAAAGTCGTAAGCGGCGTGTCGTCGGGCATCGACTCGCACGCCATGTCGGTCGATGGCTTCGTCAAGCACGTCTTCCCCGACAGCGCGATCCGACCGATGGTCGATAACGAGATCCTGCAGATCGTCGTGTTCTCGGTGTTCTTCGGCGTCGCCTGCGCCGCCATGCCGGCGCGCGCCAAGCCGCTGCTCAAGGGCATCGAGAGCCTGTCCCACATCATCCTGGCCGTCACCGGCTACGTCATGAAGCTGGCGCCGCTTGCGGTGTTCTGCGCCATGACGGCGACGATCGCGACCAACGGCCTCGGCATCCTGGTGAACTACGCGAAGTTCATGGGCGAGTTCTACGTGGGCCTGGTCTGCCTGTGGCTGGTGCTGATCCTGGTCGGCTTCCTGATCCTGGGACCGCGGGTGAAGCGGCTCATCGCATTGGTGCAGGAGCCGTTCCTGCTCGCCTTCTCCACCGCCAGCTCGGAGGCGGCGTATCCGAAGATGCTGGAGCAGCTGGCGAAATTCCCGATCTCCACCAAGATCTCCAGCTTCGTCCTGCCGCTCGGCTATTCGTTCAACCTCGACGGCACGATGATGTACTGCACCTTCGCCAGCGTGTTCATCGCCCAGGCCTACGACATCCCGCTGAGCTTCGGCACCCAGATCGGCATGCTGCTCACGCTCATGCTGACCAGCAAGGGCGTGGCCGGGGTGCCGCGCGCTTCGCTCGTAGTGATCGCGGCGACGCTTGGGCAGTTCGGCCTGCCGGAGGAAGGGCTGCTGCTGATCCTGGGGATCGACACCTTCCTCGACATGGGCCGTTCCGCCACCAACGTGATCGGCAACTCGCTGGCGACCGCCGTGGTGGCGAAGTGGGAGGGCCAGCTCGTTGATGACGTGGGCACCGTGCCGACGATCAAGGAGATGGAGGGCCAGCCCGCGTGACCGTCCGGCGCCTGGGCCGCATCGCGCTCCTGGCGTTCTGCCTGGTGACGGGTGCGAAGGCCGAGGAGGGGGCGGTGCTGAACGGCACCCTCCAGACCATCCGGCACCGCGGCACCGTGCTGATCGGCTACCGGGAGAGCGCGCCGCCGTTCGCGTTCCTCAACAAGGCCGGGCAGCCGGTCGGCTTCTCGCTCGATCTGTGCCGGGGCATCGCGGCCGACATCGCAGGCGCGCTCAGCAGCGAGCTGCTTGAACCCGGCGCCGCAGCCTGGGAGTCAGGCATCCGAATGGTCCTGGTGCCGGTCGCGGCGGACGCGCGGCTGCCCAAGCTCGTGTCCGGCGAGATCGACCTCGAATGCGGCTCGACCACCGCGACCGAGCAGCGCGCCCGCACCGTCGCTTTCTCCCCTGTGTTCTTCCTGGCCGGCACCAAGCTGATGGTGCCCGGCGACTCGCCCGTTGCCTCCTATCGCGACCTGGGCGGCAAGACCATCGTGGTGGGTAGCGGCACCACCAACGCCGAGGTAATGCGGCAGCTGTCCGCACAGGCGGCGCCGTCGTTCACCGTGGTCGAGGTGCCCGACCTCGCCACCGCCTACGCGACGCTCGCCTCTGGCCGCGCCGACGCCTTCGCCTCTGACGACATCCTGCTCTCCGGCCTGGTTGCCACGCAGCCGAACGTGCGGCGGTTCCGCGTGGTCGGCGACTACCTGTCCTATGAACCCTACGCCATCGCGCTCCGCCGCGACGACCCGGTGTTCAGCGGCCTCGTGCGGCAGAGCTTCGAGCGCATGGCGCAGCAAGGCACGCTCACCGCGCTCTACAACCGATGGCTCACCCAGGCGCTGCCGACCGGCGCGGCCCTGAACCTGCCGATGAGTCCGCATCTGGCCGAGATATACCGGGCGCTCGGCAGCCCCGACTAGCCGTTCCCGCGGTATCGCGCGGGCTGGCAAATCGCGGCGCACACCCGACATCCCCGCCATGCCACGTCCCTGGACTCCCCGCCGCGTGCTCGCGACACCCTCCGCCCTTGCCTGGCCGTCCGGCGCCGCCATGGTGGAGCGCGCCGCCGCCCTCGGCTCCGAGATCGTGCGTCTCCCGGCCGACCGGCTGAGCGGCCTGCCCGACGCCTACCGCGACGCGAAGACCACGATGGCGGTCGTCACCGCCAGCCCCAGCCGGCGCCGGCTGCAGGCGATCCCGCCCAGCGCCGACTGGCGGTTCGACCTCGCCGAGGGCTGCCCGGCGCATTGCTCCTACTGCTACCTCGCCGGCTCGCTCGCGGGGCCGCCGATCATCCGCGCCTACGCCAACCTGCCCGAGATCCTGGCCGAGCTGCCCGCCGCCGTGGGCCAGGGCCGGGTCACGTCGCTGTCAGCCGACCGCGCCGCGGAGGGCACGACGTTCGAGTGCTCCTGCTACACCGACCCGCTGGCCATCGAGCACCTGACCGGCGGCCTCGCCGCCTGCATCGCGCATTTCGGCGCTTGGGATGCGCCAGGAAACGCCCGGGTGCAGCTCCGCTTCACCACCAAGTTCGACGCGGTCGGCCCGCTGCTGGACCTGGCCCACAACCGGCGGACGCGCATCCGCTTCTCGGTCAACGCCCAGGCGGCCGAGCGGCACGAGGGCGGCGCGCCCCGCATGGCGGCCCGGCTCGCGGCGCTCCGCGCGGTGGCCGGGGCGGGCTACCCCGTCGGCCTCACGGTGGCGCCCATCATGCGCCTGCCGGACTGGGCCGCCGCCTACGACCGCCTGTTCGCCGACATCGCCATGGCGCTTGAGGGCGTCGCCGACGTGGATCTCACGGCCGAGCTGATCACCCACCGTTTCACCCCGAAGTCGAAGGACGTGCTCGCCGGCTGGTATCCCGGCAGCCCGCTCGAGATGGACGAAACGCAGCGGGCACGCAAGATGACGAAGTTCGGCTCGGTGAAGTGGGTGTTCCCGAAGGAGCAGATGGCCGAGATGCGCGCGACCCTGGAAGCCTCGCTGGCCAGCCGGCTGCCGGCGGCACGTCTTTTATATTGGACTTAAAACACGGATCAGCCTGATCTGTAACAAATATGTCATAAATCTGCAACACTCCTGTCGTCGTCTCTGCCTACGGTGCGCCCATTCGCAACCGGGCCTGCCGGGCCGTGGCGGCCCAGGCGGCAGCCGTCCCAACGAGGGTGTTTGCATGAGCATGATGTCGAAGATGCTGGCGACGGCCGCGCTGGGATGCGCGATGGCGTTTTCTGCGGCGGCGCAGCCGATCACCGGCGCCGGGGCATCGTTCCCCAACCCAGTGTACCAGAAGTGGGGAGATGCTGCGCAGAAGGCTATCGGCGTCCAGCTGAACTACCAGTCCATCGGTTCCGGCGGCGGGCAGACGCAGATCAAGAACCGCACGGTGGATTTCGGCGCCTCCGACGCGCCGATGACTGACGCGGCGCTGAAAGAGGCCAACCTGCTGCAGTTCCCCTCCGTGATGGGCGCCGTGGTCGCCATCGTCAACCTGCCCGGCATCGCCGACAACCAGCTGAAGCTGACCGGCGACGTGTTGGCCGACATCTATCTCGGCAAGGTCGCCAAGTGGAACGACCCGAAGATCGCGGTGCTGAACGCCGGCGTCGCCCTGCCGAGCCTGGCGATAGCGCCGGTGTACCGCGCGGACGGCTCGGGCACCACCTTCGTCTGGGCATCGTACCTGTCGGCGGTGTCGCCGGAGTGGAAGGAGAAGGTCGGCGTCGGCACCTCGGTGCGCTTCCCCGCCGGCACCGGGTCCAAGGGCAACGAGGGCGTCGCCGGCACGGTCCGCAACACCCGCGGCGCCATCGGCTATGTCGAGAACGCCTACGCGACGCAGAACAAGCTGACCTCCACCCAGCTGCGCAACAAGGCCGGCAGCTTTGTCAGCCCGAGCGCCGAGAGCTTCCTGGCGGCCGCGCAGAACGCGGATTGGTCCACGCCCAACTTCGCGGCCAACCTGGTCGATCAGCCGGGCGACACGAGCTGGCCCATCGTCTCGCCCACTTTCATCCTGCTGCCGAAGGACCCGAAGGACGCGGCCCACACGACGGCGGTGCTGAAGTTCTTCGACTGGGCCTACACGAACGGCGGCAAGCTGGCGCAGGATCTCGAATACATCCCGTTGCCCGACAAGGTGCAGGCCGCGGTGCGGGCCGCGTGGAAGGCCGAGATCAAGGGCGCGAACGGCTAGCCGCGCGGCGGCCCTCCCCTTCGCCGACAATCCTCTCTCGACGGACATCCCAGTGCAGAAGGCCATAAGCTCCGCCCGTCCCGCAGCCAGCGCCGCCCTAGCCGCCCGGCGGCGCGGCGGGCCGGGCGGCGATGCGGTGTTCGAGTGGATGTGCCGCCTGGCCGGGGTGTTCGTGCTGATCCTGCTCGGCGCCATCATCGTCGAGCTGTTCATCGGCGCGCTGCCGGCGTTCCGGAAGTTCGGGCTGGCCTTCGTGTGGACCGAGCTTTGGGACCCCGTCGCCGACCAGTACGGGGCGCTGGTGCCGATCTACGGCACCGTCACCACCGCGGTGCTCGCGATCGTCTTCGCCGTGCCCATCGCCTTCGGCATCGCGTTCTTCCTGACCGAGCTGGCACCCGACTGGCTCCGCCGCCCCGTGGGCACCGCGGTCGAGTTGCTGGCCGCGGTGCCCAGCATCATCTATGGCATGTGGGGCTTCTTCGTGATCGTGCCGATCATGGCGCAGGTCGTGCAGCCCGCCGTCATCGACAGCCTCGGCGAGCTGCCGCTGATCGGCGGCCTGTTCGCCGGCCCGCCATTCGGCACCGGCATCCTGACCGCGGCGCTGATCCTCGCGATCATGATCATCCCATTCGTCGCCGCCACCATGCGCGACGTGTTCGCCACCGTGCCGCCCGTATATAAAGAGAGCGCCTACGGCCTCGGCGCCACGCGGTGGGAGGTGATGCGCAACATCGTGCTGCCCTACACCAGCAAGTCGGTCGTCGGCGGTATCATGCTGGGCCTCGGCCGGGCGCTGGGGGAGACGCTGGCCGTCACCTTCGTGATCGGCAACGCCAACCGCGTCACCACGACGTTGTTCGGACCCGGCAACACCATCGCTTCGCTCGTGGCGCTCGAATTCGGCGAGGCCGGGGAAGGCAGCCTCAAGCTGTCGGCCTTGCTGGCGCTCGGCTTCATCCTGTTCGTGCTGTCGTTCATCGTGCTGGCGATCTCCCGCCTGCTGCTGCGGCCCCGGGCGAAGGGGGCAGGAGCATGAGCGCAGCCCTCGCCGACATGCTGCCGAAGGACGACGCGGCTGCCGCCCGCCTGGGCCGGCGGCGCCGCCGGCGGGACCGGTTAATGACCGGGCTTGCGGTGCTCTCGACGGTGCTGGGCCTGGTGTTCCTGGCCTCGATCCTGCTCACCTTGTTCTGGCGCGGCCTGCAGGCGATGGGACCGGCCGTGTTCACGGAAGTCACGCGCCCGCCCGGCTCCGGCGGCGGGCTGCTGAACGCCATCGTCGGCACGGTGATCCAGGTCAGCATCGGCACGGCCATCGGCACGCCCATCGGCATCCTGGTCGGGACCTACCTGGCCGAATACGCCCGCGGCTCGCGCCTGGGAGGGGCGGTGCGCTTCGTGTCCGACGTGCTGCTGTCCGCCCCCAGCATCCTGATCGGCCTGTTCGTTTACCAACTGCTGGTGCTGCCGTTCGGCGGCTTCTCCGGCATCGCGGGCGCCGTGTCGCTCGCGATCATCATCATCCCCATCGTCGTCCGCACCACGGAGGACATGCTGCAGCTCATCCCGAACACGCTGCGGGAGGCGGTGATGGGCCTCGGCTCGCCGAAGTGGAAGATGATCACGCTGATCTGCTACCGCTCCGTCATGTCGGGCCTGATCACCGGCGTGCTGCTCGGCATTGCGCGCATCGCGGGCGAGACGGCGCCGCTGCTGTTCACCTCGCTCGGCAACCTCACCTGGTCGGTGAACCTCTCGCAGGCGATGTCGAGCCTGCCGCTGACGATCTATGCCTATGCCGGGTCGCCGTACGAGGATTGGGTGTCGCTGGCCTGGACCGGCGCGCTCATCATCACCGTGAGCGTCCTGCTGCTGAACATCATCGCACGCTTCGTGCTGCGGAAGTCTTGAGGGTTTTCATGAGCGAGACAGCCAACAGCCTGCCGGTGCCCGCCCGGAGCGCCCCCCCTGCACCGGGCATGGGCGCCATGGCCGCGCGGTCCGGCGCCCTCAATCCGGCGCGGATCGCCATACGCGGCCTCGACTTCTATTACGGAACCAACAAGGCGCTGAAGGGGATCGACCTCGACCTGCCGGCCCAGCAGGTCACGGGGATGATCGGACCCAGCGGCTGCGGCAAGTCCACCCTGCTCCGCGTGCTGAACCGCATGTACAGCCTATACCCCGGCCAGCGCGCCGAGGGCGAGGTGATGATGGACGGGCAGAACCTCATCGCGCCCGAGATCGACATGAACGCGCTGCGCTCCCGCATCGGCATGGTGTTCCAGAAGCCGACGCCGTTCCCGATGTCGGTCTACGACAACATCGCCTTCGGCGTGAAGCTGCACGAGCAGCTTTCCAAGTCCGCCATGGAGGAGCGCGTCGAGTGGTCGCTGACCCGGGCCGCGCTGTGGGGCGAGGTGAAGGACCGGCTGTCCGGCTCCGCCATGGGCCTTTCGGGCGGCCAGCAGCAGCGGCTGTGCATCGCCCGCACCATCGCCGTGCGGCCCGAGGTCATCCTGCTCGACGAGCCGACCAGCGCGCTCGACCCCATCAGCACGCTCAGGGTCGAGGAGCTGATCGACGAGCTGAAGCGCGACTTCACCATCGCCATCGTCACCCA
>CAXSHI010000188.1:0-9016 GCA_964236755.1 uncultured Acetobacteraceae bacterium
GCGGCCAGCGCCGTCTTGATGCCGTCGTAGCCCATGCGGTACGGGTCCTGGACGATCAGCGCGTAGATCACCCCGTCGTTCAGGAACTTCACCAGCTTCTCGTCATTGTCGAAGCCGATCAGCGCGATCTTGCCTCCCAGCTTGTTCTCGCCGATGGCCTGCCCGGCGCCCTGGGCCATGATCAGGTTCGAGGTGAACACGCCCTTGAGGTCCGCGTTGGCGGTGAGCAGGTCGGTCATGATGTTGAGCGCCGTGGTCGCTTGCCCGTCGGCCACCTTGTCGGCCACGAACTTGAGGCCCGGGTACTTCGCCAGCTGCTCCTTGAAGCCCTGGGCGCGCTGATCGAGGGAGCCGACGCCGGGCAGGGAGGTGATGAGCGCCACCTCGCCCGCGACCTTGCCGCCGTTCTTGGCGCCGATGCCCTGGGCCAGCGCATCCGCCGCCGCCCGGCCGCCGGCCACGTTGTCGGTGGTCAGGAAGGAGGTGAACGCCTGGCTGTCGGCGCCGCTGTCGATGCCGATGATCTTGACCGACCGGGCGGCGGCGTCGATGGGCTTGCCCAGCGCCGCGAACTGCGTCGGCGAGATGACGACGGCGGCGGGCTTGCCCGCGACCGAGTTCTCCAGGATCGAGATCTGGCCGCCGATGTCGCTCTCGCTCTGCGCGCCGAGTTCCGGGACCTTCACGTGCAGGTCCTGCCCGGCCTTGCGGGCGCCGGCCAGCACGATCTGCCAGTAGAAGCTGGTGGTGTCCTTGACGATGATCGGGATGGTCGGCTCCTGCGCCTGCGCCGGGCGCGGCGCGGACCCGAACAGCGCGGACGCGGCGACGGCACCGGCGAGCAGCAGCTTCTTCATGGACGATTTTCCCTGGTATTTCGTGATTTGCAGGCAGGATGCCTGGCTTGCCGGTGCATATCAATACGCAGGGACGGTTTTTGCGACTCGCAACCCGTTGTTGCGGGAACCGCCCTGTCAGTAGGCTGTCCCTTGTATCTGCATGTAGCTGCTCCCGCTTGCGGGATCGCTGCCGAACGACACGGTCAAGCGCCCGTCGCCGAGGTCCGCCTTGGTGTAGGCGGCGTAGCCTTTCAGGGTGAGCGAGGCGATCGGCCTGTCCGGCGCCATCGCATGCAGCGTGAGGCCAGTGAACCCGGCCGCACCCTGGCCATCCTCCCAGTCCAATGCGAAATTCGACGGCGCCACGCCGTAGATCGTGACGGCATCGCCTTTGTGGAAGTTCGCCACCGTGGTCCAGGCATCGGCAGTGGCCGCGCGGTCATCGATAAAAACGGTATCGACGCTGTTGCCGAAGGCGCTGACCTTGATGAAGTCGGAGCCGCCGCCGCCGTCCACGACGTTGGTGCCCCCGCCGCTGCCCTCAAACAGGCTGAGGTCGATGGCGTCGTTGCCGGACCCGGCATGGATGAAGTTGTTCGGCTTGGTCGCCGTGATGTTCACGTTGTCGGCTGTGATGTCGAGGAACTCGTTCTGCACGTTCGCCACGGGGCCACTGTAGGCTTGGCCGTTCTCCCAGTCCGACACGCCGGTCGTCATGTTGGTGACAAGGTATTGCTCCACCCCGCTGGCGGGCGGCGGAGGCGGATCGACCACCGTGACCGGCGGATTGGGGTCGCCGAGCGTGAACAGCTTGACATCTGCCTCAAGGCTCGCGACGTCCTTCGGATACAGGAGGCTGCCGATTGTCGCCGGATCACCGATGCTGTAGGGCCCGGTGGCCGCGTTCAGTTGATCGCGGGTAAAGCCGGCAACGTGGCTCAGGTCGGTGATGGTCTGCGCCTCGACCGAAGCGACTGTTTGGCTGCCCGTCAACAGTGCTGGATCGACGACTGCCGTTTCCAGGCGTTCCAGCGCAGCGACGACATCGGCGGGCGGCGGTCGGTCGGGTCCTCCGTCCAGGAGGCGGTTGAAGCCGTTTGGCCCGTACACCCTCGGGAAGCTCAGCATCTCCTGGATCGCCGCACGGTTGATGACCGCAGCGTTGGCATCAGACGGCATGGATCAACGTCCCTCGGTGTCGTATCTACATTGCAACATTCAGGAATTCGCCGCAACGGCGTTCGCCGTCGGTTTGGTCCCGCGTTGGATCGGATCAGCCCAGAGCCGCCGTGACCGCCGATCCGTCAATTGCGAACCCGGCCGCATCGGCCGCCGCGCGCAGATGCGCGTAGCCGGCCCGGGCGTAGGTCAGCGGATGCGCGCGGGCCGGGTCCTGCTCGGCCTCCATGATCAGCCATCCGGCATAGCCGGCCTCGGCCAGCGGCTGCAGCGCCGCCGTGAAGTCCACCCGGCCGTCGCCCGGCACCGTATAGACGCCCGCCACCACGGCATCGAGGAAGCTCCACCGCTCCCGCAGCGCCCGGGCCAGCACGTCCGGGCGCACGTCCTTGGCGTGGACGTGGTTGACGCGGTGCGCCCAGCGGCGGGCGACGGCGGCCGGGTCCTCGCCGGCATACGCGAGGTGCCCGGTGTCCAGCAGCAGCCCGACGCTGTCGGGCGTGCCGGACAGCAGGCGGTCGATCTCGGCCGCCGTCTCGATCACGGTGCCCATGTGGTGGTGGAAGGCGATCCGCACGCCCTCCCCGGCCATCCAGTCGCCCAGCCGGCCCAGCCGGTCGAGGAAGGCCGGCCACTCGTCGTCCTGCATCACCGGGCGGTCGGCGACCGGCACGCCGCGCTGGCCCTGCACGGTGCCGGAGGTTTCGGCGAACACCATCACCCCGCAGCCGCAGGCCTGCAGCAGATGAAGGTGCGGGCGCATCGCCGCGACCTCCGCCTCGACATCGCGGTGCCGCAGCGCCGCGCCGTACCAGCCGGACACGAAGGCGAGGTCGTGCCGTCCCAGCACGGCCCGCAGCGCCGCCGGGTCGGAGGGGAACTTGCGGCCCATCTCGATGCCGGCGAACCCGGCCTGCCGCGCTTCCGCGAGGCAGGCTTCGAGCGGGGTGTCGCCGCCGAGTTCGGGCAGGTCGTCGTTGCTCCAGGCAATCGGGTTGGTGCCGAGGCGGACGGTCATGCGGCGCCATCCTGCGCCGCGCGGGCCGCGACGTAGGCGGCGCGCGCGTCCTGCACCTCCGGCCGCTGCGAGACTTCCGGCACCGCCACGTCCCACCACGCGCCGCCGGCCTCGGTCGTCGCGGCCGGGTCGGTCTCGATGACGATGACGTAGGTGCGGGCGGCCTGCCGGGCGCGGGCCAGCGTGGCCTCCAGTTCCGGGACGCCGGCTACCCGTTCCGCCTGCGCGCCGAGGCTTTGGGCGTGGGCCGCGAAGTCCACCCGGGCGTCGTCCAGCCGGGCGTCCACGTCCGCCAGCAGGTTGTTGAAGGACTGGCCGCCGCAGGCGCGCTGCAGGCGGTCGATGCAGCCGTAGCCGCCGTTGTCGAGCACGGTCACGATCAGCTTGCGGCCCAGCATCACCGAGGTCTGCAGCTCGGAGTTCATCATCAGGTAGCCGCCGTCGCCGACCATGACGAACACCTCCTGCCCCGGCTGCGCGAGCTTCACGCCCAAGCCCCCGGCGATCTCGTAGCCCATGCAGGAAAAGCCGTATTCGAGGTGGTAGCCGCCGGGCGCGGCGGTACGCCAGAGCTTGTGCAGCTCGCCCGGCAGCCCGCCGGCCGCGCACACCACGACATCGCCGGGCCGCGCCGCGCGGTTCACCGCGCCGAGCACCTGGGCATCGCTCGGCCGTACCGCGTTGCCTGGCGCCGTCGCGGCGTCCACGGCGGCAGTCCACTCCGCCGTGAGCGCCGCGGCCCGCGCCTGCCAGGACACGGGACTCGCGTGGCCACCGAGTGCCGCGGTCAGCGCGTCCAGCGTCACCCGGGCGTCGCCGACCAAGGGTGCCGCGCCGTGCTTGCCCGCGTCGAACGGCTGGACATTGAGCTGGATCAGCCGCGGCCCGCCGGGCAGCAGGGCGCGCGAGCCGGTCGTGAAGTCCTGCAGCCGCGTGCCGACCGCGAGCACCAGGTCGGCCTCCCGCGCCAGGGTGTTCGCGGCGGCGCTGCCGGTGACGCCGATGGCGCCGACCGCCTGCGGGTGGTCCCAGGGCAGCGCGCCCTTGCCGGCCTGGGTTTCCGCCACCGGGATGGCGTGGCGGCCCGCGAAGCCCTGCAGCGTGCCCGCCGCCTCCGAGTACAGCACGCCGCCGCCGGCCACGATCAACGGCCGCTCGGCCCGGCGCAGGGCGCGGACGGCGTGCGCCAATTCCTCCGCGTCCGGGGCGGGACGGCGGATGCGGTGGGTGCGGGCCTCGAACAGCGCCAGGGGGAAGTCATGGGCCTCCGCCTGCACGTCCTGGCACAGGCTGAGCGTGACCGGGCCGCATTGCGCGGGGTCGGTCAGCACGGCGACGGCGCGGGGCAGGGCGGCGAGCAGCTGCTCCGGCCGGGCGATGCGGTCCCAGTAGCGCGACACCGGGCGGAAGCAGTCGTTGGCGCTGGCGGTGCCGTCGCCCCAGTCCTCGACCTGCTGCAGCACGGGGTCCGGGCGGCGGCTCGCGAACACGTCGCCGGGCAGCAGCAGCACCGGCAGGCGGTTGACGTGGGCGACGCCGGCCGCGGTCAGCATGTTCATGGCGCCCGGCCCGATGGAGCTGGTGCAGGCCATCATCTGCCGCCGGTTGCGCGCTTTGGCGAAGGCGACGGCGGCCAGCGCCATGGCCTGCTCGTTGTGCGCCCGCAGCGTCGGCAGGGTGTCGCGGGCATGGAACAGCGCCTCCCCCATGCCGGCGACGTTGCCGTGGCCGAAGATCGCCCAGCACCCGGCGAACAGCGGCGCGTCCTGCCCGTCGAGCACCGTCCGCTGCGCCGCCAGGAACCGCACGACCGCCTGCGCCGCCGTCAGCCGGATCGTCGCCATCGCATCCTCCCTTTCAAACGAGGCGCACTGCCCGCCCGCTCGCCATGCTTTCCAGCGCCGCGTCCGCGAGGCGCAGGGCTTCCCGCCCCTCGGCGAAGCCGGCCAGCGGCGCGGCCCCGGTGGTCACGCACTCGATAAAATGGTCCAGCTCCGCCCGGTAGGCGTCGGCGTAGCGGGCGATGAAGAAGTCCTGCACCGGGTCCATCGCCCGGGTGCGCGCCTGACTCCAGCTTTCCACCGTCGTGGGGTGCTGGTTGTGCGCCTGCAGCATGCCGGCCTCGCCGAACGCCTCGATCCGCTGGTCGTAGCCGTAGGCGCAGCGGCGGCTGTTGTTGATGTGCACCAACGCGCCGGAGGCCGCGCGCATCACCAGCATCGCCGCGTCGATGTCGCCCGCGGCCCCGATGGCGGGGTCGATCAGGTTCGCTCCCATCGCCTGCACCTCCACGATGTCGCCGGCGAGAAAGCGCGCCATGTCGAAGTCGTGGATCGTCATGTCGCGGAACAGCCCGCCGGAGCCGGCGATGTAGCCCGGCGGCGGCGGCGCCGGGTCGCGGCTGGTGATCACGACCTGCTCGACCCGGCCGATCTCGCCCGCGGCCACGCGGTCACGCAGCGCCCGGAACGACGGGTCGAAGCGGCGGTTGAACCCGAGCATCACCAGCGGCCGGAGCGCCGCGATGGCTTGCCAGCACGCATCGACGCGGGCGATGTCGAGATCGACCGGCTTCTCGCACAGCACCGCCTTGCCCGCCTGCACGCTGCGGGCGATCAGGTCCACGTGGGTGTCGGTGCTGGACGCGATGAACACCGCTTGCACGCGGGGGTTGGCCAGCGCCTCGTCGATGGAGCGCGCCTCCGACGCGCCGAGTTCGGCCGCGACCGCCGCCGCCGCCGGGCCGGCGATGTCGTAGCACGCGACCAGCGCCGCGCCGGGGTGGGCATGGATGTTGCGGGCGTGCATGCGGCCGATGCGGCCGCAGCCGAACAGGGCGAAGCCGATCATGCCGGCAGCCCGTAGAACGCGACGGCGTTCCGCCCGAACACTGCGTCGCGCTCGGCAGGCGTCAGGCATGCCGTGAGGCGGTGGGACCAGTCCCACCACGTCGAATAGTCCTGCCGGGTGGTCAGCACCGGCCAGTCGCTGCCGAAGATCAGCCGCTGCGGCCCGAACAGCTCCAGCAGCGTGTCGGCGTAGGGGCGGATGGCGTCGAGCGGGGCGTCGGGCGCGGCCTCCGTCACCAGGCCGGAGAGCTTGCAGCGGACGTGCGGGAAGGCGGCGAGGACCGCCATGCCCTCCCGCCACGCCGCATGGCCGCCCGCGGCGATGTCGGGCTTGGCGGCGTGGTCGATGACGATGGGCAAGTCCGGGTGGCGCTCGATCAGGCGCGGCAGGTGGGCGAGGTGGCGGACCCGCGCCAGCGCGTCGAAGGCGAGGTCCAGCTCGACCACGGCGCGGTAGGCCGCGTCCTGCTCCGGCCGCAGCATCCACTCGTCGTCGGCGATGTCCTGCCACATCGGGCGGATGCCGCGCAGCCGCGGGTCCTGCGCCAACGCCGCCAGGCGGTCCGGGGCGTCGGGCGCCATCATGTCGGTCCAGCCGACCACGCCGCGCACCCGCGGGTCGGCGTCGGCCAGGGACAGCATGAAATGCGTCTCGGCCTCGGTCGCGGCGGCCTGCACCAGCACGATGCCGTCGATCCCGGCCATGTCGAACAAGGGCGCGGCGTCCACAGGCAGGAAGTCGCGGCAGATCGGCAGGTCCGGCGTCATCCAGTGATAGTCGCCGCGGTCCACGCGCCAGTAGTGCATATGTGCGTCGATCATCAAAGCCCTGGGCATCGGATCAGGCCGGCCTGCCGCAGTTCCAGCCAGAGCGCGTCGGGGATGGGGTGCGACGTGAGGCGCAGGTTCTCGTCCACCTCCGCCGCGTCGCGGGCGCCGGGGATGACGGTCGCGACCGTGGGGTGCGACAGCGGGAACTGCAGCGCCGCCGCGCGCAGCGGCACGGCATGGCAGCGGCAGATGCCCTCAATCGTCCGGGTGCGCTCCAGGATGGCAGGCGAGGCCGGGGCGTAGTCGTACATCGCGCCAGGGACGGCGCCGGTGGCGAGGATGCCGGAGTTGTAGGGGCCGCCCAGGATGATGCCGATGCCGCGCCGCTCGCACAGCGGCAGGAAGCTGTCGAGCGAGGCTTGGTCCAGCAGCGTGTAGCGCCCGGCCAGCAGAAAACAGTCGAAGTCCCCGGCCTCGGCGAAGTCCTGGCAGGCTTCCCACTCGTTCAACCCGGCGCCGATGGCGCGCACGGCCCCCTGCCCGCGCAGCGACAGCAGGGCGCGGTGGGCGCCGGCCATCGCCTCCCGGAAGCGGTCGGGGTAGGCGTCGCCGTGGTTGCGGCGGTCGCAGTCGTGCAGCAGCAGGATATCGACGCGGTCGGTGCCCAGGCGCTGCAGGCTATCCTCGAAGGAGCGCATGACGCCGTCGTAGCTGTAGTCGATGCGCGGCGTGAACGGCGCCGGGCGGTCGAACAGGCTGTCGGCGGCGCTGCCGGGCCCTGGGGACGCGCCGCGGGGGAACAGGCGCCATCCCGCCTTGGTGGAGAGCACGATGTCGTCTGGGAGGCGACGCCGGGCGGCGCCCATGCGGTGCTCGGCCAGGCCGAAGCCATACAGCGGCGCGGTGTCGAAGTAGCGGATGCCGGCGCGGTGGGCGGCCTCGACCGCTTGCATGGCGCCGTCCTCGGTCTGCGCCCGGTACATGTTGCCGAGGCTCGTGGCTCCGAAGCCGAGCGTCGTGAGCTCGACGCCGGTGCGGCCGAGCGTGCGGGTGGGGAGCGTCATGGCCGGATCACCCCCTTGCGGACCAGGATGCAGCCGTAGAGCCGGGTTTCTCCGGTGGCGACGATGGCGTAGGCGCCCGCGGCGCGCTCGTAGAAGGCGAACCGCTCGATGTCCTCGATGGCGACGGCGTGGCCCTGCGCCGCGTCGAGCGCCTGCTGGAAGTCGGCGGCGACCGACGGGCGGCCTTGCGAGGGGGTCATGATCGCGGCGGGGCAGGACACGAAGTCATCAAGCGGCAGCAGGGTCAGCACCGCCTCCAGCAAGGACGGCGCCGGCAGGCCGGCCGCCTGGATCAGGCGCCGGGCGTGGGTGGCGGCGGGGAAGTTGGCATCGACGATTGCCAGCTCGTCGCCATGGCCCATCTCCGCCAGCACGGCCAGCAGCGGCGGCGAGATCAGCGGATGCAGGCCCTTCAGCATGGTCGCGTGCTCCCCCTTCGGTTGCTGGCGCCGCCTTGGACGGTCGTGGTTTGGGGATAGCATGGGCGGGGTGTTGGGGCCAGCGTCCCGCCTGGTCGGTGGTGGTTTGGTTGGGGCGGCTTGCGACCCAAAGCGGACAACGCAGGCCCGTCGTATGACAGTTCAGCTGGATGCCTGCATCATGCCACCATCCGGCCAGCATGGACCGACCTCTCCCAAGCTTGCCCCACACTGAAACCAGGCGGCTGCACCTGCGGCCTCTCAGGTTGTCCGATGCCGAGGCGTTCCGCGCCATGACGGATGAGCCTGCCATCATTGACGCCATTTACTTCCTTGAATGGCCGTTCGGGCTGACCGACGCTGAGCAGCTCATCATTGGCGATGATGATGGCCGAGACTGCTTCTGGGGCGTGTGGAAGCGAGAAGGCTCAGCTCTGCTTGGTGCCGTCGGCACACATCTGAGAGGCACCGCCGAGATCGAGGTCGGCTACTGGTTTGCGAGCGCTTCACAAGGTCTTGGACTAGCGTCTGAGGCCGTGACAGGTGTCGTGTTGGTCCTCTTAGACAACTATCCCGAACGTCGGATTGTTGCGGAGTGCAAGCCGGAGAACAAGGCGTCGTGGCGCTTGCTGGAGAGGGTTGGCTTCCAAACGGACGGTGCAGGTGACGCGCGCCCCGGCCGCCAGAGGTTCATCTTCGTCCCATGAACCCTCGGCTTACCTGCCGCGAATGTCTGCTGCCCGCCCGAACCAGACAGTCACAGCAAGACTCGCCCTCCTTTAAAACGCCCGCCGCCCGCGCAGCGCCGCCGCCAGCGTGCCGTCGTCCAGCACGTCCAGCGCGCCGCCGATGGGCACGCCCTGGCCGACGCGGGTGA
>CAXSHI010000189.1:0-8908 GCA_964236755.1 uncultured Acetobacteraceae bacterium
ACGCTGGCCCCCCCTCCGCCCAAGCCGCCCGCGGTGCCGGTCGCGCCGCCGGAGATCGCCGCCATTCCCCCTGCCGTCGCCGTCCCGGTGCAGCGCCCGCTGGAGCCGCCGGCCGTCCCGGTCGCCGCCGACGCGCCGGGCGACGTCGCCCCGCTGCCGGGCGGCCTGCGCACGACGTTCGGGGCCAACCGCTCCGAGCTGAACCAGGCGACGGAGGCGGCGATCCGCGGCTTTGCCCGCCCGCTCCGCGACACCGCGCAGCCGGTGCAGGTGGCCGCCTACGCCGCCGGCACGCCGGAGGACCCGTCCACGCCGCGCCGCCTGTCCCTCGCCCGCGCGCTCGCCGCACGCGCCGTGCTGATCAACGAGGGCATCGCCTCCACCCGGATCTATGTCCGCGCCCTCGGCTCCGCCGCCGGCGACGGCCCGGCGGACCGCGTGGACCTCAGCGCCACGCCCGTTGCCGCGCCCGCCCCCCCACCGGCTGCCGTCCCGTGACCCGGCCCCGGGTCTATCTCCTCCGCATGCTGGTCTTCCTGCTCGCGGTGCTGGTGCTTGCGGCCCTGCTGTCCGGCGCGCTCGCCACCGCGTTCGCCAGCAACCCGCTGCTCAACGGCCTGATCTTCGTGGTGCTGCTGATCGGCATCGGCTGGAACCTGCTGCAGGTCAGCCGGCTGGCGCCCGAAGTCACCTGGCTCGAAACCTTCCAGCAGTCCCGCGTCCGCCTCGCCACCCTGCCGCCGCCGCGGCTCCTGGCGCCGATGGCGAGCATGCTGGCGGCGCGGCAGGCCAAGAGCCGCGAGGGCCAGGACCGCATCAGCCTCTCGGCGCCGGCGATGCGCAGCCTGCTCGACAGCCTCGCGAGCCGGCTCGACGAAGGGCGCGAGCTGTCGCGCTACATGACGGGCCTGCTGATCTTCCTGGGCCTGCTCGGCACCTTTTGGGGCCTGCTGCTCACCGTCAGCGCCATCGCCGACGTGATCGGCGGCATGTCGGTGGGGTCGGGCGACCTCAACGCGCTGTTCGAGCAGCTGAAGACCGGGCTGGGCCGCCCGCTCAAGGGCATGGGGACCGCGTTCTCGTCGAGCATGTTCGGCCTGGCCGGCGCGCTGGTGCTGGGCTTCCTCGACCTCACGGCGGGGCAGGCGCAGAACCGGTTCTTCAACGAATTGGAGGAGTGGCTCGCCGGGTTGACCCGGCTGTCGTCGGGCGCCTTGGAAGGCGACAGCTCGGTGCCGGTGTATGTGCAGGCGCTCTTGGAGCAGACCGCCGAGAACATGGAGAACCTGCAATCCATCCTGGTGCGCGGCGAGGACGGGCGCAGCCAGTCCAACCTCGCGGTGCTGGCGCTCACCGAGAAAATCGGCACCCTGTCCGACACCATGCGCGCCAACCAGCAGCTCATGCTGCGCATCGCGGAAGCCCAGGCGCAGCTGGCCCCGGCGCTGACCCGGCTCGGCGAAATGCGTGCTCCTCAGGGCGACGACGCGGCGCGCGTCCACCTGCGCAACATCGAGATCTACATGCAGCGCCTGCTGTCGGAAAGCGAACAGGGCCGGGTGCAGAGCACGTCCGAGCTGCGCAACGACATCCGCGTGCTGACCCGCACCCTGGCGGCGCTGGCCGAGGGGCAGCCGCAGTAAGCGGGTGCATGAACGCCATCCACAACGAGCGAGTGAAGCTTTTGGCGCAGGCGGTCAGCAATCTGGGCGTCGCGATCGCCGTCACCGGCGTCATCACGCCGGTTGTGGCCGTCCTTTATGGAACTGCGCCGTTGAATGCCACATTGTTTCCTGTCACGCCGGCGCCATTCTTCATCGGTTTCGCATTCCATGTCGTAGCCCAACTGACGCTCGGGAGGCTCAGAGATGTTTGACATTTGGCTTTTTCTCGAACTCATTGCGGCCCCGTTAGCTTTGCTGGGCCTCGCCCTCTTCGGGCTTTACGCCACCCGGTGGATGTGAAGCCCGGCTCACTGACAAGCCGGCCCGACCCATGACCGTGGAACGCTGATGCCCCGCCTCCGCCGCCGCGGCGCGACCGACGAGCTGAACCCCTGGCCCGGCTACGTGGACGCGCTGTCCACGCTGCTCATGGTCATCATCTTCGTGCTGCTGGTGTTCGTGCTGGCGCAGGCCTTCCTTTCGGTGGCGCTGACCGGGCGGGACCGGGCACTCGACCGGCTGAACCGGCAGGTGGCGGAGCTGACCGACATGCTGTCGCTGGAACGCGGGCGGAGCGGCGACATGCAGCTCACCGTGAACCAGCTCAACGCCGACCTCGCGGCGGCGACCGCGGTGCGGGAGGGCCTGGCGCGCGACCTCGCGGCGCTGCGGGAAGAAGGCAGCCGGATGCAGGCCGACCGCGACGCGATCCGCGCCGACCGCGACCGCCTGTCGGCCCGGCTCGCCGACGCGCAGGCGCAGGCGGAGGCGGCGGCGGCGCGCAATCAGCAACTCCAATCCCGCGTCGCCGACACGGCCGGGCGCACGGACGCGGCCGGGCAGCAGGCGGCGGAGGCCGCAGCGCAGCTCGCCGAGGCGCGGCGGCAGCTTGCCCAGCTCCGGGCGCAGGCGGCCGAGCAGGACCGCCTGGTGCAGGCCGACCGGGCGACGGTCGAGGCGCGGCTGTCGGACCTCGCCCGGATGGCCGAGCAGGTCCGCGTGCTGACCGCGCTGCGCGACGAGCTGGAACGGCAGGCGCGCGACGCCGCGGCGCGGGCGACCACGGAGGAGCAGCGGCGCCAGGCGGTGGCGGCGCAGCTGGCTGACGAGCAGAAGCTGGCCGAAAGCGGCCGGGCGCAGATGGCGCTGCTGGCGCGCCAGGTGGACGAGCTTCGGGCGCAGATGGCGCGGCTTGCCGCGTCGCTGTCGGTGGCGGAGGCGGCCGGGCACGACAAGGACGCGCAGATCGCCAACCTCGGCAGCCGGCTGAACGCGGCGCTGGCGTCCAAGGTGGAGGAGCTGCAACGCTACCGCAGCGAATTCTTCGGGCGCCTGCGCGACGTGCTGCAGAACCGGCCCGGCATACAGGTCGTGGGCGACCGCTTCATCTTCCAAAGCGAGGTGCTGTTCCCCGCCGGCAGCGCCGACATGACGCCGGCCGGGCAGGAGCAGGTCCGGACGCTCGCGGCGACGCTCAAGGATATCGCGGCGCACATCCCGTCCGACCTGCAATGGATCATGCGGGTAGACGGCCACGCCGACCGCCAGCCGGTGAGCAAGGGCGTGTTCCCCTCCAACTGGGAGCTGTCGTCGCAGCGGGCGATCAACGTCGTGAAGCTGCTGATCGACGAGGGCGTGCCGGCCCGGCGCCTGGCGGCGACCGGGTTCGGCGAGTTTCAGCCGCTGGACCGGACGGAGGGGGCGGCGTCCTATGCGCGCAACCGGCGCATCGAGCTGCGGCTGACGGACCGCTAGGGACGGGCGCTCGCTTCGGCGCGGCGTCAGTCCTGCCGGCGTAGGACGATCCAGGTCGTCATGTCCCAGGCGTTCCTGATCCCGGCGAGCAAAAGCAGGCAGACGCCCACCGCCAGGAGCGCGCAGGCTGCTTCCGCTTCCATGCCGAGTGCGACGCCCGCCATCCCTAGAACAAGATAGGCGACGGCCGGCACCATCGTGTACCAGACCCGATCCTCAAGGTCGATGGACTTGGCGATCCCGCCATGGATCATCTGGCGCCATACCCGCCATGAATAGCCCACGCCGAGCAGCCCGATGCTGGCGAGGAGGAAGCCGGGCACGCCCCGGTTGAACACAGGAAGGACCCCGATCAAGCTCGTTCCCAGCACGACGCTGAACGCGACCACCGTGGGGGAAAGAAAGGTGCGCAGCCCGACCTGCCGTTCGGGGGTGAAGACGCCGGTGCCGACCGAGGCGGCCACGAACATCAGCCCGACCAGCGTTGCCGAAGCGGTTCCGATCAGCGCGTAGAAGTCGTGCCAGGGTCCGAAGATGTTGGAGGGTGCTTGCATCGCTGAATTTGGCTGGGAAGACCATGCGGAAGGACGGCGCTGCTATAAGGCGCGAAGCCGGGTGTCTGCAAAGGTCGAGAAACGGCCAGCCTGCCGGCCGTAGTCCTGCCTGCGACGAACGGCCTTGGCATCTTGGCAGCATCCAAGGGGGTGTCTAGGCCCTGCGGGACGTGCCGTGCGGCATAAACCGGCTTATCGTAAGGTGCATCAGGATGGACAAGGACGTCACCCAACTCGCCCGGCAACTGCTGGACGGCGGCTTTGCCGGGCTGTCTGATCGGGAGCAGCGGGTGATCGCCTTCATCGCGCGACGATGTCACGTGTCCCGCGACGTGAACGCGCTGCACGAGGAACGCCAGACGTTCGGCGACCGGCTCGCGGACAAGGTGGCGCAGCTCGGCGGGTCCTGGACGTTCATCGTTGCGTTCACCGCCATGCTGCTGGGGTGGATCGTCCTCAACACCGTCGTGCTGGCCCGGCATGCCGGAGGCTTCGATCCCTACCCCTACATCTTCCTGAACCTCATCCTGTCCATGGTTGCCGCCTTGCAGGCGCCCGTCATCCTGATGTCCCAGAACCGCCAGGCCGCAAGGGACCGGCTGGCCGCCAGCCTCGACTACGAGATCAACCTGAAGTCGGAGATCGAGATCATGGCGCTGCACGAGAAGCTGGACCGCATCCGCGTCGAGCATCTTGAAGGCGTGCTCCGCGAGCAGAGCGGGCAGCTCCGGATCTTGCTCGAACACGCCGAGGGGAAGCGCGGCAGCGGTTCAAGCTGACCTGCTGCAAGGCGAGGCCGTCCCGCCGAAGGCCACGTCGCCGAGTGCGGCCGGGACCCTGGGTCCTGAGCAGGCACTGCTGATGCCGAGCGGCTCCAGAAAGGGACCGCCCGACAAATCTATGCCGCCGTCGCGACAGCGCCTACACTCCGTCCATTAACAAGGATGCAGCGTTGGATCAGCCAGAATACGACAAACCCTTCGCAGCCCGCCGGGTTGAGATGGCGGTGTTCCGAGAAGACATCGCTGGCTTTCTTCTCCAAACCCAGCAAGGCGCGTCATTCCTGATCGTGTCCCAGGATGAGGTGGTGGCCGAACTGCATCCGCCATCGCTGCCAAAGTCTGCTCCGCGCGAGCCGGGCAGGTTGCGCGGAAAAATCTGGATGGCAGACGATTTCGACACCTGGCCCGAGGGCTTCATCGACGAGATGGTGGATGGAGAGATTTTTCCACTTGAGGGAAAAGGGGAGTGAGGCTCCTCCTGGATACGCATGTCCTGCTTTGGTGGATCGGCGGTCTCCCTCAGATCGGGCAGCAGGCCCGGAACCTGTTGCGCGACCCTAGCAATCAGGTCCTGGTCAGCGTCGTGTCGCTTTGGGAAATTGCCTTGAAGGTGCGCGTCGGCAAGCTGAACTCCGACATCAAGGAAATTTCGGAAGGCCTTGAACAGGACGGCTTCACCCGTCGGGCATTGCTGACAGCCATCTGACGGCGCTGACCAGCCTGCCCCGGCATCACAAGGACCCTTTCGACCACCTGCCGATCGCCCAGGCCGTTGTTGAGGGCGCGACATTGATTTCCGAGGACCGCTGGATGCCAAGCTATCCCGTCCTGGTCGTAAGCTGCTCGGCATAGGCCGCAAACAAACATGGCCCACCAAAGGACCCCCGCCACATGCCCCAAGGCGCCCTCGCCCCCGTCCCCCTCGACCTGTCCGGCCTCCGCGTCGCCATCACCGCGGGCGCGGGCGGGATCGGCCGGGTCATGGCGGACAGCTTCGCGGCCTGCGGCGCCAGGGTGTTCGTGTCGGACGTGGACGACGCGGCGCTCGCCGCCTGCGGCCACCGCGGCGTGCGCGCGGACGCGGGCCGGGTCGCCGACCTGGAGGTGTTCATGGACGCGGCGCTGTCCACGCTGGGCGGCCTCGACGTGCTGGTGAACAACGCAGGCATCGCCGGGCCGACGGCGCGGGTGGAGGAGGTGACGCCCGCGGACCTCGACGCCACATTGCAGACCGACCTCGCCAGCATGTTCCACTGCGCCCGGCGCGCAATTCCGGCGCTCCGCCAGTCCGGCGGCGGCGGCATCGTCAACCTCAGCTCGGCCGCCGGCAAGTTCGGCTTCCCGCTGCGCAGCCCCTACAGCGCCGCGAAGTGGGGCGTGGTCGGCTTCACCCGGACGCTGGCGATGGAGCTGGGACCCGACAACATCCGGGTGAACGCTATCCTGCCCGGCCTCGTGGACGGCCCGCGCATCCGCAGTGTCTTGCGCAACAAGGCACAGGCCGCGGGCATCAGCGACAACGAGCAGACCGAGCGGTCGGTCAGCACCGTGGCGCTGCGCTGCTTCGTGTCCCAGCAGGACATCGCCAACATGGCGCTTTATCTGTGCAGCCCCTTCGGCGCCACCATCAGCGGCCAGGCGATCAGCGTGGACGGCGGGATGGAGGGGTTGAGCTAGAGGTTGGTCTGCGCCTCGACCGGCGGGTCGTCATCCGGCCCGTAGTACAGCGCCGCGCACTCCTCCCGCATCACGCCCCCGATCACCGGCATATCCTTCCGGTAGGCATCCCGGATAAAGTTCATCGTGTCGAGGTGGCGGTCCTCGAAGTACATCCGGTGCACGTCGTCGCGTCCGGCGCCATACACGATGCGGTCGATGTGGCTCCAGATGCTTGCCATCGTGCACATGCCGCAGGGCTGCAGGGTGGAGTAGAGCGTGGCGCCGCGCAACTCCTCCCGCTCCAGCGTCGCGCCCGCCTGTCGGATCGCCACCATCTCCGCATGTGCCGTGGGATCATGGCGCAGGCCAACCTCGTTATGCCCCTCCGCCACGATGCGCCCGTCAAGCACGATCACGCAGCCGATGGGCGAGGCGCCTTCCGTCTTGTCGCCGCGCCGGGCCAGCTCAAGCGCACAGGCCATGAACTGAAGGTCAGCCTCGGTTGCCGCGCTCGGGTCCAATGCTCCGGGTGAGGCAGTCTCGGCAGGTGCGTCCGTCGTCATTCCTGCCCCAGCGCCGCCGAGGCAGGAAAGTTGCGGGAAACTAGGCGCTCTTCGCCATGATCCCGATCATGCGCTCTTGGCCATGATCTCATCTGCAATGTTGCGCGGCACGGGGTCGTAGTGGTGGAACTGCATGGTAAAGCTCGCCCGGCCCTTGGTCATGCCGCGGAGTTGGCTGATGTAGCCGAACATCTCCTTCAGCGGCACGTGCGCGCGGACCATCACCGTACTGCCGGCGCTGTCCTGGCTCTGGATCGTGCCCCGGCGGCGGTTCAGGTCGCCGACCACATCACCCACGTGGTCCTGCGGCGTCGTCACTTCCACGTCCATGATCGGCTCCAGGATGATCGGCGCCGCCTTCTTCATGCCGTCGCGGAAGCACGCCTTGGCCGCGATCTCGAACGCCAGCGCCGACGAGTCCACGTCGTGGTACTTGCCGTCCACCAGGGTGTACTTGAAGTCCACCGTGGGAAACCCGGCCAGCACGCCCGTCTCGCACTGGTTGCGGATGCCCTTCTCGACGGCCGGAATGTACTCCTTCGGCACGGTGCCGCCGACGACCTTGTTCTCGAACACCACGCCGCTGTTGCGCGCCATCGGCTCGAACAGCACCTTCACCTCGGCATACTGGCCGCTGCCGCCAGTCTGCTTCTTGTGGGTGTAGGTTTCGGTGTGCGGCTTGCTGATGGTCTCGCGGTAGGCGACCTGCGGGGCGCCGATGTTGGCGTCCACGCCGTACTCGCGCTGCAGGCGGTCGATGATGATCTCCAGGTGCAGCTCGCCCATGCCGGACAGGATGGTCTGGCCGCTCTCCTGGTCGGTCCGCAGGCGCAGGCTCGGGTCCTCGCCCGCCAGCTTCTGCAGGCCGAGCGTCATCTTCTCCACGCCGTCCTTGGTCTTCGGCTCGACGGAGATGTCGATGACCGGGATCGGGAAGCTCATGCGCTCCAGGATCACCGGGTCCTCGGCGGCGGCCAGGGTGTCCCCGGTGCCGGTGTCCTTCAGGCCGACGAAGGCGGCGATGTCGCCGGCATGGACCTCCTTGATCTCCGCGCGCTTGTCGGCGTGCATCTGGAACATGCGGCCGATGCGCTCGCGGTGGTCCTTGGTGGTGTTCATCACGGTGTCGCCGGACTTCAGCGTGCCGGCATAGACGCGCACGAAGGTCAGGGTGCCGTACTTGTCGTTGATGATCTTGAACGCCAGCCCGGCGAACGGCGCGGTCGCGTTGGCGGGGATCACGCGGCGGTCGTCGGTGACGCTCTCCTCCACGCCCTCCTCGGCGGCGACCTTGATGCCGGGCACGTCGATGGGGCTGGGCAGGTAGTCCAGCACGGCGTCCAGCAGCGGCTGCACGCCCTTGTTCTTGAACGCGGTGCCGCACAGCACCGGGCGGAACGCGCCGCTGATGGCGCCCGCTTTGATGCAGCGCTTCAACGTTTCCACGGACACGTCGCCCTTGTCGAAGTACTCCTCCATCGCGTCGTTGTCGACGGAGAGCGCGGTGTCCAGCAGCAGCGTGCGGTATTCCTGCGCCTTGTCCATCAGGTCGGCCGGAATCGCCTCGTCATGGAACTTGGCGCCCAGCTCGCCGCCTTCCCAGACGATGGCCTTCATCTCCACGAGATCGACGACGCCGATGAACGTGTCCTCGATGCCGATGGGGAGCTGCAGCGGCAGCGCCACGATGTCGAGCTTCTCCTTCAACGTGTCGAACGCCCGGTAGAAGTCGGCCCCCGTGCGGTCCAGCTTGTTGATGAAGATGATGCGCGGCACGTTGTAGCGGTCGGCGAGGCGCCAGTTGGTCTCGCTCTGCGGCTGCACGCCGGCCACACCCTCGATGATGAACACCGCGCCGTCAAGCACGCGAAGGCTACGGTTCACCTCGATGTTGAAGTCGATGTGGCCCGGCGTGTCGATGATGTTGATGC
>CAXSHI010000190.1:0-8884 GCA_964236755.1 uncultured Acetobacteraceae bacterium
CGTTCTGCGAGAACGAGGTGTAGGGGAACGTGTTGAAGATGCCGCCGATCAGCGTGCCGACGCCGTCGGCGCGCAAGCCCCGGGCCAGGTCGTCCTGCGACACCGGCCGGCCGACCATGGTGCCGAGGGCCAGGAACATGCCCGTGCTCTCGATCATCACGACTACCATCACCAGGCACATCGACAGGCACGCCACCAGGTCGAAGCGCGGCAGGCCGAACTGCAGCGGCCAGACGATGGCGACCCAGGGCTGCGCGTCCAGCCCGTCGAGGTTGCCCCAGCCGAGCACCAGGGTAAGCAGGTAGCCCGCGACGATGCCGATCAGCACCGCGGTGTTGCGCAGAAAACCGGCACCGAAGCGCAGCAGCAGCAGAATGATGAGCAGAACGAGGCCCGCCACGCCGAGATACCCCGGCGCGCCGAAGTCCGGGGCCGACGGGCGCCCGCCGCCGATCCAGTTGATGCCGATCCGCATCAGCGTGATGCCGATGACGGTGATGATCGACCCGGTGACCACGGACGGGAAGAAGCGCAGCAGGCGGCTGATGAACGGGGCGACCACGATGCCGAAGACGCCCGCGGCGATCACCGAGCCGAAGATCGCCTGCAAGCCCAGGGCGGGATTGTTGGCCATCGCCAGCATCGGCGACAGCGACGCGAAGGTAACGCCCATCATCACCGGGAAGCGGATGCCGACCGGCCCGACGCCGTAGGCCTGGATGAACGTCGCGACGCCGCAGGCGAACAGGTCCGCGTTGATCAACAGCGCCACCTGGTCCCGCGGCAGCTTCAGCGCCGCGCCCAGGATCAGGGGAACGGCCACCGCGCCCGCATACATCACGAGCACATGCTGGATGGCCAGGATGACGAGGCGGAGGGGCGGGGGCGTGGCGGATGCGCGCGTCGGCTCAGTCACGTTGCTACCCTCTCCTGCGTCGATTCCGGCCTGGCAAGAGTCGTGCCATTCAGCCTGTCGGACCATCGACGCCGGACAGGGAGCGGCCGGACCTTGGGTCGCCGCGTGCGCTACTCCGCTGCGGCCCGGCGGCCGGTCCGTTCGGCGAGCAGTTGCCGGGTGAGCGGCAGCAGGGTGCGGCCGTAGTGCAGCGCGTCCTCAAGCGGGTCGAAGCCGCGGATCAGGAAGGTGGAAACGCCCAGCGCGTGGTAGTCGAGCAACGCGTCCGCCACCTGCCGCGGCGTGCCGACCAAGGCCGTGGTGTTGCCGCGCGCCCCCGTCGCCCGGGCGATCGCCGTGTAGAGCCGCCCCTCCGGCCGGTCGCCCAGCGCCGCCGCCGCCAGGAGCCGCTGCGACCCGGCGTTGGCCGGCGCGCCACCCGCAGGCCCCAGTGCGGCCTCGCCCCGCACCCGCAAGATGCGGGCGAGGATGTCCTCGGCGCGCGCCCAGGCCTCGTCCTCCGTGGCCCCCAGGATCGGGCGGAACGACAGGCTGAACCGCACCTCGCGCCCGTGCCGCGCCGCTTCGGCCCGCACCCGGCCGGTGATCTCGGCCACCTGCGCCCGGGTTTCGCCCCACAGCGCATACACGTCGGCGTGCCGGCCCGCCACGCGCAGCGCCGCGTCCGACGCGCCGCCGAAATAGATCGGGATGCGCGGGCGCTGCACCGTCTGCACGACAGGCGACGCGCCCGTGATCCGATAATACGTGCCCTCGTGGTCCACCGGCGCCTCCGCGGTCCAGATCCGCTTCAGCACGTCCACATACTCGTCCGTCCGGGCATAGCGCCCGTCCTTGCCCAGCCAGTCGCCGTCGCGCGCCTGGTCCTGGTCGTCGCCGCCCGAGATCACGTGGATCGCCGCCCGCCCGCCGCTGAGCTGGTCCAGCGTCGCGAACGCCCGCGCCGCCGTGGTCGGCGCCTGGAACCCCGGGCGGTGCGCCACCAGGAAGCCGACCCGCTTCGTGTGCGCCGCCGCATGGGCCGCGATCTGCAACCCGTCCGGCCCGTTGCTGAACCAGCCGACCAGCACCCGGTCGAACCCGCCCCCCTCCGCCGCATGCGCCTCGTGCGCCTGCGCGGACGCCACGAGGTAGCCGGGGTCGATGGCCGCGCCGCGCGCCGGGTGGATCTCCGACTGCTCGCGCGGCTGGATCATGCCGATGAACTCAAGGGCCATGCTGGTTCCTCCTATTGGCCGAGCGCCCCGTGCCCGGCGGCAGCAAAGGCGGCGTCGGGCTGGGGCGTGTGCACGCGGGCGCACAAAACGTCGCGCAGGTGCCGCTCCAGGGGGTTGGCGCGGGACAGGCCGTGGTTGCCGGCAAGCTGCACCGCCGCCTGCACCGCCTCGATCGCGTTCTCGGCCGCGACCGTCTTGAGCAGGCCACTCTCGGCGGGCGAGGGTGGGCGGCCCGCGTCGGCGTCGGCGGCGGCGCCCGCGATCAGGCGCCGATTGGTCAGCAGCAGCGCCTCGATCCGGCCCACCGCCTCCTGCATGCGCGGCAGGGTGGCGAGCGGTGCGCCGAGGTTCGCCGGCGCCCGCCCGCGCAGGAAAGCGACAATCCAGTCTCGTGCCGCCTCGGCGACGCCGGTGTAGAGCGCCGCCACCAGCAGCGTGTTCCAGGCCGTGGTCTCCGGGTCCGGCTGCGCCCAGTCCGCGGGTGCGCGCAGATCCACCGCATGGTCGTGCGGGATCAGCACGTCGTCGAACACCACGTCGTGGCTGCCCGACCCGCGCAGGCCGAGCTGGTCCCAGGTTTCCTCGATGGCGATGCCGGGGCTGCGGGCGGGCACGAAGAACAGGCCAGTGCGGAGCGGGTCCTCATCCGTGTCCGGCGAACCCTGCGAAACCGCCTGGGCGGTTTGCGCGGGTTCGACGCGGGCGAACACCAGCATGGAGGTCAGGCCGGGCGCGCCGGTGCTGTAGATCTTGCGGCCCGACAGGCGCCAGCCCGCCTCCGTGCGCCGCGCCACGGTCGCCGGCAGGCCGCCGCGGGCCGGGGTGCCGAGCGCCGGCTCCACCCGCAGCGCGTTGATCAGCGCGCCGGAGCGCACGGCACAGCACCCGACCGCCGCCCGCAAAGGCTCCGGCCAGTCCGAATGCGCCGCGGTGCGGAGCTGGATGAGCTGCATGGCCAAGATCAGCGCCGTGGACGCGCAGCCGCGGCCGGCATGCCGCACTACGGTGGCGGCCCGCACAAGGCCGGCGCCCGCCCCGCCGTCCTCCAGGCGCGCCGTCAGCGCCAGCAGGCCCGCAGCGTGCAGGGCATGGAGGCTTTCCCACGGAAACGCACCCTCGCGGTCAACCCGCGCCGCATGCGCCGCCAAGTCAAGAACGAAACCTGCATCGTCGGGGCGGAGCGTCGGAACCAAGCCGTCCATCAAGCCTCCTGCATGGTGGGCGAGCGGCCCCGCCGCGGCGGGACGCCACGTCCTCGACAGAACATGGCCCCATGCTGCCCATGCCCTCAAGAGCAGCCTTCGGCAAAAATCAGCACGCTTGCAGCATCTTCGTCCCACCGGGGCGGTTGCGGCAGAATATCCTTCCTGGGCGGCGACCCCGGGCGTGCCGGAGGCGCGCGGACCGCTACGCCGCCCCGTCCCGCTCCATGGACGCCCGGCCCGAACCCGGCGCGTTCCGGTCCAGCAGGTGCTGCAGCGTGGACGTTTCGCGGATGCTCTGCATGCCCTGCGGCGAGAACGTCCTCTCGTTGAACACCGCGGGCGCCAGCAGCGGGTTGGTCAGCGCGTGGGAGAACGCATCGGCCGCCACCATGCGGCCGATCATCTTGGGCACCGCGGCCCGTGGCAGCAGCTCCTCGGCGAACAGGCCGACGAAGAATTCGATGCGGTCCACGTCGCCGTAGGCGCGGCGCAAGCCCTCCACCACGCGCGGGTCGCCGCTGATCTGCTCGAACCGGGTGACGCGGGGATAGCCCATGGCCGCCCGGTAGTCGTTGTAGCCGGCAAGCTGGTTCTCGCGGCCCTGAGCGATGCTGGCCCGCTCCGCCGGCAGCAGGAAGTCGGCGGTGTTGAACAGGCCGATCTGCCAGGCCTCCGTGCGGCTCGCATCGTCGAAGGCGGCGGCCAGGCCCGCTTGCAGCAGCGGCCGGTTGTCGAGCCGCATGTCAGCGATCGGCCGGAGCCGCCCGGCCCACGACACCCGCTCCGGCACCATGCTGTGCCAGCGGTAAAGCAGGTTGAACTCGACGGGAATCCAGTTCGGCCGGTTCCAGCACGCCTTGTAGCACGCCGTGGGATCGGCCAGCAGCTTGAACCAGTAGGGCGCGATGTGGTTGACGTACTCCTCGACTGCGATCCTGATGAGCTGGACGATGTTGACGTTGCGCGCCGTCTCGAACACCCGCGCGTCGTCCCATCCGGGCCAGGCCTGCTCCAGCACGCCGCACAGGCGGTTGTGCTCCCGCAGGAACAGCGTGTTGAGCATCGCGGTGAACGGGGTGGTGTTGGCGCGGTCGCCGCCGAAGGCGAACAGCCCGGCCCGCTTCTCCGCCGGCCAGCCGTCCGGCAGGCGGAGCGGCGGCGGCAGGGCCGCGAACTCCGGGTTGCGGCGCCCGTCCTCGTCGTAGAGCCGGGGCGCCCACTCCTGGCGGCTGATCGTCTCGGACTTCAGCCGGCCCCTCTGCCCCGGCTGCTCGGAGCGGCGGCGCAGGACCTGCGTCACCTCCGGATGCAGCCCGTAAAGCTGGCCGAGGTCGATCTGGTGGTTGGTCGTGGTGCGGCGGCGGTCGGCGTCGTCGGTCATCAGGAAGCCGTCGGTGAACCACTGCGCAAAGGACGGGAACAGCAGGGTGGACCGCTGCGACACGCGCGGGCCGTCCGGGCCGGGCTTGAACAAGGCCATGACCTCGTCGAGCGGCGGCAGGTCTGCCCCGGGGCGCGGCGGCAGGTAGCGGCCGAACCAGGTGCGGTCGTTGAGCGACGACCAGGAGGTGTAGGCCGCCGCCGTGCTCAGCGCGAGCGGACGCGCCGGCGTCTTCAGCACCGCGTTGTTCACGATCACCCGGTTGCACAGCCTTGCCAGCGCCGGCCGGCGGTTCACGAACTGCCAGGCCGGGCGCAGGCTGGTCAGCAGCGCGGCCTCGATCCGGTTGCGCAGCCCGTCCCGGCTGGCGTCGCGCGCCCGAGGAGGCTCCGGCTGGACCGCAGGCGCAGAGCCGTGTGCCATAATATCGCAATCCTCCAAGACTTCGCCCATCGCTGTGCCTCCTTTAACTTTTAGCAACATACGGCGCCGTACTCCGATAACGTGTGACCTGCGTCACAACGCGCCTGATGCCGCGGCGCGATGATCGGGCGTTCCGACCGCAACGCCAGCCGGAGGCTCCATGCCGCGTCCCTACGCCCGTCCCGCAAGCGTCCGTTGCGCCCATGGATGAACTCGCCCCCCTGCTCAAGGCGCTGGGCTTGCAGCGTTACGGGCCGGCCTTCGCCGCGAACGACGTCGATCTCGCGGCGCTGCGCCTGCTGTCGGAGGCCGACTTCCGGGAGCTTGGCCTGTCGCTGGGCCACCGCCGCAAGCTGATGGCGGCGCTGAGCGGCCCGGCGCCTGAGGCCGCGCTGCCCGCCGCTGCCGAGCCGCCGACGGAGCGGCGCCAGCTGACCGTGATGTTCTGCGACCTCGTCGGCTCCACCGCCCTCACGGCGGCGCTGGACCCGGAGCGGATGGAGCGGCTGCTGCGCGACTACCAGGATGTCTGCGCCGGCGAGATCGCCCGCTTCGACGGCTTCGTCGAGCACTTCTTCGGCGACGGCGTGCTGGCCTATTTCGGCTATCCGCGGGCCAGCGAGGACGCGGCGGAGCGCGCGGCGTGGGCCGGCCTCGGCGTCGCCGACGCGGTGCAGCGGCTGCCGACGCCGCTCGGCGCGCCGCTTGCCGTGCGGGTCGGCATCGCCAGCGGCCTCGTGGTCACGCGCGGCCGGGTGCTGCGGGGCAGCGTGAACGAGCATCCCGTGGTCGGGCAGACCGTGCAGCTCGCGGCGCGGCTGCAGGCCTGCGCGGCGCCGGGCACCGTCGTCGTCGCCTCCGGCACGCACCGGCTGATCGACGGGCTGTTCGAGTTCGAGGCGCTCGGCGCATGCACGCTGAAGGGCCTGCTGGACGCGGAGCAGGTCTGGCGCGTCGCCGCGAAGCGGACGGCCGCGACGCGGTTCGAGGCGACGCACCGGGCCGGCGCGGCGGCGCTCGTCGGCCGCGACCAAGAGGTCGCCCTGCTGCTCGACCGGTGGGAGCGGGCGCGGGCGGGCGACGGCCAGGCGGTGCTGCTGTCCGGCGAGGCCGGCATCGGCAAGTCGCGGATCAGCCAGGCCCTGTGCGAGCACGTCCTGGCCGGGCCTCACTGCGCCGTGCGCTACCAGTGCTCGCCCTTCCACAGCAACAGCGCGCTGCAGCCGGCGGTTGCCCACCTCGAACGCGCCTGCGCCATCGACCCGGACGACCCGGCCGAGGCGCGGTGGAACAAGCTGGAACGCTGGGCCGCCGGCATGCCGGAGTCCGTCGGCGCGGGCGTCCCCCTGCTGGCGGCGCTGCTGGGGCTCCCCGCCCGGGACCGCGCCGCGGCGGCAGCCCAGTCGCCCGGCCTGTCGCCCGAGCAGCAGAAGGAGCGGCTGCTTGGGCTGCTGGCCGAGCTGCTGACCGGCGGGGGCGAGCCGATCCTGTTCCTCATCGAGGACGTGCACTGGATCGACCCGACCACGCGGGAGCTGCTGGATCTCTGCATCGCGCGTGTGCCGGCGTCCCGCTGCCTGGTGCTCCTGACGTGCCGGCCCGAGGTCCAGTATGGCTGGGCGGCGCGCGCCGAGGTGACGGCGCTGGCGCTGAACCGGATCGGCCGCCGCCAGTCGGCGGAGCTGGTCCAAAGCGTAGCGGGCGGGACGCGGCTGCCGCAGGAGGTGCTGGAGCAGATCGTCGGCAGGACCGACGGCGTCCCGCTGTTCATCGAGGAGCTGACCAAGGCCGTGCTCGAATCAGGCCTGCTGCGGAAAACGGCGGAGGGTTACGTCCTGGCCGGGCCGCTGCCGCCGCTGGCGATCCCGACGACGCTGCAGGACTCGCTGCTGGCCCGCCTCGACCATCTCGGCCCGGCCAAGGAATTGGCGCAGATCGGCTCAGTGATCGGGCGGGATTTCTCCCGTGCGGCGGTGGCGGCGCTGTCGCCGCTCGACGCGGGCGGCATCGACGGGGCGCTGCAGCAGCTCGTGGCCGCCGGGCTGGTCTATCAGCACGGCCAGTCCAAGGGGGCGACGTTTACGTTCAAGCATGCCCTGGTGCAGGAGGCGGCCTACGGCACGATCCTGCTGAGCCGGCTCCGGCACCTGCACGCGCGCTGCGCCGAGGCGCTGCAGGTCATCGCGCCCGAACTCGTCGAGCGGGAGCCGGAGGTGCTGGCGCACCACTACACGGAGGCGGGGTTCGCCGAGCGGGCGGTCGAGCTGTGGCTGGCTGCCGGCCGGCGCGCGGCCGAGCGGTCGGCGAACCTTGAGGCCATCGGGCATTTGCGCAAAGGCCTTGCGGTGCTGGCGGCGCTGCCGGCGGGGGAGGCGCGTGCCCGGCATGAGCTGCTGCTGCAGATCGGCCTCGGCATCCCGCTCATGGCCTGTCGGGGCTACGCCGCACCCGAGACCGGCGAGGCGTTCCAGCGCGCGAGCGACCTCGCGGAGCAGCTTGGCGACAACGTGCAGCGGGCGCGCGCCTTCTACGGGCTGTTCGCCTATTACTGCCAATTGGGCGAGAACCGCGTGGCGGAGGCCCTGGCGGCACGCCTGCTCCGGCTCGCGAACGAGGCAGGGGACCGCGAGGTAGCCGCCGTCGCCCGCCGCACCCTGGGCACGGCGCGCTACCTGCTGGGCGACCATGCCGGGGGACGCATCGAGATCGAGGCCAGCCTCCAATTGCACGACGCCGCCATCCACCGTCCCTTGCCCTTGGTGCACCGGTTCGGGCAGGACCAGCGCTCTGCCGGGCTTGCGACGCTGGTGACGATTCAATGGATCGAGGGGTATTCCGACACGGCCTCGCGAACCAGCCTGGCCGCCGTGGAGGCCGCACGGGCGAGCGGGCACGCCAACTCCCTAGGGTTTGCTCTCGCCTATGGCGCGTGCCCGGTCGCCATTCTCCGGGGCGATTGGGACCTGGCGGAACAGTTGGTGGGCACGCTGCTCGGCCACGCCCGGGAGTACCGGCTGGGCTTGTGGCATGCCCATGCCCTCGCCTACCGCGGCGAGGCACGGGCCGAGCGCGGCGAGTTCGCTTCCGCCATTGCGGACTTCCGCGCAAGCCTGCTGGAATTCCGGTCGGTGTCGTCCGGCATCCGGGTGCCGGCACACCAGGGCGCCTTTGCCCAGGCGTTGGGCCGCGCCGGCCAGTTGGACGAGGCGCTCGCGGTCTCCGAAGCGGCGGTCCGCCTCGCCGAGCGGCGGGAGGAGCACTGGTGCCTGCCGGAACTGCTGCGGATCAAGGGCGACATCCTGGCGGCATGCGGCAGCGCCGGCCTGGCCGAGGTCGCGCTTCTCGGGGCCGTCGATGCGAGCCGGCGCCAGGCCATGCCCGGATGGACACTGCGCGCCGGCCTCAGCCTCAGCCGGCTGTGGCGCGGCCTGGGACGCGGCGCCGAGGCGTCCGGCCTGCTGACAACGGCGTTGGCGCCGTTCACCGAGGGGGAGGCCACGGCGGACCTCCTGGACGCCCGGCGGCAGCTTCTGGACATGGCGCGCCGCGCGCCGCGCGAGGCTCAAGGCGCCGAAAGCGCTGCGAACCAGGCGGCATAGGGCGTGCTGCGCGCCATGCGGCGGTTGTAGTCCGGTGCGCCGTCCGTCCACCAGGCCGGCCCGCGCTCGCCCAGGCCCCGCTTCGCCGCGTCGATGCGCTGGCGTGCCGCCTCGGCCGCCGCAGCGTCCGCGCCCCGCAGCGC
>CAXSHI010000191.1:0-8880 GCA_964236755.1 uncultured Acetobacteraceae bacterium
CCGGCAGCGGAGGCGGCGCCGCCTGCGCCCCCAGCCCCCGCCGCGCCGGAGCCGCCGCCCGCCGCGGCCCGCCCCGCCTCGATCCTGGTCCCCCTCGATCCCGGCATCGGCGCCGCCGCGTTCCGGCGTGCGGAGGTCGGCATGGTGGTGTTCGACCAGCGCGTCCCGCTCGACCTTTCGGCGCTTGGGGGCGGCCCGGCGTTCGCCCAGGCCTCGGTCCAGCTCGGCCAGGCGAGCACCGTGCTCACCGTGCCGCTTCCGGCGTCGCAAGGCTTGGCGCTGTCCCGGGAGCCGCAGGGCTGGCGCGTGACCCGGGCCGACGACGCCGCGCCGTCTGCCTCGATTGCGGCGGAGCCCAGCCCGGGCGGCCTGCTGCTGAAGCTCGACGCTCCCGGCCAGGTGGTGACGGTGGCGGACCCATCGACCGGCCTCGCCCTGCTGGTCGGCACCGCCAACCCCGCCGCGGGCGCCGGCCCGGCCATGACGCCCGCCCGCCGCTCGCCCGGATACGCCCTGGCGCCCACCTGGCTCGGCGTCGCGGTTGAGCCGCTGTCCGACCTGATCGAGCTGCGCCCGGTGGCCAGCGGCTTCATGCTGGCCTCGCCCGGCATGCCTGCCGTCGCCGCCCCGGCCCAGGCGCCCGAGGCCTTCACCCGCCGCTTCGACCTGCCGGACCTGCCGGTGTCCGCGCTGACCCAGCGCCTGGCGGCGCAGCAGGCTGCCGCCGCGACCGCCCCGCCCCGCGCCCGCACCGGCAGCCGCATGGCGGTTGCGCAGAGCTTGCTGTCCCTCGGCCTGGCGGCCGAGGCCCAGGCCGTCCTCACGTTGGTCGCGACCGAGGACCCGATCGCCGCGGCCGATCCCAAGCTGACCGGCTTGATGGCGGTCGCCGCCCTGCTCGCCGGACGCAGCCCGGAGGCGGCGGGCCTCGACGACCCGCGGCTCGACGGCGCAGACGACGTCGCCCTTTGGCGTGGCGTGCGGGACGCCATGCGGGAGACCGACGCGGAGGCCGGACGCGGCCTGGCCCGCCTGCTGCCGCTCGCCAGCGCCTACCCGGCGGCGCTGCGCGACCGTCTCCGTCCCCTGATCATCGAGGCCGCCGTGTCCACGGGGCAGGGGGTATCGGTCGCCGCCGCGCTCGCGCAGGCCGACGACCACACGCTCGATTTCGCCCGCGCCCTGCAGCGCGAACGCGACGGCGACACGGCGGGGGCGGTGCAGGCCTTCGATGCGCTCGCCGCCGGGCGGGACCAGCTGACCCAGGTGCGCGCCGGCGTCCGCGCGGCGGAGCTTCGGCTGAAGGGGGGGGCGCTGACCCCGGCGCAGGCTGCGGACGTGCTGGAGCGTCAGGCGGCGATCTGGCGCGGCGATGCCCGGGAAAGCCGGATGCGCCTGCGCGTCGCCGAGCTGCGCACCGCCGCCGGGGCGTTCCGCCCGGCGCTGGAAACGCTGCGTGACACCGAGCGGCTGTTCCCGGCGCAGCAGCCCGCCATCCGGGCCGCCATGGACGGCGTGGTGCGGGCCATGCTGGCGCAGCCGCAGGCGATGGAGCCGCTGGAACTCGTGACGCTGGTCAGCGACTATGCGGGCCTGCTGCCGGATGGGACGGGCGACCGCCTTTCGGCCTTGCTCGCGGACAAGCTGGTGGCGCTGGACTTGCCGGCGCGCGCGGCGCCGGTGCTCGCCTCGCTCATGGCGGCGGCGCCAGCCGGGGCAGCGCGCGCCGGCATCGGGGCGCGGCTCGCGCAGGTGCAGCTTGAGAACGCTTCCGCCCCCGCGGCGGAGGCGGCGCTCAAGGCATCCGACGCCCCCGGGTTGCCGGCGCCGTTGGTGGAGCAGCGCACCCTGGCCCTGGCCCGTGCCCGGGCCGCGCAGGGCGACGTGCCCGCTGCCGCCGCTACCCTGCTGGCGCTCGGCACCCCGGCTGCGGACGATTTGCGGGCCACGCTGCTGAGCCAGGCATCCGACTGGACCGGCAGCGTCGCCGCCCTGTCCGACCTTGCGGCCAAGACTGTGCCCCCCGACGGCCCGATGTCGGACGGCATGCAGGACACCGTGCTGCGCCAGGCGACCGCGGCGGCGCAGGCGCACGACGTGGCGCTGCTTGCCGATCTGTCGCGCCGCTACGGGACGCGGCTGGCCGGGCCGCGCGCCGACCTGTTCCGCGTGCTTACCGCGGCGCCGCTGCAGTCGCCCGCCGACCTGCCGCGCGCCGCGTCGGAGCTTGCGCTGGCCCGGGTTCTGCCGGAGCGCCTGCACGGCCTTTCCGCCCAAAATACGAAATGATGTCAGAACGACGGCCGGGTTTGCATTTCTGGATGGGCCGAACGGCCTAAATTCACTTGCGGAAACCTCCCATAGGCCCTATCTCCGTCCGTTCTTGGCCCAAGGGGACGATCCCGTCCAACAGGCTATCTACTGGTTTGGGGGTACGTGATGAACGCACTTGCTCAACTGGGGATGGTCTCGGAACTTCCGAGCGAAAACCAGACGACGATTGCAAGCTTTCCGTCCTTTGAGGGCGAGGACGTAAAGGATTACTTCGTTGAGAGGGACGGCATGAAGTATGCCGGCATGCACCTTCTCGTGGATCTCTGGGGAGCCACCAACTTGGCGGACCCCGCGCTGATCGACACGGCGCTCCGCGCCGCGGCGGTCAAGGCGGGGGCGACGATCCTCCACAGCCACTTCCACCATTTCACTCCGAACGGCGGGGTATCGGGCGTGGTTGTCTTGGCCGAAAGCCATATTTCTATCCACACATGGCCCGAGCGCAGCTTCGCTGCGGTCGATATCTTCATGTGCGGCGCCTGCAACCCGCATGATGCTGTTCCCGTGCTGCGCGCGGCGTTCCATCCGGACCGGGTGGACCTCGACGAGCAGCGGCGCGGCCGCGTCGCCTAGGCCTCGGCGCAACTCGGTGCGGCCTGACCTGGGGAGAACTCCGGGACGGGCCGCGCTGTTTGCTCGGAGGAGGGCGAAGGCGCCATGACCGACGCTTGGTTCGATGAGACCTTGCATCCCGGCTGGGGCCAGCGGTTCCAGGTGACGTGCAGGCTGGCGCAGGCTGCCAGCGTCCACCAGGCCATCGAAGTCTTCGAGAGCGCGCGGCATGGCCGGGTCCTGGCGCTCGACGGCGCCATCCAGATCACCGAAGCCGACGAGTTCGTTTATCAGGAAATGCTGGCGCATGTGCCCCTGCTGGCCCATGGCGCGGCCCGGCGCGTGCTGATCATCGGCGCGGGCGACGGCGGCGTGCTGCGCCGGGTTTTGCAGCACCGCGGCGTGGAGCAGGCCGTCATGGTGGAGATCGACGGCGAGGTGATCCGCCTGTCCCGGGAGTTCCTGCCCGGCATCGGCGGCGACGCCTGGACCGACCCGCGCGCCGAGGTCGTCGTGGGCGACGGCATCGCCTATGCCGCCGGCGCCGGCGCCGGGTCGTTCGAGGTGGTGATCGTGGACAGCACCGATCCGGTCGGGGTGGGGGAGGCGTTGTTCACCGATGCGTTCTACGCGGACTGCGCCCGCATCCTGGCGCCGGACGGCCTAGTGGTGAACCAGTGCGGCGTGCCGTTCATGCAGCCGGACGAACTGCGGGACACCAGCCGCCGCCGCGCCCGCGCCTTTCCCTACGTGTCCGCCTATGTCGCCGCGGTGCCCACCTATGTCGGCGGGTTCATGACGCTCGGCATCGCCGCCAAGGCGCCCGGCATGGGCCAGGTGCCCCCCGAGACGATCCGTGCCCGCGCTGCCGACGCCGGCATCCTGGGCCGCACCCGCTACTGGTCGCCGGAGGTGCACGCCGCCGCGTTCCAGTTACCGCCCTATATCGCCGAGCTTCTCAAGCCGGGCTGAGGGCTGCTACGGTTGCGTCCATGAACGTCGCGCTCCGCCAGCCCTTGATGACCCGTGAACAGTTCTTTGATTGGGCCCAAGCTCAGGAGAAGCGCTACGAGTTCGACGGATTTCAGCCGGTCGCCATGACGGGTGGTACGAACAATCATAGTGCAATCTGCCAAAACATCTGGTTTGCCCTGCGAACGCGCCTCCGGGGCACCAACTGCGAGGTGCTCGGCCCCGACGCCGGCCTCGCCACGGTCGGCGATGCCGTGCGTTATCCGGATGCGCTGGTGACATGCGCCAAGTTCCCCGGCTCGGCCCTGCTTGTCCCGGGTGCCATCATCGTCTTTGAGGTGCTTAGCCCCACCTCCGGCCGCGCCGACCGGATCGACAAACTGCGCGAGTACCGCGCCGTCCCGTCGATCCGGCGTTACGTGATCCTTGAACACCTCAGCGCTGACCTGACCGCGTTCTCACGCGTTGACGGCACGGCTGATTGGACCGCCATCGCGCTGACCGTAGACGAGACTCTCGACATGCCCGAACTCGGCATCGCCATACCCGTCCACGAGTTCTACGAGAGCGTGGACCTGTCCGGTACGCCGCCCGCGGCCGAGGCTCAGGGCTGAGCTGAGATGATCAGCCCAATCCAAACGCGATGGCCACCGGCAGGAGGGAAGGCGGCGCGCCGGCTTCTCCTGGACCTCCATCCGCTCCCAGCTCACCCCCGCCCGGCTTTTCTGGCCTAGCGAGGATCGAACTGATACTCCATCAGGAGGGCAAAGGCGTCCAGCGTCGAGGCATCGGCTTTGATCCGCAGCAGGCAGAGCGTGTTTGCCGCTTCGACCACGTCGAAGAATTTGAATATAGGCCCATAGTGCGGTCGATCGTCGGCGATGTCATGCACGAGCACCTGCGGAGCCTGCCCGGCTGCCGCGTGCTCCTTGCAGGCAAGCACGACGCTGAGGCAGCAACCGACGCGGAAGCGGCCGTCCACGTAAACGAGGTCAGGGACGTAGCCCCGCCTGGACACCTCCTGCCATCCGGCCCGGATGTAGCCTGGCCACCGGGCCTTGTCCGGCTTCTCGCTCGCATGGTCATGCGGATAGCCCAAAGGCGCGACGGGCCCGACGTTCCCGTGCACGATGCCGAGCCTGCCGTCACTGACGGCCTCGGCGACCTCGGGGTGTTTCCGCAAGGCGTTGATCCAGGCCGGGTCGGACTCGACGGCAACCATCATCCCGATACCCTGCCTGATCGCCGACAAGGTGGACCCGCCCGCTCCAAACTCCAGATAGCGGTGGCTGGCGCCGAGTGCCCGCGCGAACAAGGCCGGTTCCTGATCGAAAAGGTGCGGAGCCCCGATATGCACGTGAGAAGTGCCGGACATAATGGTTGCTTCCTGCTGATCCCACGCTCAGTTCGGCAGTGACGTCCCATGCGCCTTGGCGCATGGGGCTGAGACGGGACGAACAAGCTGCCGGCTCAGGTGTCGTCCCCCAGCGCCCGCCGCCGCAGGTCACGCAGCCGCGCCTGGCCACCGGGGCTGCGCGGGTCGATCTCCAGCAGCTTCTGATGCGCCGCCAGCGCGCCGCGCCAGTCGGCGCGCGCCTCCGCCATGTGGGACAGGTCCTGCAATGCGGCGAAGCTGCGGGGTTCGCGACGCAGCACCTCCCCGATGTCCCGCACCGCGCCTGCCGCGTCGCCCAGCCGCGCCCGCGCCTGCGCCCGGCCGCGCCACGCCTCGATCAGGTCGGGATCGAGGTCGAGCGCCGCGTCGAAGCTGTCCACCGCGTCGTTCGGCTGCCCATCCCCGATCTCCCGCAACCCGCGCACCAGCAGCAGGCGGAGCGCCGGGCTGGCGGCCTCGACCCACTGCGTGCGGATCTGCGCTTCCAGAGCGGCGGCGGCCTCTTCGCTCGGCGCGACGCGCAGCGCGGTGAGCAGGGTGTCGAGCGTCGCGTTCGGGCGCACCTGGCCGAACGCCGGCCCGGCCAGCAAGGCCAGCAGCGCCGCCTGACGCAGCATCAGGCCGGCACGGCCACGGCTTCCGGCAGCCCCACCGGCACCGGGCCGCCCGCCATCCAGTCCAGCAGCTCCACCGTGTGGATCACCGGCACGCCGCCCGCAAGCTGGGTGATGCAGCCGATGTTGCCGGCGGCGATCAGGTCCGGCTTCGTCGCCGCGATGTTGGCGAGCTTGCGCTCCCGCAGCCGCCCGGCAATCTCCGGCTGCACCAGGTTGTAGGTCCCGGCCGAGCCGCAGCACAGGTGGCCCTCCGCCGGCTCCAGCACCGTGAAGCCCGCGCGCCGCAGCAGCGCCTTCGGCTGGGTCAGCACGCGCTGCCCGTGCTGGAGGCTGCACGCGGCGTGATAGGCCACCCGCAGGCCCGGCGCCGGCCGGGTCGGCGCGTAGTCCAGGGTCGCCAGGTATTCCGAGATGTCCATCGCCAGCGTCGAGACGCGCTCCGCCTTCATGGCCCACTCCGCCGGCTCCGACCGGAACATGTGGCCGTAGTCCTTGACTGTGGTGCCGCAGCCGCTGGTGTTGACCAGGATGGCGTCGAGGCCGTCGCCCTCGATCTCCCGTGTCCAACCTTGGATGTTGGCCCGCGCACTCGCCATGGCCGGGTCGTGCCGGCCCATGTGATGCGTCAGCGCGCCGCAGCAGCCGACGCCGCGGGCGATCACCACCTCGATGCCGAACCGGGTCAGCAGGCGGATCGTCGCCTCGTTGATGGAGGGCGCCAGCACGGTCTGCGCGCAGCCGGCCAGGAGGGCGACCCGGCCGCGCTGCGTGCCCTCCGCCTTGTGCACCTGCGGCGACTGCATGGCGCTCGATGGCGGCAGCTTGGCCGGCGCCAGGTCCAGCATGGCGCGCATCCGGTCGCCCAGCGTGCTGCCCCGCGGGATCAGCCGCCGCACCGGCCGCGCCACCCGGGCGCCCAGCACCGCCATGCGGAACAGCGCCGGGCGCGGCAGCACAAGCTGCAGCACGTTCCTCAAAATCCGCTCGTGCCAGGGACGGGTGTAGGTGTTCTCGATGTACTCCCGCGCGTGATCAACCAGGTGCATGTAGTTCACGCCGGACGGGCACGTCGTCATGCAGGCGAGGCAGGACAGGCAGCGGTCCACGTGACGCACGACCTCCTCGGTCGCCGGACGTCCGCTCTCCAGCATGTCCTTGATCAGGTAGATGCGCCCGCGCGGGCTGTCCAACTCGTCGCCCAGCAGCACGAAGGTCGGGCAGGTGGCGGTGCAGAAGCCGCAATGCACGCACGTCCGCAGCACTTGGTTGCTGGAAGCGGTGTTAGGATCGGCGAGCTGTTCGGCGCTGAAGTTGGTTTGCATGATGTCCTACACGCCGGCGTAGAGCCGGCCGGGATTGAGGATGCCGGCAGGGTCCATGGCGAACTTGATCCGGCGGGTGATGCGGGCGAGCGCCGGCGCCTCGGGCGGCACCACGTCCACGGCGGCGCGCATCGGCTCGGGCGCGCGCAGCACGGTCCAGGTGCCGCGCCCGGCCAGCGCCGCGGCAGTGACGCGCTCGTGCAGGGCAGGGGGGCCGGCCGCCCAGACGAGGCCGCCGCCCCAGTCGAGGAAGCCGCGGGCGCCGGCGGACTCCAGGGCGGCCAGCGCCGCCGGGCCGTTCGAGGGGCGGACGGAGACGCGCCACACGGCGTCGCCGGGTTCGGCCCGCAGCGGCACGGCGTCGCGGACCGCCTGCCAGGCCGCGCGGCTCGCCGCGTCGTCCAGCAGCACGGCCGTGCCGAACTGCGCGAGGCCTGTGCCCAGACGGCCCAGGCGGTACTCGACGCTCTTGGCGAAGTCCTCGATCCGCACCAGCGCGACCGCGCCGCGCCCGGCCAGTGCCGGCACCCGCTCCGCCGCGTCGGCCGGCAGCCAGGCCGCGCCCGACACGCCGTAGGGCGACCCAAGCGCCGCCGACAGCGCCGCCACGCCTTGCACGGCGTCCAAGCCCGGCAGCAGCAGCGATCCCGTCAGCTCCGCCCGCGGCAGCACCTTAAGCGTCACCTCGGTGATGACCGCGAGCGTCCCGTAGCTGCCGGTCAGCAGCTTGCACAGGTCCAGCCCGGTGACGTTCTTCAGCACGCGCCCGCCCGAGCGGATCACCTCGCCCGCGCCGTTCACTGCGCGCACCCCCATCACGTGGTCGCGCATCGCCCCCCAGGCGACCCGGCGCGGCCCCGACAGGTTGGTGGCCACCACGCCGCCCAGCGTCTGCACGCCCGCCTCCGTGCCCAGCAGCGCCGACAGGTCCGGGGGTTCCGCGATGAGGCCCTGCCCGCCCTCCGCGAGCTTCGCCTCCAGCTCGGGGATGGCGATGCCGGCGCCGGCCGAGATGATCAGCTCCTGCGGCGCATACAGCGACACCGCCTTCAGGTTGCGCGTGGACAGCCCGCGCGCCGCCTGCACCGGGCGCAGCATGCCGGCCTTGGTGCCGCGCCCCTGGATCAGCAGCGGCTCCTTCGCGGCATGGGCGGCGAGGACCGCGTCCACAATCCCGCCCTCGTGCGCCGGTGCCAAGGCGGCACTCATGCGGCCGGCCTCAGGCGGCGACGGGCAGGGGGGCCGCCACCGGCGGATCGACCAACGGGAACACCTTGCTCGGGTTCAGCAACCAGTCCGGGTCGAACGCCGACTTGATCCGCCGCTGCTGGTCCAGCTCGATGTCGGTGAACTGCACCCGCATCAGGTCCCGCTTCTCGACGCCGACGCCGTGCTCGCCGGTGAGGCAGCCGCCGACCTCAACGCACAGCTTGAGTATGTCGGCGCCGAACGCCTCCGCTTCCTCGAAATTGCCGGGCAGGTTGGCGTCGAACATGATGAGCGGGTGCAGGTTGCCGTCGCCCGCGTGGAAGATGTTGGCGACCTTGAGGCCATAGGCGTCGCTCATCTCGCCGATCCGCCGCAGCACGAAGGGCAGCTGCCCCGTGGGGATGGTGCCGTCCATGCACAGGTAGTCCGGGCTGATCCGCCCCACCGCGCCGAACGCCCCCTTGCGGCCCTTCCAGAT
>CAXSHI010000192.1:0-8868 GCA_964236755.1 uncultured Acetobacteraceae bacterium
ATATCCCAATCTCCAAGACAGCACCCGGCAGCCCGAAGGTGCACCAGTGAGCCTCCAACGAAATCCGACCCTCACAGGCCGAGGTTTCCGCACACCTTGTGTAACCCAAAAAGGGCAGTTTCTGAACCACGCCCACATTTCGGACGTCGGACGGTCCCGGATACAGTTCATTTAAGCGGGACTGAAGTGTTGACGCGGTGCAGCAAGCTCTGGAAGGGTGTCGGTCAAGCTAGCTGAACCGGGCTGGGTCACTGTCTTTTGGCGCCGCCTCACGCGAAGGACCGCATCATGGCTGAAACGACGCTGGCTGCGGCCAATGTGAAGATCGTCCACGACAAGATGCGCAATCTCGCGCGATTTTGCGACCTGATCGATGAGGCGGCCAGGCAGGGAGTGGACATCCTGGTCCTCCCCGAGGCTGGCCTGCAGGGCTACGCCGACTTCGCGCTGCCGACTGGATCCAAGGCTGCCGCCGAACAGAAGCAATACTATTTCCGCGAGGCGGAGACCATTCCTGGCCCGGCCACCGACCACCTGGCCCTGCTCGCCCGCCGCCACGGCATACTGATCCAACTCGGCTTGGCCGAGCGCGCCCTGCATGGGAATGCGATCTACAACTCGACCGCGCTGATCGGGCCGGAGGGCGTGATCGGCGTTTATCGCAAGCTGCACAACACGTTCGAGTTCCCCTACTTCTCGCCCGGTGAGGAGACCCCGGTCTTCCCGACGTCCCATGGCACGCTGGCGAGCCTGATCTGCTATGACCTTTGTTTCCCGGAGCTGCTGCGCACCTATGCCGTCAAGGGCGCCGAGGTCGCGTTGATGTCCACAGCCTGGCCGATGAAGGGGTACGACCGCAGCAGTGACTATCACGGCTGGGCGATGGACCTGGCGGCGCAGAGCAACGCCTTCTTTAATCAGTTCTGGATCGTGGTTTCAAACCACTGCGAGACCGGCGCCTACTCGCAGGGCGTGGACTATTACGGCGGCTCGCAGATCGTCGATCCGCGGGGCAAGGTAGTGGCATCGCTCGGAGCGGACGAGGGCTTGGTGGTGCATCGCGCCGACCTGCATCACGAGGTCCTGCAATCGCGCACCGAGGCGTTCTTCGGCCTCAACCTGCTGCAGGACCGCCGGCCGGAGCGATACGAGGCGGTGCTCGACCAGAGCCACCGCTATCCAAGCCAGGCGCTGGCGGGCGCCGCATCGAGGCGTCCCGGCGAGGCCGAACTGGAGCGCCGGCCTCGGTTGACCAAGTTCGGACGCCAAAGCTGAGCCGCTTCGCATGGTGACGACCGAGGGCATCGCGGCGGCCGAGGAACTGCTCGGCGTAAGCTACACGCCTGCGGAACGCGCCCAGATGGTCGGCAACCTGGAAGGCCAGATCGCCTCTGCCCTCGCCCGCCGCCGCGCGTCGCTTGGCAACGACGTGCCGATGGCGAGCCGCTTCGATCCGCGCTTGCCGACCACGCCGCTGCCCAGCGCGCAGGCGCCGATCCGCTACGGCGTCGTTGATGCGCCGTGCCCATCGGACGAGGAGGCGATCGCGTTTGCGCCGCTCACGCACCTGTCGGCTTGGATACGGACCGGAGCGCTCAGCAGCCGGCGGCTCACCGGGCTTTATCTATCGCGCATCGGTAGGCTCAACGGCCGCTTGCAGTGCTTCGCCGTGGTCGCGCCGGACCTCGCGCTCTCGCAAGCGGACGCCGCGGACCAACTCTTGGCGTCGGATGTCTGGCGTGGCCCACTGCATGGTGTGCCGTATGGGCTGAAAGACCTGTTCGACACGGCTGGCCTGGTCACCGGTTGGGGAGCCGAGCCATTCCGGGACCGCGTGCCGGAGCGTGACGCGGAAATCGTGACCCGGCTGCGCGCGGCCGGTGCGGTCCTGCTCGGCAAGACGACGGTCGGGGCACTGGCCTATGGCGACATCTGGTATGGTGGGCGCACCAGCAACCCGTGGAACCTCAACGAGGGATCGAGCGGGTCGAGCGCCGGGTCGGCGTCGGCGACCGCCGCCGGGTTGTGCGGCTTCTCGATCGGCACCGAGACGCTGGGCTCCATCACGTCGCCAAGCCAGCGCTGCGGCACGACGGGACTGCGGCCGACCTTCGGCCGCGTGTCGCGGGCGGGTGGCATGGCGCTGTGCTGGTCGCTCGACAAGGTGGGGCCGATCTGCCGCGCAGCCGAGGACACCGCCATGGTGCTGCAGGCCTTGAATGGCTTCGACCCGGCGGACCGGTCGTCAATCGGCCAACCCTTCAACTTCGACGCGGCGGCGCCGGTTGCCGGGATGCGCCTCGGCTACTTGCCGGCCGCGTTCGGCGAAGGTGCGACGGCGGTGGACCATGCCGCACTGGCGGCAGCGCGCGCGCTCGGCGTGGAGGTGGTCGAGGCGTCGCTGCCGGACCTCCCCTACGACGCATTGATGAACGTGCTCTACGCCGAAGCGGCGGCCTCGTTCGAGGGGCTTACCCTGTCCGGCCAGGATGACATGCTGACCTGGCAGGAGCCGGGCGCCTGGCCCAATACGTTCCGCAAGGCGCGCTTTCTTTCCGCGGTGGACCACGTGCAGCTCGACCGGCTGCGCTATCAAGTGATGCTCGCGCTGGACCGCCTGTTCCGCGAGGTTGATGCGCTGATCGGTCCGTATTCGACCGGCCCGATGCTGATCGCGAGCAACTTCACCGGGCACCCTTGCCTGCATCTGCGCGCCGGCTTCTTGGAGCTGGGCACGCGCAGCCAGGCCTCGCTGGGCAGCGGTAAGCTCACGACGGGCGAGCCGGACGATGCCACCCGGACGTTCCGCGTGCCGCAGGGCATCTCCCTGTGGGGCCGCTTGTTCGATGAAGGGCGGCTGCTCAACCTTGGCATCGCCCTAGAACGCACGCTCGGAGTCGCTGCCGAGCGCCCCACCTTCGCCGCTTAAGCCCCGCCCATCCCGTTGCGATAGGAGACCAGATCATGCTTCGCCGCGATTTCCTGACTTCCACAGCCGTAGTTACCGGCGCCGCAGTTACCGGCGCGGGCGTTCTCGGCCTGCCGGCGCTGGCGCACGCCGCGCCGACACGCGGCGGGACCTTGATCTGGGGTCACTCGGAGACCGCGCAGAACCTCGATATCCACCAGGCCGGCGCGGCAGCGAGCACGCGCGTGCTGCAGAACATACATTGCAGCCTCGTCAAGCCCGCTCCGAACCTCGACATCGTGCCGTCCCTGGCCGAGAGGTTCACCACCAGCCCGGACCTGCTGACGTACACGTTCTCGCTGCGGCAGGGGGTTAAGTTCCACAACGGCAAGACGATGGACTCGGGCGACGTCAAGTATTCCTTCGAGCGCTGCCGTGACCCAAAGACCGGTGCGGTGAACTTCGAGGTGTTCAGCGACGTCGGCAGCATCGAGACGCCGGACCCGGGCACGGTGGTCGTCAAGATGAAGCGGGTCAACGCGCCGTTCCTCAGCCGCATCGCCGAACTCGGCGCCGGCGCGATCCTGCCGGCGGGGTCCGGCGACATCCAGGGGCAGACACCCACCGGCGCCGGGCCATTCAAGTTCGTTCGCCGCGAATTCGGCCACGAAACCGAGCTGGCCCGCTTCGACGACTACTTCGAGGGACCCGCGTATCTCGACCGGGTGATCGAACGCGAGGTCACCGAGCCGACGGTTCGGCTGACCGGGCTGCAGACGGGCGAGCTGCACGTCATCAACGATATTCCGGCCGACCGGGTGGACGCGGTCCGCAAGGATGGCAAGCTGCAGACGTTCGACTGGTTTCCGCTCAACTTCGACTTCCTGAACATGAACCACAAGTTCGAGCCTTTCGCCGACAGCCGTGTCCGTCTGGCGTTCGACCTGATGATTGACAAAGCCGAGCTGCTGCAAGGTGCGCTTTGGAACCTCGGCAAGCTGACCGCCTCGCCGAGCTTCCCGACCTCGAACTCGTATGACGCCGCGCTGACGAACCGGCCACAGGATTTGGACAAGGCGCGCGCCCTGCTCGCCGAGGCAGGTTACGGACCCGGCAAGCTTAACCTCACCTTCAAGGTCACGACCAACTACCCCTACCATGTGGATGCCTCGCAGATCATGGCCGAGTGGTTCCGCGCGGCCGGCGTCAACACGAAGATCGAGCAGCTCACCTGGGCCGACTGGCTTAGCCAATGCTGGACCAACCGCGACTTCCAGATCACCATGATGAACTTCTTCGGGCTTTGGGAGCCGGACTTCCTTTATTACAGCCTTTGGAACTCGAAGGGCGCATTCAACTACCGCAACGTCAACGACCCGGAGATTGATCGTATGACGCAGCAAGCCCGCGAGACGGTGGACCTGGCCGCGCGCTCCGCGCTGTATAAGCAGGTGCAGCAGCGCGTCTTCGATCAAACCCATGACGTGATCCTCTGGTTCCGCAACGGTACCCTCGGGGCGCAAAAGCGTGTTGGCGGCCTCGATACCCTGGTCCAGCCGAACGGCAGCGGCCTCAGCTTCCACAAGACTTGGCTGAGCACGTGACCCTTCCGGGCGCAGTCCGGCCCGAGGAGCGATGAACTTCCTTCTGAGCCGGGTGCTCTCAATCGTCATCACGCTGGTCGTCATTTCGGTCGTGACGTTCACCGTCGTGAACATCCTGCCCGGCGATGTCGCGATGATGGTGCTCGGCACCCAGAGCAATCCGACGGCGCTCGCTGGCCTGCGGCAGACTTTGGGTTTGAACGATCCATTGTGGGTGCAGTATCTGCGCTGGATGCGCGGGCTGCTCAGCCTGCATCTCGGCCAGTCGCTGATGTTCAAGGTCGCGATCGGGCCGCTGCTGCTGCAGAAGATGACCGCAAGCGCGTTAATCGTCGTGATGTCCATGACCATCGCGCTCGCCGGCGCCATACCGCTGGGCGTCTGGTCCGCCGTTCATCGCAACCGCTGGCAGGATACGGCCGCATCTACCGGCGCGCTGTTCGGCATCAGCCTGCCGGATTTCTTCTGGGGCATACTGCTGATCCTGCTGTTTGCGCGAACGCTCGGCTGGTTGCCTTCGAGCGGCTTCGTCGAACCTGGCGCCGACCCGCTCGGGGCGTTGTCGCACGCGCTGCTGCCTTCGCTGGCGCTTGGCTTCGGTTTGATGGCGCACCTGACGCGGGTGACACGATCAACCATGACCGGCATCCTCAACCAGGAGTTCATCCGCGTGGCCCGCGCCAAGGGCCTTGGGGAACATGCGGTGGTCTGGCGCTATGCGCTGGCCAACGCGGTCGGCCCGATCGTGACAGTGGCCGGGCTGCAGATTGGCTACCTGTTCGGCTCGATCATCGTCGTTGAAACCCTGTTCAACTACACGGGGATGGGGTGGCTGACCTACCAGGCGCTGCTCAACCGCGACGTGCCGCTGCTCGAGACGGCGGTCTTCGCGATTGCCACCGTCGTGCTGCTCATCAACTTCGCCGTTGACCTCATCTATCTCGCGGTTGATCCGCGGATTCGCACGGGCTGAGCCGTTGCCCCGCCTGCTTCCGACCAAGGGCGCCATTGCCTTGGCCATCATCGTCGTTGTCGTAGCCGTTGCGGTCGCAGCGCCATTCGTCGTACCGGCCAGCCTGGCGACGCAGATGCACATGGCGCTGCGGCTGCGTTCGCCGAGTGCCGAACACTGGCTCGGCACCGATCAGCTCGGGCGCGACCTGTTCTACCGGGTGCTGCTCGGGGCGCGCACGTCGCTCTCGATCGCCGCGGCGTCGGTCGGGATCAGCGTGGCCTTTGGCCTGCCGCTCGGTATCGCCTCCGGCTACCTGGGCGGCTGGATCGACCTGGTCCTCATGCGCCTGGTGGATGCGTTGCTGAGCTTCCCCGCGCTGCTGCTCGCGCTGACGATCAGCGCCATGCTCGGCCCGAGCGTGCCGAACACCATCATTGCGATCGGCGTGGCGTTCACCCCGTTCCTCGCCAGGATCGTCCGTGGCGAGGCGCTGCGCGTGGCGCAGATGCCCTATGTGGAGGCGGCGCGCTCGGGCGGCACCGGCGACCTGGCCATGATCGTGCGCCACGTGCTGCCGAACGTGCTGCCGCTCGTCATCGTCCAGGGGACGATCAGCCTGGCCTTCGCCATCCTCGCCGAAGCCGCGCTTTCGTTCCTCGGCCTGGGTACGCAACCGCCGCAATCCTCCTGGGGACTGATGATCCAAGCCTCCCGCGACTATCTCGACGTGGCGCCCTGGACCGCGCTCGTGCCCGGCGTCGCGGTCGCGCTCACGGTGCTCGCGTTCAACATGTTCGGCGACGTGCTGCGCGACATCCTCGACCCGAGGGCGCGATGACGGTCCGCGGCGACGAACCGATTCTCGCCGTCTCGAACCTACGGGTCGAGTTCGAGACTGGCGGCGGCCGGGTCGTTGCCGCCGCCGACGTCAGCTTCGAGGTGCGGCCCGGCGAGACGCTCTGCATCGTGGGCGAGAGCGGTTCGGGCAAGTCGGTGACATCCCTCGCCATCATGCGGCTTGTCGAGTTCGGCGGCGGCCGGATTGCCGGCGGCCGGATCGCGTTCTCACGCGCCGATGGCCGCGTGACCGACCTCGCCGCCGCCAACCCGGCCACTATGCGCGGGATACGCGGCAACGAAATCGGCATGATCTTCCAGGAGCCGATGACGTCGCTCAACCCGGTCTTCACGATCGGCCGGCAGTTGTATGACGGTCTGCAGGCCCATCGCGGCCTGTCCGCCGCCGCGGCACGCACCCGTGCGCTCGAACTAATGGCGGAGGTGCGGATTCCGGAGCCGGAACGCCGGCTGCACCAGTATCCGCACGAGCTTTCGGGAGGCATGCGCCAGCGCGTCGTCATCGCCATGGCGATGGCCTGCCGCCCTCGCCTGCTGATTGCCGACGAACCGACGACCGCGCTCGACGTCACCATTCAAGCCGAGATCCTCGCGCTGATTGACCGGCTCAAGCGCGAGACCGGGATGGCGGTGCTGTTCATCACCCACGACATGGCGGTGGTGGCGCAAATGGCCGACCGGATCGCCGTGATGCATCGCGGCTCCCTGGTCGAGCAGGGTGAGGTTGGCCAGATCTTCGCGGCCCCGCGCGAACTCTATACCCGCACCTTGCTGGCCGCCGTGCCGCGCCTGGGCGAGATGCGCGGCCAGCCGGGGCCGATGCCGATGCGTACCCTGGACGGGACCGTCACGGCTATGCCTCGCGCCTTTGAAATTGTTGCAGCCACGCCGCGCACCTCAGGTGACGAGGCGCCCGCTCAAGGCCCTGTCACCAGGCGCCGGATGTTGCTGGAGGTTGAGCACCTCGCGACGCGCTTCCCCGTCCGCAGCGGCGTGCTGCGGCGGCGGGTCGCCAACGTCCACGCCGTCGAGGACGTCAGCTTCACCATCGCCAAGGGCGAGACGCTCTCGCTCGTTGGTGAATCCGGCTGCGGCAAGTCGTCCTGCGGCCGTTCGATCCTGCGCCTGATCGAAGCCGAAAGCGGCGAGATCCGGATGGATGGCAACGACATTCGCCGCCTCAGCCGGCACGAACTCCGGCGTACGCGGCGCGACATGCAGATGATCTTCCAGGACCCGTTCGCCTCGCTCAACCCATACCGGCGGCTGGGCGACCAGGTGGCGGAGCCGTTGACGAACTTCGGCATCGCCTCAGGCAGCGACGCGGCCGACCGTGTCGCCCACCTGTTCGACCGCGTGCAACTGCCGCGCGACTTCATCCGCCGCTTCCCGCACGAACTCTCCGGCGGCCAGCGTCAGAGGGTGGCAATCGCGCGCGCCCTGGCTCCCGGCCCAAAGTTGCTCGTGGCCGACGAGTCGGTCTCGGCGCTCGACGTTTCAGTGCAGGCGCAGGTCTTGAACCTGCTCATGTCGGTGCAGGCCGAGTTGGGCCTGTCGTTCCTGTTCATCAGCCACGACATGGCGGTCGTCGAGCGTGTTTCGCATCAGGTGGCGGTGATGCATCTCGGCCGCATCGTCGAGATCGGGCCGCGCGCGGCGGTGTTCGAGGACCCGCGCCACCCGTATACGAAGTCGCTGCTCGCCGCCGTGCCGGTCGCCGACCCAGCGCAGCGCCGCAAGGCCGACGACCGCGCATACCGGCCCTTGCCGTCACCGATCTTGCCGATTGGCGTCAAGCCGCCGCCGTCCATCTACGACGAGGTGTCGGCAGGCCATCTCGTCCTGCAACCGGTTTGAGGCATCCGCTAGCGTGGTGCATGGATCGGGCGGTGGTGCTGAGGCACAGGGTGACGTAGGGGATCACCCTCCCAAACACCGGATGCCCATCTTGCCATTCAAGCTGAACCAGGATCGCCGCCACCACATCCCGCGGCAGCAGCACAAGGTGACGAACTGGCCAGCCTACGACGCCAGCTTGCGCCAGCGCGGCAGCTTAACGGTATGGTTCACCGACGAGGCGATCTCGGCGTGGGTGGCCGCGCCACGGATGATGCGCGGTGGCCAGCCCTGGTATTCGCCCCTCGCAAACCTGACGGCGCTGACGATACGGGCGGTGTTTCGCCTCGCGTATCGGTAGGCTGAGGGGCTGCTCGGCTCCATCGTCGGCCTGCTCGGCCTCGGCTTGCGCGTGCCAGACCATACAACGCTGAGCCGGCGTGCGGCGACGCTGGACGTGCCGCGGCCGGGGAACGCCGGCGCTGGGGCTGATCCCGAGCCCCTGCACCTGCTGGTGGGCAGCACGGGCCTGAAAGCTGTGCGGCAAGGGCAGGTGGCTGCGTGAAGAAGCACAGGACGGCGACATGCCGGTCGTGGCGGGCGCTGCACCTGGGCGTGGACGCCGGCACCGGCCGGATCGTGGCTGCTACGTTGACCTCCAAGGACGTGGACGACGCGTCCCAAGTCGATCCCTTGCTCGATCATGC
>CAXSHI010000193.1:0-8616 GCA_964236755.1 uncultured Acetobacteraceae bacterium
CGAGTACTCCAGCAGCCTGGCGGAGAGCGCGCAGAAGGCAGCCGTCCAAGGCTGAGCCAGAGTGGGGCCAGCGCTTGCCGGCCCGAGACTGCCAAATCCCGTCCAGCGTGGTTCAAAAGTATCATTTCCAGGCAACACCGGAAACCGTTAGAACTTTGAAGGTAAGAAGACTTCTCATTTTGGGTGTTACCACGATTTGAACCACGCCGCCCTGACGTTGGTCCTGACTGCACCTGTCCCGTTGTTCCGCGCTCCAACGGCCTGCATTATCGATGCGATGCCGCGACGTTCGAACGGGGTCCGATTAGCACGTGATAATCCGGTTTATCACGTGCAAAAGACGTGGTAAGGGTAAGTAGATGGAAACGACCCCTTCCCTACCGATCCTGCCCACCCGTCCCGGCCAGCTCGCCAGCCTCGACGCCCTGGCCGCTATCCCCGAGGAGGAGGTGTGGCTTGCCAGCCAGAAGAGCGCCCGCACCCGCCGCGCCTACCGGCTCGACGTGGCGCACTTCATGCGGACGCTCGGCATCACCACACCCGACCAGCTCCGCCAGGTGGATCACCGCGCTGTGATCGCGTGGGAGCGCATCATGCGCGAGCAGGAGGGCGCCGCGGCGTCCACGGTGCGCCGCCGGCTGTCCGCGCTGTCCAGCCTGTTCAAACACCTGGTGCGGCACGGCAGCGCCGGCCGCAACCCCGTGGCGGACGTGGCGCGGCCGAGCGTCAACCGTGAGGAGGGCAGCACCGCCGCCTTCTCGAAGGCGCAGGCGCGCAAGTTGCTGGACGCGCCGCCCGCCGATACGCTGGCCGGGATGCGCGACCGGGCGATTCTCTCCGTGGGCTTGCAGGTGGGGCTGCGCCGGGCGGAAATCGCCGGCCTCACCGTGGGCGACCTGCACCAGAACCGCGGCTATGACGCGCTGCGGCTGACCCGCAAGGGCGGCCGGCGGGACGCCCTGGCGATCCACCCGCAGACGGCGCAGCGCATCCGGGCGTACCTGGAGCTGGCCGGCCATGGCGACGACCTGGGCGGGCCGCTGTTCCGCCCCTTGCGTGGCAATGCCAAGGCGCACGATCCAGCCGGCCGGCTCGACCCGGACGCAATTGACCGGCTGGTGAGGAAGCACGTGGCCAGGATCGGCCTGCCGCGCGGCTACTCCGCTCACTCGATGCGGGCGACCTTCATCACGACGGCGCTGGAGAACGGTGCCCAGCTTGAGGACGTGCAGAAGGCGGCTGGGCATCGTGATCCATCAACGACGAAGCTCTACGACCGCCGGGGGTATGACCCCGAGAAAGCGGCAAGCTTTTTTGCTACTTATTGAAGGTCTGACCATGAGCGCCGATCTATATCTTCAGGGCATACTAAGGCGCGAAGCCGTTGATACCGGCCCTAACTCGCCCGTGCGGAGCGTGCAGGACGTGCTTATGCCAATCATTCGGGGGTGGGCTGGCAGCCAACTCTCGAACGTTTCCCCGAGCGGTTCGTTCGCGAAAGGGACTGCCAATCACAGTGGAACCGATATCGATTTGTTCGTGTCTTTGAAGCAAGGCACGACCACATCACTAAGGGACATCTACGAAAGCCTATTTGCTAGGATGACCCAGCAAGGATACAGCCCCAAACGTCAGAACGTCTCGATCAATACTAGGGTTAACGGCTATGATGTCGATCTCGTGCCGGCAAGACGACAGGACAGCAGCGGGCAGGATCATAGCCTTTACCGGCGTAGGGCCGATACTTGGACCAAAACGAACGTTGCTACCCACATTCGAGACGTCTCGCAGAGTGGACGCACCCAAGAGATTCGAATTATCAAACTATGGCGCAATCAGAAGGGTTTAGACTTTCCTTCATTCTACTTGGAGCTGATGGTAATTGATGCACTCTCAGGTGCAAAAGGCTCTCTGTCTCAAAACGCTTGGAAAGTGTTCGAGTATTTGCGTGACAGCTTCTCAAATACGCGCGTTGTCGATCCGGCAAACACCAACAACATCATTTCGGATGATCTCACCGCCGCCGAGAAAAGCAAAGTCAGAGCGGCCGCAGTGCAGATCATCGCAGCGAAGACTTGGGGTGAAATCGTTTCATGAGCTGGTCGCTGTCACAGCTTCTATCCAGTCTTCATGATGAAATCGAGCATCGATTGAGGACAGCACGAGCAGCTTTTGGCCATCCCGTGATGAAAGGGGATGCAAGCGAAAACGTCTGGCTAGAACTATTGCAGCTTTACCTACCTAAGCGATATCAAGCGGCCAGAGCAACTGTGGTGGACAGCCTCGGCACGTTCAGCCAGCAGATCGACGTAGTAGTGTTCGACCGGCAATATTCACCATTCATATTCAACTTTCAAGATCAGACCGTTATACCTGCCGAGAGTGTCTACGCTATATTCGAGGCCAAACAGAGCATTGATGCAAATCAGGTTGCCTATGCCCGAGAGAAGGTTGCAAGTGTCCGGCGCCTACACCGAACTAGCCTGCCGATCCCTCATGCTGGAGGCACATTTCCACCCAAACTCCTGCCTCACATTCTAGGTGGACTTTTGACATTTGAAAGCGAATGGAGTCCTGCGCTAGGACAAGCTCTCGATAAGGCGTTGACCGCTGACGATGCTGACAGCCGCCTTGACCTCGGCTGTGTTGCTGCACATGGGACTTACGGCCGTGATGAGGCTGGGGCATACACAATCACTCCAAACGGCAGACCAGCAACGGCCTTCCTACTCGAATTGATTGCCAGGTTACAGAATAGCGCGACGGTTCCGATGATTGATGTACGAGCCTATGCAAAGTGGCTGTCTCAATAGAATACCAATACCGGCTGTTCACTCTCAAGCGAGGGTTTGAGTGTGAACAACCCGTGCCAAGAATGCCCGGTCACGTATCATAATGCTTTTTATTACATGCTAAGGGAGACGGTGGTGTCGGACTGGAAAGACGAAGCTTTTCGAGCGTTCGCCAGGAGATGGGCCGATGAAGAAGCGGACTGGCAGAGGAACAATCCAGGGAAGTTGAAAATCTATCTGAAAAATGCATCTGACGAGCCGGAAGCATTCTCAGTGCAGGGTCAAGCTAGTTTGAGAGACGTGATCGCCTCTTTGAAGAAAAACAAAATCGAGACCGACGCGCCGTTCATGACGCTCGACTCCGCTGATGCCGTCGGGGGCTATACCGGCGAAATTGCGATCCTCGCTACTGCATTCGGACCTGTCCTAACCGGGATTCTGGTTGCTTGGCTGCAAATGAAGGCTGGCCGGAAGGTGCGGCTTAAAGACGGCGACATAGAGGTTGAGGCCCAGACGGTCGAAGAGGCCGGTAAACTTTTTAACATGGTTATGGATCAGCGAGCAAAGCGTGAGCGAAAAGAGGACTGATGATCAGCCCTGAACCGCTCTCTTGCCAGCGCCGGCCTTTCTCTCAAGCGGCCTCAGCAAAGGCAACATGAACCAGCTCGCCCCCATTACAGCGATTTTGCCCCTGATCGCCGTCGCTGGCGACCAAGAGGGCCTTTGCCCCCTCAAATTCTTCGCCACACCATCCGCAACACACCCTGCAAACGTAACAAGCCGAAACGGTGGTTTCAAAACGTAACACACCCGACCCAGGAGGCTAGTCAGAACGGGCTAGGCGACGGTCCCGGCCGTGGCACGGGCCTCCGGGCCACCGCGATCCGGTCGGCCTGCTCCAGCTTGGCCGCGGCCTGCCGCAGCTCGGCCGCGGGCATCGCCTCAACCTCGGCGCGCACGATGGCTTCGGCCTTCTTGCGGAGGGCTTCGTGTGCAGGGACAGACAGGTGGGAGTTGGGCTGGTTCGTTCGCCACCACACCTGCAGGCGCTCATGCGTCACCCGGTCGCGGGCCGGCGCCAGCGCCTCGTGCTCGGCCTGGCGCCGCCGCTCCTCGGCCTCGCGTGCCGCCCGGGCCTGCCGCTCAGGTTCCGCCGCGGCGTAGGCCTGGAACCGGGGATGCTGGACGCACAGGCTCTCGGCGGACCAGAGCGTGTCGGCGTAGGTCCGCACTGCCGCGGCCGGCCCGCCCAGGGCCTCGTCGGGCCGGTCGCCGCGGCGGATGGGCAGGCGCTGCCCGGCAGCCTCCCTGAAGCGCTGCAGCTCCCCATGCAGCTCCGCATCAACCTTGATGGCGGCCCAGACTGGGGCCACCCGCGCCGCCCACCCGATCTCGTCCGGCCGGGGCGCGCGGTCGTCCCAGGGCATGAGGCCATACCGGCCCGGCGCCGCCCCGGCCTGCGACACCGCCTCAAGTGCTGCGAGCGCTCTGCCGGACAGCCCCGGTACCTCGACCGCTTCCTGCCGCCGGCACTCCTCCAGGGGTCGCCAGAAGGCGTCGGCGGCCTTCCGCTCGGCGTCGCGCTGCTTCGCCAGCACATCGCCGATGCGGGAAACGGCACCCTCTGCCATTATCCGCTCGACCTCGGTGTCAACGCTGGCCAGCCACGTCCTGCCACGCAGCCGTCCGAGCAGGCCAGGCTTCTCCGCCAGGCGCCCGGCAACCGCCGCGGCACCGACCGTCTGCTCAAGGGCAGCAAGCTGCGCCTTGGCCTGGGACGGATCGCGGTAGGCCCGCTGGAGCGTGTAATCCAGGTTGTCGCGGCTCCCTCTGACGCCCGCGTCGGCATCCACCGCAGCTGCCACCTCCTCGGCCGTGACCGGCTGATAGGGCACCGCCGGCAGCACCGGCGCCGGCGGCCCGGGGTCGCGCCGCGGGTTCTGTTCCTGGCCGTGTTCCAGGGCCAGGCTGGTCCCGGTCGCCTGGCACGCTGCCGTCACCGCCTCAGCGATGCGCTGCGCCAAGTTGCCCGACGCCTGCCATTCCAGGACCTGCGCCATCCCGGCCATCGCCTGCCCAAGCTCCTGCAGCGACTCGCTCATGGCGGGCAGCACCCGCGCCAACGCCGCCCTCGCATGCCGCTCCTGCAGCAGCCGGTGCCCGCTGCCCGGCGCCAGCGACGCCAGGCGCTCGTTCGACGCTTGCAACTTGGCCGTCACGTCGTCCAAGGGCCGCACCTGCACGGGAGGGGGTGCGGCGGCAGGCGGCAGGGCTGGCCCTGGGACCGGCGGCAGCGCCTGGTCCGGCGCCTGTCCGGCGGCGGGGGCGGTCGGCACGACGATGGCGCTGTCCGGCATCCGCGGCGCCAGCGCCCGCCGCTCGGCGTAGGCCGCCACGGGGTCCGGCTCGGCCGCGCCATAGTCCAGCGTGGTGTCCTTCGCCCGCTCGCGGCCCAGCACCGCCGGCAGCCGGTCGCCGAAGTCGTCCCCGCCCCAGTGCAGCTGGACGGCGTGGCGGTGCCGGCTCATCGCCACGTAGGCCAGGTGCCGGTCCATGCCCGGCGTGGCCAGCACGTGCGCCTGGTCCACGGTGGCACCCTGGTTCTTGTGCACCGTCGCGGCGTAGCCCCAGTCCAGGTCGGCGTAGGCGGCAAGGTCCACCTCAACCAAGCGCCCCTGCCCCGGCCCGTCCGCGGCATCCAGCCGCACGGCCAGTTTTGCATCCTCCAGCCCCAGCTCGGTGCGCCCGATCCGCTCAACCGTGCCCAGGGTGCCGTTCTTGACCCCAAGCCCGCGCTCGTTGCGCAGGAAATAGACCCGGTCGCCCTCGGCCAGGGCGCGCAGCCCAAGCTCGGTCTGCACCTGGTGGTCCGGCCCCAGCTCGCCGGCGGCCCGGCGCACCGCCCGCGCCGCCTCGTTCAGCGCCCGCACATCGGCCCGCTCATGCGCGAACAGGATCTGGCTGTGCCCCGGGTTCTCCCGGCGCGCCCGGTCCCAGCCCGCGACGGCGGCGGCCTGCGCCGCCTCCCGCGTGTCGTGCCGGTGCACCATGCCCGCCGCGGCGTAGCGGCTCAGCGCCAGATCGGTGCGCGCTGTCGCCAGCTCCTTGGTCGCCTCGCGTTGCCAGCCCTGCCGCTGCCGCCGCGGCTCGGTGATGGCAAACGCCCCCACCCGCTCCGCCACCGCCCGGAACGCCGCGCCCGCCCCGATGGCCTGCAGCTGCTCGGCATCGCCCACCAGCACCAGCTTCGCCCCGGCCTCCTGCACCCGCCGCAGCAGCCGGCCGAGCTGGCGCGAGCCGACCATCCCAGCCTCGTCCACCACCAGCACGTCGCGGCTGGTCAGCAGCTCCTTGCCCGCATCCCAGGCGTGCTCCCAGCTGGCGATGGTGCGGCTGGCGATCCCGGCGCTGCCCTCCAGGCCCTCGGCCGCGATGCCGGACAGCGCCGCGCCGCGCACCTGGTAGCCCTGGCCCTCCCAAGCCGCCCGCGCCGTGCCCAGCATCGTGCTCTTGCCGCCGCCGGCGATCCCCACCACCACCGCGAGGTCGCGCGACCGCGTGACGTGCAGGTAGGCCAGGCACTGCTCCTCGCCGAGCCGGCCATCATCAAGGGCCGACAGCCGCCGCTTGTCCCCCACCCTATGTGTCGTGCGCGTGTTAAGCGCCACCGCTGCGGCGACCATGCGCTGCTCGACCTCCACCATCTCCGCCGTCGAGAACCGGGCGCGCCCGCGCCCGTCCTCGCCGACCCGGACCAGCTCGGGCGACGCCTCGACCGCTGCCATGACGGCCGCGAACTGCGCGGCGCCGTCGCTCTGCCGATGGACCAGCCGCGCCAGGTCCGCCCGCGTGAAGGTGCTCTGCCCCTCGGTCAGCGCCTGCAGCGCCAGCCCCGGCTCGGCCAGCAGCCGCTCGCCGTTGCCCCGCGCGATGGCGCGGTGCTCCTCGGTCCGGTCGCCCGGCTTCCCGTCCCGCAGGCGCCGCGCCGCCGCCGGGCCGATCTTGTTCTGCGGCGCAAGCTCCAGGCCGCGGGCGGCGTGGGAGCGGTGGTCGATCCGCACGTCGTGGCCCAGCTCGCACAGCCGCGCGTTGGCCATCTCCGCCCAGCGCTCCCGCCACAGCCCGACCAGCGCCCGGTCGTTCCAGGCGCGCTGCTTCAGGCCGAAGCCCGCCTGCTCCGACGCGGGCGCCACGTCGTCCGCGACGTGCGGTGCGCGCCCTCCGCCTCGCTCAGGATCGCGGCGTCGGTTGGCTCGTTTGCCATGTGTCCCCTCCCGCACCTTCTCCGGCCGCCTGCGCCCCGTGGGGTCGATCCCCCGCATGGTCAGCAGCACGTGGGCATGCGGCTGCGCCTCGCCGTCGCCCGCCGTGCCCCAGTGCACGTTCAGGTCGGCCACCATGCCGCGCGCGACGAACTGCTCGCGCACGAAGTCCTGCGCCAGCCGCACCGCCTCGGCCTGGCTCAGCTCGCACGGCAGGGCGATCTCGACCTCGCGGGCCAGCTGGCTCCGGCGCTGCTCGCCGTCCCGGCGCACCTCGCCGGCGGCCACCTCGTTCCACAGCGTTTCCCGGTCCAGCCACCGACTGGGCGCGCCCTCGGGCAGGATGATCTCGGAGTGGACCACGCCGGCCTTGGCCAGGAAGTTCTGGCTGCGGCCCAGCTCCTCGTCGAACAGGCACTCGCCCGCCCGGTAGGCGGCGGCCGCGACGATGCCGCGCCCCTGCTGGCGGCTGATGACCTTGGCCTGGAAGTGGTAGATCGCCACCCGGAGCTGCCCCGCGCTGCCTGGGGATACCGTACCAGCCCCCGCCGGACACCCGCAAGCAAAAGCGCAGCTTTTGTATATGCGCGCATTGAACATGACCTCCGCTGCGCTCCGGTCCCCACTGACGCGGCTCTCGGGTCGGCTGTCAGGCGAGGCCGGAACCGGCGTCCGCGCGGCAGCGGACCGCCTGGGGCGAACGGAGGGGCGCACAGCACCCATGGTGGGCGCCAGGCATGGCAGACAATGGCTGGGCAACCGGGGAAAGGCAGTCACCTGGTTATCGCGCCAGGCCGTCCGCGGTTGCCGGTGCCGGCATCGCCGGCATGGTGAGCCCGGCACGGCCGCGGCTGAAAAAGTTGGGCGGCGGTGCAAATCGGTGCGCCCGTTCGCAAGGGTAGGCCGGACGCTGGGCCTTGCGGGACTTCCCCCGCCAGGAGACCAGACGTGATCCCGACCATCCACACCACACGCCAAGCCGCGGCGCCGGACAGGGCCAGGCCGCTATTGCCGCGTGCAAGGAAACCGGCTGACGCAGATGCCCGCGCGTCGCATTCGCCGTTTGCGCCATCTGGCCGGACCCTGGCCCCGCGGGAACCCTCCCGCGCAGGAAACCACACATGAACGCACGCAAGACCCTCGACATCGACGCCGAACTCCAGGCCCTGCAGGCCAAGGCGGACAAGCTCCGGCGCGACCACCTGATCCGGCTCGGCGAGCTCGTCGTCGAGACCGGCGTCCACAAGGTGCTCGACGCCGACCGGCTCCGCACCCTGCTGGTGGACGCCCGCGACAAGGCGCTTGCCGCGGACGCAACGGCGCAGGACAGGGCGGGAAAGGACGGGCACGGCGCGGCCGGGTCCACGTTTCCGGCAAAGGCCGCGGCCAAGGCGAACGGACACGCGGAGCCTGAGCCCATCAGCCCGCGCCATCCTGACCTCCTGGCGCGCCCTGAGGCGGGTTGAGCAGCACCTCGCCCGCCTCGGCAAGGCGCGCGCCTTGACCGGGCACCGGGACTGGGCGCGCGACCGCAAGGCGCGCACCCGCTGGCTGATCGAGTA
>CAXSHI010000194.1:0-8596 GCA_964236755.1 uncultured Acetobacteraceae bacterium
TCGGCATCTTTCCTGACGCCAGCGCCAGCAGTCTCGCGATCCCGAACGCGCGACATCTGACCGGGATGGGAACTGAGAACCTGCAACGGTCAACTTGCGAGAATGGCGCTTATCGCAAGTTGACACCCTAGCAAGAGTCGTTGAGGACGCAACGCTCGTGCTGGCATCGCCCTACCACGGTTGCCCTAGCCGCCGACACCGTGTGCGGAGGTGCTTTCCCACGCGCTTGGGCAAGGTATACTCAGGGGATGGAGCAACGAATCCTAGACGTACCCGCCACCTCACGTATAGCGCCGTACATACTCATCCAAAGCGCCCACAAGCAGTGAACCGGTTCGGCCTCAACCTCATCGGCAGCATCATGGGCTGGGGCGGCGATAGTACGGCCACGGTCGAGTATGCGTGGCTGGAGCTTATGGCCGCAACGAAATATGACGACTACTCCGATTTCAGAGCCGGATCGCGCTTTGTCGAACACCTCGCGACTTGGCTTAAGCAGTTTGAGCCCGCTGATCGCGCAGTGGCATATGACTTTGTCAAGAACCGCTTGGTCTTCATCTCAACAGCTGAGATGCAGCGCGCGATCGAGGCGTTCGTCCCCGAAACTGTAACCCCACACCTTCGCAGGCTCGCCGCCGACAGAGCGGGAGTCCAGCCTCATGAGGTATGGGGTAGCCGAGCCGGCGCCCAAGCTTTCGGCTCACTACTGCGCCGCTCGCTGTTCGTCGGCATGAGCGATGGCAGTCGCATTGACATCCTGCGTCGCGCAAATCCCGGACGGCTCTCACAGGAGCAGGTAGTCCCTATGATGAACGTTGATCCCGACAAGTGGAGGGACCTTGGCAAGAACCTGCGTGCGGTCGAGGGTAGCAGCGCACGCTTCGAACACGTTTTTCTTATCGAGGATTTCACCGCATCAGGCACGACGTTCATCAGGATGGTGAACGGAGAATGGAAGGGGAAGCTCAAGAAGTTTAATGACCTTATTTGCCAAGCACGGGCCAGTCTCGACGGCAATTTTCCGATTGCAGACCGCTACACGCTGCACATACACCATTACATTTCCACAGGGCAGGCGCGTGACGCGCTCGATGCAAGGGTAAAGGATGCCAATACGCAGTGGACAGAACGTACATACGGTGACATCAGGATTTCGCAGGGTACACTGCTGCCGGCAAGCCTGAGACTTGATCCAGCAACCGACGCGCCCATGCTAGCGCTCTGCGACAAGTACTACGACCACAGCCTCTACATCCGCTTGAAGCAGCACTGCGACGAGGCAGGCCAGTCAGACATGAAGCTGGGATATGCGAACTGCGCCCTACCCCTGGTACTTGAGCACAACACGCCGAATAACAGCATCCCACTCTTGTGGGCAGAAACGGCAGGTGAGCACGGACCGGCCATGACACCGTTGTTTCGACGCCGCGACCGGCACGGTTGACACAATGGCCAACCCGTTCCTTCGTCGCGCGACCGAATACATCAGGGATGACACGTCGTTTCTGTCGATCGTCAGTCCTGCTCCACTTACCACCTTCCTCGCAAGACACCCCCGGCGAGACGATCTTTTCGACCTGCCGGTCAGGGTTGTTGGTGCACCTGGAACTGGCAAGACGATGCTTGCGATGCTGGCCGAGTTCCGCCTTGTTGAAACCATCCTCCGTGACCAGACCAGCGATGACAACCGCGGTCTCGCCGACGCCTTGGGACAGGCTGGATTTCTCCAGAACGGCCTGCCCCGAGTCGCGGCAGTGCGCGTGCCGATGGAGTCGGAATACCGAGACTTCTGGGAGCTGCCTTACGACGATGCCGTGAAGACCAAGCTTGCGCTCTGGCTTGTCCAAGCACGAACGATGCTTGGCCTGATCCGTAATCTCACTGCTTCCGGCCGGGGGCTCGACGAGATCCGGTTCATCGCCCGCGATGCCTCCGAGGCCCAACTTGAACAGATAGGCGGTCTAACGGCCAGAGGGGTCCGTGACCGCGCGCTCGAGGTGCAACGCGCCATCTACTCAATCGGTGCGGGTCTGTTAGCGCCTCGCCTAAAGGATTTGCCACCCGAAGCCCTCGAACCATATCAGCCTTTCGAGGCGATTCGCGAGATCGAGATAGAGTGGCAGGGGGAAGCTCTCGCACTAACGCCACTCGCTATGCTCGATGACGTCCATGCGCTCCACCCCGACCAGTTCGAGCAGATGTTCGCCGCGCTTGCCCGCCGCGAGATCCGTTTTGGCCGCTGGATGATGATGCGCCTCGATGCTTTGAGCCCCGGCGCTGTGTTCCGTTCAGCGGAGAGCCTCGAAACTCACAACCTTAAGGCAGACCGTGACTTCATCAATGTGTTCATGCAGCCCAACGACAAACGGCACCAGGAGCGCAAGGCTTTTCGGAGCATGGCTGCAGACATGGCAAGCCGCTACTTGCCATTGGTTCAGGCCCTGAAGAACCGCAATGCATTACAGTTTCGACGCCTTGTTCCCGATGAGCCGCCGCGTTTGTCAGATGCGAAAGTTCATGACCTCACCGCAACAGTAGCTCGCGATCAGAAGCGGCTCGACATTGGAGCTGCCCGGCGCAAGTCGATTGACAAGCTAGTCGCGTCCTATCTTGAAGGCACTAGCTCTGGCGACTGCGAGCGCGAGGTCGCATTGGCAATGAGCCGCATCCTACTTCACCGGTATGCGAACCGTGTCTCGGGCCAGACCTTGTCACTGTTCGAGGACATCGACCCCGACCCTAGCACGCCGCTGAAGGCAAACTCAGGCGTTGCCGAGGGTGCGCGGCTGCACCTTAATGAAGAATTTGGTCGCCCGTTCCACTACGGCCTCGACGACCTATGCGACGCGAGCAATGAAAATGCTGAACTCTTTCTCCAGTTGGCCGGGTCGCTGGTCGCCCGCATGGAGACGCGTGCGGTCCGCAACCAGCCGCCCGCACTGCCGGCGTCACTACAGCAGTCCGCGTTGACTGAGAAGGCACGCGATATCATGGACGGCTGGTCGTTCGCCTTCGCACGCCGGGTGCGCGCACTCGTCGATGCAGTTGCCACCGACTGCCGCATGGCCTCGATTGCTGCCAACGCACGGCTTGGGGCCGGAGCGAACGCGGTAGGGGTGCTGGAGGACGAGATCAAACCATTGCTCGCCGGCGACGACGAGCTCGCGCTTGTGCTTAAGTACGCGGTCGCGCACAGCGCGATCTCGGTTCAACGCGACTACGGCCAGGGCGGGAAGTCTTGGTGCCTCATTGAACTCAGCGGCGTTGTCTGCCTCGCGCACGGGCTGACGTTCCACCGCGGTGGTTTTTTGGAGAGGAATGTTGCCTATCTTGCCGAACGGGCGGGCTGAGGCCATGCGAAAGCACTGGGACAACTGCATTGCCCACTTCGACGAGGGCGTGACCACGTTCGTTGAAGAGTACTTTGGAAGGAACGACCGTCGCTGCTTGTTTGTGGCAGCGGCCGGCTTCGACCCGCGCTCTCGGCATATCGGTCAAATGCTGGCTGCTGTGATGCCAGCGCGCGTGACTGGTCTTTTCATTCGTGAGGAGCGAGGCAAACCGAATGCCAACCTGGTGGCGAATGCCGATGCAAACGAGGCCGAATTGCAAGCGCTGTTCCCAGGCTGCACGGTGCTGCGAGTCAACGTTTTCGGGGATGACGATGCGCCTGTCGGTGGCACTCGGATCGCGAGCGCGCTGTCTGCCCTCCATGTGGCTGATGACATCACCGATGTCGTTCTTGACCTCACTGCTTTGTCGATCGGGATCGGGTTCCCTGCCGCTCGCGTTCTGCTTGAAGCCTGTGAGCGGACGGCAGCAAGATCATTCCATCTGATGATCACATCAAACCCTGAACTTGACGACTGCATCGTGAGTGAGCCGAGCGACCGACCGACACCTGTGCGCGGCTTCCCCGGAACCGCAGGATTCGGCGGCATGCTCAAGGTGGCCACCGTGTGGTTGCCGCAACTCACCAAGGGTCTTGGTGCAACGCTCGACGGCATCGGCAGGAGCGTCGGTGAGTGCTACAAGATTTGCCCAATCGTCCCCTTTCCAGCCCGCGACCCTCGCCGAGCTGACGCCCTCCTAGTGGAGCACCAGTCCCGGCTCGTCGACGAGTGGTTCGTCGATCCCCGCGACATCGTTTACGTCTCCGAGAGGAACCCGCTTGACTGCTACCGGACCTTGTCAACACTCAAGGCACGTTATGACCTGGCTGTGGAGGGCATCTATGAGCCGCAGATCATCCTTTCGCCGGTCGGTAGCAAGGTCATGGCTGCGGGCGCGCTGATGGCTGCCATCGAGCACGACCTTAGGGTCGAGTATCTGGAGACTGTCCGCTACGAGTTCGACGCCGCCAATGATCCATCAGCAATGCCGCCCGAGATGGTCGTACACCTGCTCCTCGCTGGCCCCGCCTACGCTGACGTAGAGGAAGCCATTCACGGGTCTTCAGCCGTGAGAGTTGCAGGCGGCGAGGAGCCGAGATTCGTAGGTCCTGAAACCGTCGCGGTGAACTGACCCCATGACCTTTCACTTCGCACAGAAGCTGGACGGCCTACCGGCGACAGCGATGCTCTTGATGGACGCTGATGTCACGGGAATCTCCGCTGCGCTCGTCTCTGGACGCGGCCGCCATGTGACCGCGGTCGGGTCTGGAGGGTCGGCCATCACTGCCGCATTCCTGGCGCGTTGCCGCGAGACGCTACTCGGGGCGTCCACCACCGTCACGACGCCAATTGAGCTGGTGCTGGGCGCGACTGATCTAGCGGAGGAACACCTGTGGCTCTTCAGCGCCGCTGCCGACAACGGCGATATCGTTGCGGCGGTCGATGCCGCGCGGCTCCGGAGGCCAGGCCGCATCGACCTCGTCACCCGCGGCACTGGCGGCGCGGCCGTCCAGGCACTTGGTCCCCTGCCGAACGCGACAGTCCACACTGTGCCCGTCGCTGAAAGGAAGGACGGCTTTCTGGCCACTCACTCGCTCGTTGCAGCGACCGGCGCGCTCCTGCTTGCCTGCGACCTTGCATCTGAGGACCCTGTCGGCCCCAACCTCGCACCCGCGTTCGCCGCCTCAGTGCGCGATGCTGTCGGACAGTCAGCAAGGCGCACGGCCCGGGAGATGCTGGCATCACTTACCCTGGATGATACACTGGTCATCATCGCCGATCCGCAGCTCGCCGCTGTCGCTGCGCTGATCGAGACGTCCGCATGGGAAACGGCACTCTGTGCCGTCCAACGGACGGACCCCAGGAGCCTGGCGCACGGTCGGCATACGTGGCTGCAGCGCCGGGAGGCGCGCACCTTCGTACTTGCGCTGACTGGGCTCGACACACGCCAGATGTGGGATGACCTCGCGGCAGCCCTCCCGTCCGGTGTCCGCCGTGCGTCCATGGACTTTGGTGACTGCGGTCGCTTCAGGAACGCGGTCGGCCTCGTTCAGGGCTTAGTGGCAGTTGAGGCGATCGGACTGGCGGTCGGGATCGACCCGGGCAAGCCTGGCGTTAGCGACTTCGGGCGTGCGCTCTACGCGAGCAACGCACTCCGGGACGTGTCCGCGAGACTTGGCGGGGCCATACGCCAGAAACGGGCGGCGCTGTTCGCTCGTGACGATCCTGCTCATTCCGAAACAATAGTGTGCGGCATGGGAGTCCATCGTCTCGAGACGATGGCGACGCGGCCGATCGGTGGGATAGTCCTCGACTACGACGGCACAATCGTCACCAACGATGCACGCCTTGACCCGCCCCCCGCGGCTGTGATCGACGAGCTTGTACGCCTCCATCGTGCCGGAGTCGTCGTTGCTATAGCGACTGGCCGTGGCGGCTCAGCCGGCGAGATGCTGCGTGAAGCACTCCCCAGAGACATGCACGCGCATGTGCCCGTGGGCTACTACAACGGCGCATATCTCCAGCCCTTGAGCGTCGACATCGTTGCCCAGCCGGCGCCTCGCAATCCGCTCGTCGCTGAGACTGACGCATGGCTGCGCGCACATCCTCAGCTGTTCGACAAGGCGTATCCTGGTCGCGACAGCGGCGTGCAGATTGCCATCCCCCTCGCCGGCCTGCTTCGCCCAGAGGAGTTCGAACGCGAGATCGCCGAGTGCGGGCCGGTCGCAAGCGGCGCGATCAAGGTTTCGCGCTCTGGCCACAGCTACGATCTGTTCCCTGCCACTGTGTCTAAGATCGCTGTCGTGGACCTTGTGCGCGAGAGGGCGGGAGAGGGTGTAAGCGTCATCTGCGTTGGAGACAGCGGCGCGAGGTGCGGGAACGACAACGAGATGCTATCCCACCCACATGGCATCAGCGTGGGCAGGGTCTGCGGGAGGCACAGCGGGTGTTGGTCGCTGTTTGGGACCGACCCGACCGGTCCAGATGCGCTCGTGCGGCTGCTCAGTGCGCTCAGGACGGACGCAAGCGGAAAGACACGGCTGGAGATTACTGCGATCACCCTCGACAACAACGTTCAATGAGCACATAAAGTGAACATGACACAGCGCAGGTGCCATAATCTTGAGGTCGTCGGGACCGGCTTTGCAGTGCTTGATCGTCTATACGAGGATGGATTGCTGTGTGCAGAGTCGCTCGGCGGCTCCTGCGGCAACGTACTCGTCTCGCTGGCCATGCTCCACCGGGCGGTCGCGCCGGTGCTATCGCTGGGCCATGATGAGACCGGGGAGCGGCTCCTTAGCGAGTTCCGGCGTGCCGGGGCCGATGTCACCTATATCGCCCTCCGCGCAGGCCTGCGATCGCCGATGCTCACCCAGGACCTGGACACAGCCTCCGGCCGGCACGATTTCAGCTTCGTTTGTCGCGAGACGAACATCGAGTTCCCGCGGTATCATCCTATCGGCGGTGATGAGATCGCGGCCGCCGCACTGGCCATTGCTGCCTGCACGGTGTTCTATGCCGACCGCCTCTCCGCAAATATCCTAAGTGCGATGAGGACCGCCCATGATGCCGGCGCCATCGTCTACTTCGAGCCCTCCGACAGGAGTGACGACGATCTGTTCGACGAGGCGCTGCGCCTCACCACCATTTTGAAGTACTCGGCCGACAGGCTTGGATCCGATCTCGACGAGCGCGTCGACGCGAGTGGCACTGTGGCGATCGTGACCCATGGTGCTGGAGGGCTGGAAGTGCGCAAGGGGACCTCGCGTACCTGGAGCGCGGCGGTGCCCGCATCCACAGTAGCTGACACCTGTGGGGCGGGCGACATGGTGAGCATAGGAATTATCGACTGGCTGCTTGGCACCACCGGACCGTCGAGATCAGACATAAAAGTCGAGCATTTGATGCATGGCGTGCGCGCTGGACAGAGACTGGCCGCTGCGAACTGCGCGTTTTCCGGCGCGCGTGGCCTGTTCCTAGAGCGGGGCGCGGCACATGTCCGGGACATCTTAGGGCGGCACGAAGACACTGCCTAGGCCAGCTAGGACACTCACTCAGCGGCCAATGGGACCAGCTCGTCGGGCGCCGAACGCTGACGAAGCTCCCCTCTGACCTCCATCAGCAGCAAGCCTAACATGTTACGGCCGATCCCGTTGACCTCGCCCCACAGCCGGTTGGTCTCGTTATCGATGGTCGCCGTCTCAACAAGGCGTACATCGCCCGTAGCTACAAGCAGCTTACGCAAATCGCCATGCTGAGTGAACTTCGCTCGTAGAACCTGCCGCATGCGGTCGAATTTCGCCGTTGACCAGCCGGGTGCCACATCCCAGTAGTACAAGCCGTGCGCTGCCATTGCGAGAAGCGCGGGTGATGGCGCCTCCATCAGCCAGCGCCTGACCTCAGGCCTGCGGGCCTTCCCTGATTGGTAGGCGTGCTCGCTTGTGGGAAAGACTTCTCCCTCAAACCTGACACGGCGCCGGTAAAGGTTGCTGAACGCGCCATAGGGCTTGTCGCTCGCGCGGTAGAAACGGACCTCCTCAGCCATCGCAAGCTCCTTGCAAATCTGCACGCCTCGTTACATGTGTCATGGCGTGAAGGCAACCACTTCCGAGATCGCGATGCTGGCCGAGAGGATGACGATAGCTCGACAGGCGCGAGGTCTATCGAACGCAAGTGTAGCCAAGCTCGCTGCGGTACACCCAAGCCAAGTTGGCCGGATTTGCAACGGCGACTTCCGCACGATCACTGGAAATGTCGTGCAAATTTGCAAGGTTCTTGGCCTTAGCATGGAGCCGCCTGGGCGACCGCGGGAGAAGGAGGACGCGTCGTGGGTGCGACTGGAGGCGAGCGTCCGCCGCCTATGGGATCGAACACCGGAAGGCGCTGAGAGGATCGTTCGGGTACTGGACACAATAGCGGCGCTGAAGTCAGGCTGAGCACGGGCACGCTTGGCATCCGAGGTGCCAGCGCTGTTGCGTGCTCATGAAGCCGTGGCCTTCCCACGAGTGGATGGCGTAAAGCCTACAGCGGTGTGTGTCGAAGCTTCAACGCAGGTTGGCCAGACTTCTTCGACGGAAGGCGAGATGGCAACAGCCGCTTGCTGGCCCGTTGCCCATCAGACCATTATCATGGCGGGTATGCCAACCGAGCGTATCCATCCGGCGAGGGCCGCGGTTGCGTGCGGTCAGGCTGCGGCGGCGGTG
>CAXSHI010000195.1:0-8590 GCA_964236755.1 uncultured Acetobacteraceae bacterium
GCGCGCGGGCTGTCCGGTCGCTCTTGTCCATGGTGAAGCGGCTGGTGACGAACGCCGCCAGGCCGCCCGGCTTCAGCCGCTCAATGGAGCGCGCGATGAAGTAGTCGTGCAAGCACAGGCCGAGCTTGCCCGCGGGGTCGCTGTTGCGCACCGTGCGGTCGCTGAACGGCGGGTTGCCGATGGCCAGCTCGAACGTCTCCGCGATGCGCGCCTTGGTGAAGTCCTCGTTCCTCACCCAGGCGTCAGGGTGCAGCAGCGTCGCGATCCCGGCCGTGCACGGGTCCATCTCGACCGCGGTGAACGCCGTCTTGCCGGCCAGCGTCTCGGGCATCAACGCCAGGAACAGCCCGGTGCCGCAGCCCGGCTCCAGCACCATGCCGCCGGCGAATCCCATGCGCGTCACCGCGCCCCAGATGGCACGCGCGATGTATTCCGGCGTGTAGTGGGCATACTGCGTGGCGCGCGCCAGGCCGGCCATCTGCTCGGGCGTCGCGATCTGCTCCAGCTCGGTGCCCAGGTCCTCCCAGCCAGGACGGAACGCCTCGCCGGGACGGCGGAACAGGCTCTGGACCAGCTCGCTTGCCCCGAAGCCCGTGAAGCGAGACAGCGCCTCCTGCTCCTCGGCCGTGGCATGGCGGTCCTCGCCCGCGATGGCCTGCGCCAGGCGGATCGCGGCCACGTTGTCGGCGGCGCGCGCCTTCCAGCCGTGGGCCAGGGCGCGCTCGCCCACCAGCCGCCAGTTGCGCGGGGGCACGCGCGCCGCCGCCGGTGCGGGCGGCGTGTCGTCGGGATCGTCCCCCTCCGGCTCGCGGAAGCGCAGGCCGCCCATGGGCGCATCGAGGGTGAGGCCGCCGGACAGGGCGGTGCTGTCGAACAAGGACAGCGTGAGCTGGGACGTGCCGGGCGTGTCGGGCATGGGGATGGTCCTTTCGGGCAAGCGCCGAGTGCCCGGCTGCACCAGCGAAATCGCGTGGCGATTTGCGCGGAGCAGACGGGTTCGGCAGGCGCGGTGAAGGCGGGAAAAAGGAACCGGCCCGGCGCACGAGGCCGGGCGGTCAGGCTGTCAGGTGCTGCGGGCGGCGGGGCCTGTGTTTGCCCGCTCAGCCGTCGAGGACGGTGCGGACGGTCTGGGCGGCCTTGGCCACCACGGCCTCCGTTTCGGGCGAGGCGAGCGCGATGTCGTCCCAGGCCGCGGTGTTGGCGTCGTGGAGCGCCCGCAGCTCGGCGCGCTTGCCTTCGGCCGCGGCCTTGGCGGCGAGGTCCGTCCACCATTTCAGCCACGCCGCCCCGTCCGGCGCCGTGATGGCTGTCTTGCCCGGGCGCAGGATGCGCCACGCCGACGGCGGCGCGGCCTCGTCCTTGCGCCGCCGCGGTGCGTCGGGCGCCTGCCGCGGTGCGGAGGCGGCCTGTGCCGGCACGGCGTCGGGCTGGTTGGGGGACGTCGGCGGTGCCGCCGCCTCCCCGTCCTGCCGGATGGCGTCGGCCTCGCGCAAATCGCCACGCGATTTCGCTGGGGCCGGTTGCGGCGCTTGCGACGGCGCATGGGCGGACGCGGCACCGCTGCTGCCTCGCGGCATCGTGCCGCGGGGTGGGTCGGCTTGGTCGCGGCGGGCCGTGCCGTCGGGACGGTCGTTCCCGGGCGTGGCCTGGTCCCGCCGTGGGGCAGGCTCCTGCCGTCCCGCCCTGGCTGCGGTTCCCGCCCGGCTGTTGTCCGGGGCGGGACGGGCCGGTCCGCGCCGGCCGTCGTCGCGACGGGGCGCGTCGGCGACGTGGTTGCCCGTGGCCGCGTTGCCGTCGTCGTCCTCGTCGGCGGTGATGTTCAGCATGGCGCTGACCGCATAGCGGCGGACGTAGCTGACGGCGGAGCCGAAGTCCTGCAGGCTGTCGCCCAGCGTCGGCAGCGGGATCTCGCATTCCATCCACTGCCCGCTCTCGTGCAGCAGGCGCGTCACCAGCACCGGCCCTCTTTGGGTCGAGACGATGGGCTGCAGCACGCACAGCCCGTTGCCGCCCAGCGCCGCCCGGATGGTTTCCATGATCTTGTCCAGCGTGGCGTAGCGGAACGTGTAGGTGCCGCCGGCTTTCGTGCGGACCAGCACCTCGCGGTTGCGTGGCGGGCTGTTCAGCGCCGCCTGGGCGCGCACGAGGGCGGCCGCGATCTGGGCGATGTCGCCGCTCTCGCGCATCTTGCTCGCGTGGTCGCAATAGGCACGCAGGTCCATGTTGGAACTGCTGGCCGGTAGGCTGGAAGCAACAAGCGTGTCCATCTACTTCACCTTCACGGTCAGGGTTTCGTCGCTCCGGGCCAGCACGGCACCGGGGATTGCCTCGCCGGCCTTGAGCGCGGCCAGCAGTGCCGCCTTGTCCGGCTCCCGCCTGGTGCGCACGTACAGGTCGGGCAGCAGGGCGGGATCGGCGACCTCCACGCGCTCGCCGCCCTCGCAACGCGACGCGGTGAACTCGGGGTCGCGCAGGCGGGGGAGGCCCAGGTCGCGCATGGCCCGGTGTACGGCGGCTTGCAGCGCCTCCGCCCGCGCCTCGTGCCGGCGCTGCCGGTCGGCGAGCTGGGCCATGCGCCCCTTGCAGGCGCGGGCCTGCGCGTCCGCGTCCAGGCTGGCGCGCAGCGCCGCCCGCAGCAGGTCCAGGGCGTCGCCCCCTTCCCCGTCGAGCATGTCCAGGAACAGGGCGTCGTCGTCCCGCATCTGCGGGTCGGCTTCGAGCAGCGTGGCGGTGGCCGCTTCCAGGATGAAGCGAGCGCGCGAAACGTCGTGGGTGGTCACAGCCTCGAACGGCATGGCGGGGTTCTCCTTCGGGTGGCGGGTCAGGGTCCGGTGCGCGGGGACGGTGCCGTGCAGGCCAGCCGTGGCGGCGGGGAAAACGGCAGAGGCTTGGCGTGCCGGCCGTCCCAGGTCAGCGCCGGGCACGGGGTCAGCAGCCCCATGCCCGTGGCCAGGCCGTCGCGGGCGGCGTGGACGACGCACTCGTGCGCGGACGGGCGCCGGCAGCGTCGGCCCGGCAGCGCCTGGCAGGTCGGGCACAGGACGCGCAGCGCCGGATCACCGCCGGGCCACTCCTCGCCGCAGCGACGGCACTGCACGGCTTGCGTCCGGTGTTCCCAAGGTGTCGGTTCCGTGCGGGATCGCGGCCGCACGGGGATCACGGGAGCGGCATAGGGCGCGCGGCCACTGGCCGGGGATGGGGACGTGTCGGGCATCGGGATAGGTTCCTGCGGGGCGAGCGCCGAAAGCCCGGCTGCCTCGTGCAAATCGCGGCGCGATTTCGCTGGGGCGGCCGGGATCGGGATGCGGATGGGGAAGCAGGGGGAGGAGCGGGCCGGCGTTGGTGCCGGCCGGGCAGTCAGGCCGTCGTCAGCGCGTGCGGACGATGTCGCGCAGGCTGCGGCGGTCCAGGCGCGGGCCGTCCAGCCGCCCGTGCGCGGCCTGCACCGGCACGTAGGCCACCCCGGCGTGCTCGGCGCAGTAAGGCTTGCGGGGCTGGGCCGGGGCGTCGCAGCTGCGGAACCCGCGCGTGCCCGCGCAAAACGCTACGCGATTTCGCTGGGCTCGCCGATGGGCCAGCAGCACGGCTCCCGGCTGATCGGTCGGGCGGCGGCTGGAACGGCGGGCCGATCCGCAGGCGCGGTCGGCCGCGGGGGCTGCGGCGGCGGGGGCTGCGCCGGCGCACTGTCGGCAACCGGGTGCAGCGGCGGCAGGCTCGGCTCGCCTGGCCGGATGCGCGCCCGCGTGCGGGGCCGTTCGCCGGTGCCCTTGCCGCGGATCGGGCTGGGGCGGGGCGGCAGGCCGAGGCGGTGCGCCTTGCCGACCACCGAGTTCTTGCTGGTGTTCATGCGCCGCGCGATGGCGGCAGTGCTGTGGCCTTCGGTCCAGAGCGTGCGCAGGTGCGCGACCGCTTCCGCAGTCCAGGCGAAGTCGCTGACCATGGTGGAAGCTCCCTTCATGCGGGGTGGGGCGAGCGGGAAGGCGTGGCGCTACCAGGCGCCGCACGCGGCCTCGATCAGCATGCGCTCCGTGTCGTCCACCGCGTCGAGCGCCGCCCGGTGCAGGGTGGAGCCGGCGCGGGCACGGGTGACGACGTGCAGCCAGGCGTCGCGGTCGTCCGCGAACGGAGGCTCCCTGTCCTCCGGCCCGTCCTCGCGCTGCAGCTGGATCTGCGGCCTGCCCGCTGGATCAGGGCCGCACTCGAACAAGGCCCAGCCCTCGCGCGCGGCGGCGATGTTGTCGAACACCAGGTATGCGCTGGGCAGCAGGGTCAGCATCGGGGCTCTCCTTCTTCCATCTTCTCTTCTGAAAACTCCCCCCGCCCGACCGCGGCCGGGTGGCCGGGGCAAGGGCGCCGCGCTTGCGGCGGGATCGCGTCCGGCCCAGCGCAGCGGCCGGCGCGACCCACCCCTTGCCGCGGACGCGCGGCCGTGGTGGCGCTTCCTCCCCTCCCCGGCTCGCCTTCCTTCCCGTCCGCGTCTGCTTCGCCCCCTACGGCTCCTCGCGCCCGGTCAGCACGCGCCAGGCGGCGTCGCTGCGGCCTTCGGCCAGGTGCAGCAGCGCGGCATGGTGCCGTTCCTGCAAGCCCTCAAGCTCGCGCAGGAGGCGCAGCAGGCCGTGCATGCCCAGCCGGTCGGCTTCGGTGTCGACCGCCGCCTCGCGGGCGTCCTCGGCCGCTCTCCGGCGCGCCTCGGTGGCCAGCCGGAACGCATGCAGCTCGCAGGCGTGGGCCTCGTAGCCGGGCGTGGTCTCGATGTCCCAGCAGGGATCGCGCAGCCAGCCGGCCTTAAGCACCTCGATGTCGCGGCGGGTCTTCATGGCTCGTCTCCTTCCGTGGACAGCCGCATCGCGCTTTCCTGCACGCTGGCGTGCGGCGGCCTGCGCAGCGGCCCAGGCACGCGCTTGCCGAACCACGCGCCGGCCAGCGGCTTCGGCGGCCCGAACGCTGCGACGGCTTGGCTGACCGGGATCACGACGGCCGCGGGACGGACCCGCCCATCCTCGATGAGGTATCGGCCTTTCCCGAACCCGTGCAGCAGGTCCAGCAGGTACCATGGGTCGCCCGGCAGCCACTTGTGGCCGTTCCAGTAGCCGAGCAACGCTTGGCGCGTGGCCGGCTCGTGCCGGCCGAGGGCGGCGCGTGCCTCGCGCCACTTGGCCGCGCGGCGGTCGCGGTCGTCCTGCTCCCACTCGGTCCAGTGGGCGACGCGGGTGGCCATCACCTCGTCGATGCCCGGCTGCGTTTCGGCGATCAAGGGTGCGAGCAGCGGCAGCCTGTCGCGCTGCCGCCGCTGCAGCCGCACCGCCGCGGCGCGCTTGCGGCCGGTCACGGCGTATGGGCACCGCGGCCGGCGGGTGAACCGCATGGCGCTACGCCTTTGCCGATGGCCGCGCGTCCGTGGCGGCGGCGCTGCGGTCCGCTTGCGCGACGGCGTCCTTGGCCGCCCGCAACGCGAGCAGCTTGGTCGAGGCGACAGCCTCCGCGGCGGTCGGGTGGATGCGGCTCCTGGCACCCTGCATGACCACGAGCGGCCGCAGCCGCCAGCCGAGCGGGTTGCCGAGGCGGTCGCGGAACCGGAGGACGAAGGCTGCCGCGCCGGCGCCGGGCGGCGTCAGCCGGTCGAGCCTGTAGCTGTCGGCGTGCACGCGCACGACCGCGTAGGCCGGTGTTTGCCCCATGATGGAACCTCTGTGTCGGTGGTGGATGCCGGCCTGGCGCCGCCGGTCTTCCCAGCGGCCCTGCCGGCTGCTCTGGCCTCAGCCGGTGACGATCATGCCGGCCTGGTGCGCGTCGCGGGCATAGGCGCTGAGCGGCTTCCTGGCCGTGAAGTGCCGGTCCCGCTCGACGCGCAGCCCGAGCCTGCCGCGGACCATCGCGATTTCGCTCAGGTAAACCGAGCCAGTTTCGGGATAGCCCAATCCGAGGTCGCAAAGGCCGTATGCGATGTCGGGGCAGTCCGGTTCGATGTGGGTCAGCAACCAAGTGCAGGCCCCATCCGGCGTGAACAATTTCACTACCGGGTGGGGATCGTAGTTCTCGTCCGTATCGAACGTGGCGCCGTTGGCGAGCAGCTGCGCGCGCTGCTCCGGGGTGATGAGCACGGTCATCGTGGTCTCCGTCAGGGTATGGATGGACGCTGCCGGCCACACGGACGGGGCCGGCAGCGGTGGCCGGGACGTCAATTCTCGGCGTGCGGGTCCCGCAACCGGGCCAGCAAGGCGCGGGCGTCCTGTCAAGGTCGCGCGTCCGAGCCGCCGGCCTGCGCGGACCACCTCACCAGCGCCGCCAGCGCAGAACGCAGCTCCGGCACGGCGGCGATCAGGCGCGCGTTCTCCGCGTCCTGCTCGTCGAGCAGGCGCACCGCCCTGTGCGGCGTGACCTGCCTTTCGAGATGGCCGGGCACCACGCAGACGATGCGGCCCGCTGGCCCGTCCTCGGCGTCGACGATCCGCAGGTGCCCGTTCTGCCCGGCCTGCGGCGGAAGGGGCGGTCGATGTGCCAGGGCACCCTCATGCCGCCGCCCCCGCGCGTGCGCCGGCGGTGTCCGGAAAGTTGGCCATCGCCGCGACGGCGTTTGCCCGTCCAGCGACGCTGAGGTCGTGGTCCTCGTCGGCGCCGGGCAACGCACGCGCATAATCGGGATGCAGCGCCAGCATCCAGTCCGCCGCCTTCTGCGCCGCAGCCGCCGCCTTGAACACGGCGCGCTTGTCGCCCTTCAGCACGTCGAGCCAGGATTGCAGGTAGCTCGCGTGGTTCTCGACCTCGCACGAAAGCCCCAGGACGGCCCCCACGAAGCATGATGTCAGGTCCGCAACCAACTCTTCGAAAGCATAGGCGTGGTTGCCGAACCGGCCGCTGAGGTCGCGGTCCAACCGGCTCGGGTGTCCACTGGCGTGCCCCAGCTCGTGCAGCAGGGTCGCCGCGTAGCCTTCCGCCGTGCGGAACGCCGACGCGGGGGGCATCCCGATCCGATCGGAGGCCGGCGCGTAGAACGCGCGGTCGCCGCCGACCCGCACCGGCACCTTACTTGCGGCCACGATCAGCTCCGGCGCTTCCGGCTTGCGCCAGGGCGCCTCGTCGAGCGTCGGGATCTTGTAGGCGGGAACGTTTTGGACCTGGCTGGCGTGGAACACCGTGAAGCCCCGAAGCATCGGGATACGCCGGACCGTGGCCTCGTCCTCGCCGTCCCTGGCCGCTCCACGCTCCTCAAGCCGCTTGAAGAACACCACCGGCACGCCGCACTCCCCGGCACGCACCTGCCAACCGCGTTCCACTGCCTGGCGATAAGTCATCCAGCGCGGATCGTCGCTCGCGTGCGCCAGTTGCGTCATGGAAAGCAGCATGGCGTTCACGCCGCGGTACGCCCGGCCGCTGACCGCGTTGCACGGCATCCCCGGCCTGGTTGTGCGCGCGCCGGCCACCCAAGGGCGCCGCCAGGGCGCGGTGCCGGCCTCCAGGGCTGCGACGATCCGGTCGGTCACGGCCTGGTAGTGGTCCGGCGGGCTGACCTTGGCGCCGCAGCGCGTCCTGCTGTTCTGCGTCATCGTGGTGTTCTCCTCTTTGAACACCCCCCGCGCGCCGCAGCCCGGCCGGCGGGGCAAGGGCGCGCCTTGGCGCGGGCCGCAGGCCCTTGCCCTTGCGGCGCCGGACGGCGCTGCGGCAGTCGTCCCGCCCCGCCTGCCGTTGCTAAGTTCTTTCCTTTCGCCTTGCTTCCGCCGCTTTGGTCCAGCTCCCGCTTCAGCGCGCGCCGGGCTCGCCGCAACGGCTCACGCCGGCGGCAGCCGCCGCAGCATCGCCTCCCAGTCCTCAAGGCGAACCTTGTCGTTCCACCCCGCGTCGGCCAGCATCCGGGCGGCAACAGGGTTCTCCACCGCCTTCATGACAAGGCTGAACACCCGCGCCGCGGGCCGCCAGTTGCGCTGCGGCACGGTCTCGCCGGTGTCCGGATCGAAGGCCGGCGGGAAGTACTCCGGCTCCGACCGGGCGAACAGGATGGCGGCCCGCAGCGCGCGGATCGCGGCGGCGCCGATGGCGAGCTCATAGTCGCTGAACGGCCGCTGGCCGGCCTCGCCGGCGTCGGCCGCCTCGCCGACCCACTCGTCCACGCAGAACACCGCGTCCTCGTCGTCTTGTTGCGTTGCTGGCTGCATCTCACCGCTCCTGTTGCTGAACACCCCCCTCGCGCCGCGGCCCGGCCGCCGGGGCAAGGGCGCGCGGCACGCGCGGGCCGCAGGCCCTTGCCCTTGCGGCGGCGGCCGGGCCGCGGCAGCCATCTTCATTTCCTTGTCCGGCTTTTCTTCGGTCGTCCTTCTCCCTGCGTTGTTGCTTTTGTTCGTCGTCTCGCCTCGTGTCCGATGGCGGCAACCGGAGCGGCCGTGCCCGGCGTCAGCCGAACAGGCTGCCCTGGGTCGGAGGCGCGTCGCAGGCCGGGACGCGCCGCGACGTCGCCGGCCTGGGCAGGGCCGGGCAGGGTTGCAGCACGCCGAGCGCCATGGCGTGGATCTCCCGCATCTTGTGGAAGCTGCCCCGCCCCCAGTAAGCGTGCGACCGACGCATCTTGACTGGCAGGGTTTGCTCCGAAGCGGTCCTA
>CAXSHI010000196.1:0-8518 GCA_964236755.1 uncultured Acetobacteraceae bacterium
ACAACAGGCGATCTCAGGCGCACTCGGCCAATGATTAGGTCCATGCACCAACGCCCAGGTGCTGTCCACATACGTCAGGGCCGCAGAGCTGTTCGATGATCACGCAGGAAAGGAGTTCCTGTAGGTGTGGCAGCCTGCCCTCATCCGCGATCGGGCGCGCACTCCTTGGCTGGAGCCGAGGTCACGCCGCCTGATTTTGGGCGCAGGCTTGAGGCGGCGGGCTTGCAGTCATCGGCTCCGGCTCACGCTCGTCGGGGCTGAGCAGGAGAACGAGATGCAGGGGTTTGTTGCCCGGTGGTGCCGAGGAGCACAGCGCCGCCCTGACGCCCGTTCTGCCGGGCAATGAACCCGTGCGGGGTTTCAGCGTTTCCAAGGACGCGGCCTTCTGGTTGCCTTGCCGGCGCGGTTCAATCCCACCAGGCATGAGCTGGTTCAAGTCAACAAGTGCGCGTTCAGAAGCAGACGAGTGCAAGATGCTGAATTGACCATCATTAATTCTACGTATCTGCATGTTCGTATTACGTAGAAGTATCCGGTCATTGTTCCAACTTCGTCGACGCGAGCAGTGGTTTGCGGTCGCGGCAGGACCAGCCCGCCACGATCCGGTAGAATGCCGGCACCAGGAACAATGCCAGCACCGTCGCGCCCAGCATTCCACCGATCACGCCCGTGCCGATCGACCGACGCGCCCCGGCGCCTGCGCCGACGCTCAGCGCCAGTGGCAGGCAGCCAAGGATGAACGCCAGCGATGTCATCACGATCGGGCGGAACCGCAGGCGCAGCGCGGTCAGCGCGGCCTCGGCCGGAGTGACGCCCTCGCGTTGCTGTCTGGCGGCGAACTCCACGATCAGCACCGAATTCTTGGCCGACAGGCCCACTAGCGTGATCAGCCCGGCCTGGAAGTAGATGTCGTCCTCCATGCCGCGCAGCCACACCGCCAGCAACGCGCCGAACAGCGCCAGCGGCACCACCAGCAGCACCGCCAGCGGCAGTGTCCACCGCTCGTACAGCGCCGCCAGGATCAGGAACACCACGACGATGCCCAGGCCAGCCGCCTGCAGACTGGCGGCGCCAACTGTCTTTTCCTGGTATGCGGCGCCGGCCCAGGCTAGGCCGTAGCCGGCGGGCAGCTCCGTCGCCGCGAGGTCCTCCATCGCCGCGATGGCCTGACCGGATGAGTACCCGGGCGCAGCGCGGCCGGTCACCTGGGCGGACTGGTACACGTTGAACCGCTCGATCGCGTCCGCGCCGACCGCCCGGTGCAGGTGCAGCACGGACGACAGCGGCACCATCTCGCCCCCGGTCGCGCGCACGAACACCTGCCGTATGTCGTCCGGGTCGCGGCGGAACTGCGCGTCCGACTGCAGGTTCACGTGGTAGTTGTGGCCATACAGCGTGAAGTCGTTCACGTACAGGCTGCCGAACGTCGCCTGCACCGTGTCGAACACCCCGGAGATCGACACGCCCAACGCCTTGGCGCGGTCTCGGTCCAGCTCGACAGCGTAGCGCGGTGTGTTGGCCTGCAGCCCAGTCGCGGTCTCGACCAGTTCCGGACGCCTCGCCGCCGCCGCGGCGAACCGGCTCGCCACCTGTATCAGTGCCGCCGTGCCATGCCCCTCGCGGTCCAACAGATGCGCCTCGAATCCGCCGATCTGGCCAAGGCCGTTGATGCCTGGCGGCGTAAACACCGAGAACCGCGCCTCGGGCAGCACCGACAGCGCCTGGCGGATCCTGCCCGAGAGCGTCCTCGCATCCATGCCGGGAGCGGTCCGCTGCGACCAGTCGCTCAGCGTCAGGTAGGCCACGCCCGAATCCGGCCTGTTGGCGTTGGTCAGCAGGTCGTTGCCGGCGAACATCGTGCTGGACCTGACGTAGGGCAGGCCTTTCAGGATGTCGGCGGCTTGGCCCATCACCGCCGTGGTGCGAGCGAGCGAGGCTGCGGGCGGCAGCGCCCAGCCGACCAGCACGTTCGCCTGGTCCTCGTCCGGCACCAGCCCGGCCGGCACCCGCACCACCAGCACGGCACAGGCTGCGCAAATGGCGGCCAGCGCCAGCCCGGCGAGCCAGCGCCGCCGCACGAACACCGCTGCCGCGGCCACCGTCGCAGCCCCGCAGGCCGCAAAGCCCCGGTTGAACCAGCGAAACACTCGCGGCGGTTCGGCGTCGTGCGGGCGCAGCACGGCGACGCATAGCGCGGGAGTCAGCGTCAGCGCGACCACGCCCGATATGATGACCGAGACGACGATCGCGGCCGCGAATTGCCGGTATAGCTGTCCGGTCAGCCCGCCCAGGAACGCCACCGGCACGAACACCGCGCACAGCACCAGCACGATGGCGACCACGGGGCCGCTGACCTCCTCCATGGCGCGGATCGCGGCCTGGCGTGGCGTTATGTGATGCTCGTGCATCAGCCGCTCGATGTTCTCCAGCACCACGATGGCGTCATCCACGACGATGCCGATGGCGAGGATCAGCCCGAACAGGGTCACCAGGTTGATCGAGAAGCCAAGCAGCTTCAATCCGGCAAAGCTGCCGATGATCGATACCGGTACCGCGACCAGCGGGATCAGCGTCGCCCGCCAGCTTTGCAGGAACACGAAGGTGACGCCGGCCACGAGCGCCAGCGCCAGCGTGAACGTCCTCAGCACCTCCGCGATGGACGCCCGGACGAACTTCGTCGTGTCGTACGGAAAGCTGTAGCTGATGCCGTCCGGGAACTGCCGCGCCAGCTCGGCCGTGCGGGCCTGCACCGCGGCTGCCGCTACCAGCGCATTGGCCCCAGGCTTGAGGAAGATGCCGATCGGCACTGTCTTGCGACCGTCCTGCAGCGCGTTGAACGTGTAGTCCTCCGACCCGAGCTCGATCCGCGCCACGTCGCGCAGGCGCAGCGCCGACCCGTCGGGCGCCGCGCGCAGGATCACGTCGCCGAACGCTGCGACGCTGGCCAGCCGCCCGCGCGCCACCATCCCGTACGTGAACGGCCCGGCGTCGCCCGGCGCGCCGTTCACGCTGCCGGTCGCGAACTCCTGGTTCTGCTCGGCCAGCGCCGCGGACACGTCGGAGGCGGTCAGCCGGAACTGCGCCAGCTTGTCCGGGCGCAGCCAGACGCGCATCGAGTAGTCCTTCTTGCCGAAGAACTCGGCGTTGCTGACGCCGGGCACGCGCTTCAGCTCGTCGATGACGTTGCGCAAGGCATAGTTGCTGATGGCCACGTCGTCGTAGCGGTCGGACGTGGCCATCAGTGCCAGGATCGTCACCAGCGCACCGGACTGCTTCTGCACCGTCACGCCCAGCCGCTGCGTCTCCTGCGGCAGCGTGCTGAGCACGCCCTGGACGCGGTTGCTGATGTTGATCGAGTCGATCTCGGGGTCGGTGCCGACCTCGAACGAAACCGACAGTGCCATCTGCCCGGCGCTGTTCTGCGACTGCATATAGATCATGCCGTCGACGCCGTTGATCGCCCGTTCCAGGGGAGCCGCGACGGTCTGCGACAGCGTCTCGGCGTCGGCGCCCGGGTAGTTCGCCTGCACGTAGATCTGCGGCGGCACGACGCTCGGATACTGCGCGACCGGCAACGCGCGCAGCGAGGCCAGCCCGACCAGGACGACGAGCAGCGACAGGACCGACGCCGTGACCGGACGGTCGATGAAGCTGCGCACGATCATGCGCCGGGTTTTACTTCCTGCACGACGCGCACCTCGCCGCCCTCACGCACGTGCACGATCCCGTCGTTGATCACGACATCGCCAGGGCGCAGGCCGGCCACCACCCACTCGTCGCCAACCGACGGGCCGAGCGCGACCTCGGCCCGGCGCGCACGGCGGTTCTCGACCACGTAGGCGAAGGTGCCGGTCGCGTCCTGGCTGACGGCGAGCTTGGGCAGCGTCGTGGCACCTCGCAACGTCACGCCGCCCAGCAGCACGCGCACGAACTGCCCTGGCGCCAGCCGCGCGTCCACGTTGGCGAACAGCGCCCGGCCCCGCACCGTGCCGGTCGCCTGGTCGATGCTGCTGTCGGTGAAATCCACCACGCCAGTCAACGCCGCGCCGCCTACATCCACCGTCGCCGACAGCCGCGCGTTGAGCCCGGCCAGCTCGCGGACCTGCATCAGGTCGTCGCTGCTGAAAGAGAACGTGACATAGATCGGGTCGGTCTGCGTGATGCGCGTCAGCAGGCTGTTGTCGGACGCCGTGCCGACCAGGCTGCCCTCCGGCACCGCCTCCAGGCTGGTGACACCGCTCAGCGGCGCCGTGACGGTAGTATAGGACAGATTCAGCACCTGGGTGCGAAGGTCGGCCTGGGCGGCGGCGAGCTGCGCGGTCGTGAGTGCCACCGCGGAGAGGGCGTCGTCGCGCGACTGCACGGTGCCGGCCTGTGTGGTCAGCAGGGTGTTGGCGCGCCGCACGTCGCGCTCGGCCTTCTCCTTCTGGGCGACCTGCTGCTGCACCTGGGCGGCCGCGCGGGCCACAGCCGCTTCGTATGGCGCACGATCGATCTGGAACAGCACGTCGCCGGCCCGCACGCGGGTGCCCTCGACGTAGTTGCGCCTCTCGAGGATGCCGCCGACCCGCGCCCGGACCTCGACCTGCCGGTATGCGGTCGCGCGCCCGCCATAGGCGTATGTCAGGCCGACGTCATGGGCTGCGACGACGACGGTCGTGACGGTGGGAACCGGCTCCAGGGCCTCGGCTTTCGCGCTCGGCTTGCAGGCGCTCAGGCCGAGCAGCGCAGGAGCCAGCGACAGGAAGCACGCGCCAAATCCGAGCTTGGTTGCCAGCGGCACTGAGAGGCCTTCGTGTATGCGCGAGAAAGGCGACCTCTCTAGGAGCTTGGGCAAGGTTTCGCCATACTTAGACTTGGCTCTCACTGCTACCCTGGATCGAAGCCGTACGATTGTCTGTCCTGCGCGTTCCAGGCCATGCTGGCGACGCGATCCAAGGGGCAAACAAAGTGTAAGGAGCGAGGCCGCAGCGGCCCTGGACGACGATGCCGACCGGCATGAATGAGCCAGGAACTTCCTGGCCGAGGGCGACCGTTCCTTGACCCTGCCGATGACGCAGCGACGCGACCATCGTGCACAGAAGGACGCGTCGTGGCGGATCTGAGGTTGTTCTACGCGCCAGGCGCCTGCTTGCTGGCACCGCATGTCGCGCTTGAAGAGACCGGAGAGCCGTTCGAGCCGGTTCTCGCCGACATGAGCGGCGGGGAGCACACCAGGCCGGACTACCTCCGCATCAACCCCAAGGCGCGGGTCCCGGCGCTCGCCCTTGGCGACTGGATCCTCACCGAGAACCCTGCTGTCCTCCAGTTCATCGCGCTGTCCTGCCCGGATGCCCGGCTGTGGCCAGATCATCCCCGCGATCAGGCCAGGGCGTCGGAGTGGCTCGCATGACTGGCCTCGACGGTTCATGTGGCCTACGCGCACGTCCGCCGCACCGAACGCTACGCCGTGTCGGAGTCGGCGATGGACAACGTCCGGGCGACAGGGCTTGCGGCCTCGCGCGTGCTCTGGGCCGTGGTGGACTCGCGGCTTGGCGCCGCCCCCTGGGTGCTTGGCCTGAACCACTCGGTCGTCGATGCTTACCTGCTTGTGTTCTGGACGTGGGGCCGTGGCCCGGCGCTGGGCTTCGACATGGCGAAGGACTTCCCGAACTGGACGGCGCACGCGCGCAGGATGGCGCTTCGACCAGCCGTGCGGCGCGCGTTCGCACGGGAACGACTGGATCTGCCGAAATAGCTGTCATACTGGCGAGCGTAGCTGTTGACTCGGGTGTGATTTGTGGCGGCTTGGATGTGCCTGGTTTGGTATGGGTCTGTCCTGATGGGTGGCCACGATGAACGGCATACGGTTGGTGATTTGCGACAAGCTGTCTGCGGCGGAGTTGCGCAGGCATGGCCGCCGGGAGCCTGATCGGGCGGCGTCAGCGCGCCTGATGGCGATCGCCAATGCGCTGGAAGGCATGACACGGGCCGAGGCAGCGCGCCTGGCTGGCGTGGAGCGGCAAGCGTTGCGCGACGCTGTTCTGCGCTACAACGCTGAAGGGCTGGACGGCTTGCACGACCGCCTTCGGCCCGGTGCCAGGCCCCGGCTGGATGACAAGCAGATGGCGCAGTTGCGCCAGATCGTGGTGGACGGTCCGGACGTGGAAAAGACGGGCTTGTCGGCCTGGACACTGGCCGAGCTGTGCGGCGAGGTGAAGCGGCTTTGGGATGTCAGCTACCACTAGGCGCACATGTCCCGGCTGATGCGCAAGCTCGGCCTGTCCCGGCAAAGGGCACGGCCGTCGCACCCCAAAGCCGACCCGGCAGCGCGGGAGGCCTGGTCAAAAGGGGGCTGCAAGACGAACTGGACCGCATTGCGCAGGCGCATCCAGGCCACCGCCTGACGCTTTGGTTCCAGGACGAAGCGCGGTTCGGCCAGAAAGGCCGCACCTGCCGCCGCTGGTTCATCCGCGGCCAGCGCCCGTCCGGCTTGTGCGACCAACGCTACACCTGGACGCATCTGTTCGCCGCTGTGCAGCCGAAGACCGGTGGCGCCTTTGCCCTCGTGCTCCCCGAACTGAACACGGCCACCATGCAGCTGTTCCTCGACGGCTTCGCCGCCGCCCTGGCTCCTGGCGAGCATGCTGCCATGGTCATGGACCAGGCCGGGTGGCACATCACCAGCGCCCTCAACGTGCCTGCCAACGTCTCGCTGATCCTGCTGCCGTCCTACAGCCCCGAACTGAACCCGGTCGAACGCGTCTGGCTGTTCTTGCGTGAGCGTTACCTCAGCCACAGGCTGCTCGACAGCTACGATGCCATCGTCGATGCACTCTGCCTCGCATGGAATAAAATCAGCCCGACGCGAATAGCCTCCCTCACACGCTACCCGTATCTCAACCAGATCAGGTTCTAAGCACGGCGATACAAGGCGATCAGTGCAGGTCCAGACCCTCGATCTGATTGAAGCGGGCTTCAGCAGCCCACCCGTAGACCGAAGGTTCGAACGGGCCTGCCTGGGAGCGCCAATCGTTCCCGACCGCAAGGATGATCTCGTTTCGTCCCTCGCGTAGGTCCAGCGGGATCGACGCGTTGTCGGGTTCGAGGCGCCCGTCCGGCGAAAGGCGGGTTTCCGTGGGGTAATACTGGTTCCTGCCCGAGGAGACGAGCTGGCCGTTGAGGAACACCCATACCTCCTCGGCGAAGCCGACCTGCAGGGTCCGGTGCATGGGCGCCGACGCGGTGACCTCGGTCTTGAGCCAGGCCAGGGAGGGTGACGGAGCCCGCGCCAGGCCGAACGCGCGGCCGAGGTTCACGAGGCCGGTCGGCTCGACCTCGATCGGGCGCCAGGCGTCGCCGGCCGGCGCATCCTTTGCCAGGACGGTGCCAGTGCGGTTGTAGACGCTGGGCGATGCGGCGCGCCATGCCATGATCGTCCCGGCCTCCACGGGCGCGGCCGGGACGGCCGACAGGCCTGCCGCCGCGTGAGGATCGATGATGAGGTTGGCGTATACCGCCGGTCCCTTGAAGGCGAGGCCGCCGTCGGGTCTCAGCCCCCGGAGCCGCGGGACGACCAGGGACGGCTGCGCGGCGTGGTTGAAATAGACCCGCATCCCGTCGCCGATGACTTCGATGTGGACGTGGTTCCAGCCGGTGGACGAGATCGGTGCCGGGCCCTGGTAGTTCGGATAGATGTTCCAATTCATCATCGTGTGCGTGATGGGCGCGTACTGGATGCAGTCGTCCGCGGCAGGGCAGTCCGGGTTGGCGCGCAGATAGACGAACTCACCATCCACCAAACCCTCGCGATGGAAGATCACGCCCGCGTCGCTGTAACCGAGCGGCTTGATGTCGAAGTCGATGACGCCCGTGGAGAACCGCGCCGTCCTCGAGGTGGCCACCCCATGGTTCAGCGCCATGGTTCCCGTCGGCATGCCCTCGTAGCGCGCAAATTTCGCGGAAGCGGCCACGCCGTCCAGATTGTAGATGGGCGGCTCCATCGTCCAGGCGTCGGCCGACATGGGGTAGGACGTCTTTGCGTCGGAAGCAGGCCCAGCCGAGGCCAGGGCGCTCGACGCCAGAAGGCTCATCGCACCGAGTAGTCCGACCAGCGATGTCGCATGGCTTTTCATTGATCAATCCTCTTCAAGGTCGACACGGCGGCCGACCCGAGCGTCGCCAAGCTCGCAGTCCGACTACTATGGCCGCGATCATCACCGACCCAGGCGGTCAAGGGTGCGATATGCCAGTCCGTCGCCGCCATCGGATATGAAACCGACGCCCCTCGGCGTATGCCGACAGGATGCTGAGAGCGATTGAGTTGATCGCGACGGCACGCAGCACCACTGGAGAGGGATGCGAGAAGATGATCCGTCTAAGCAGGCGGACGCGGGAAACTGGGCGAGTTCGTGACACTGGTAAACCTCCAATAGCCTCCGAGTTTAGGCTCTCAGATTCGAAACCCGCCGCGGTTCTGTCACGAACCGGTCAATCGCTGTTACGAAGCGGCCTCGGACGCTACGAGGCGGTATCCGCA
>CAXSHI010000197.1:0-8430 GCA_964236755.1 uncultured Acetobacteraceae bacterium
TGGACTTCCGCGACGAGTGCCGGCGCTACTCCGCGCATTGGCTGGCGGTGCAGACCGAGGAGTTCCAACGGCTGGGCGTGGTCGGCGACTGGGCCGGGCGGTACGCCACGATGGACTTCGGGTCGGAGGCGGCGATTGCCGGCGAAATCTGCAAGTTCCTGCTGAACGGCGCGTTGTATCGCGGCCTGCGCCCGGTGATGTGGAGTCCGGTCGAGAAGACCGCGCTGGCCGAGGCGGAGATCGAATACCACGACCGCACCAGCGACACGGTGTTCGTCCGCTTCCCCATTTTGAGCACGGGTCCGCTGGCCGGCGCCGCCGTGGCAATCTGGACCACCACCGTCTGGACTCTGCCGGGCAACCGCGCCTTGGCCTATGGGCCTGAGATCGACTACGCGCTGGTGCACGTGGACGGCGTGGCGGAGGGTTCGCTCGCCCGCCCCGGCGAGCGGCTGCTGATCGCGCTGGCCTTGCTGCCGCAGGTGCGCGCGGCGGCGGGGATCGCGACGCATCACGTGGCGCATGTTTACAAAGGGACGGAATTGGCCGGGCTGGTCTGCGCGCACCCGCTGCGTGGGCAAGGCTACGATCACGACGTGCCGCTTCTGGCGGCGGACTACGTCACGACCGACCAGGGCACCGGCATCGTCCATGTCGCGCCGGCGCATGGGGAGGAGGATTTCCTGCTCGGCCGCGCCCACGGCATCGAGGTGCCGGAGGCGGTGGGGCCGGACGGGACCTACGCCGCCTGGGTGCCGCTGTTCGCCGGCATCCACGTTTTCAAGGCGGCGACGCCGGTAGGTGCCGCCATCGAGGCAGCGGGCGGCCTGCTGGCCCGCGGCACGCTGCTGCATTCCTACCCGCACTCCTGGCGCAGCAAGGCGCCAGTGATCTACCGCGCGACCCCGCAATGGTTCATCCGCATGGACGGCCCCGAGGCGATCCGCGCCAAGGCGCTGGCCGAGATCGCCCGCATCACCTTTGTGCCCGAGGCCGGGCGCACCCGGCTCGCCAGCATGGTCGCCGGCCGCCCGGACTGGTGCATCAGCCGCCAGCGCGCCTGGGGCGTGCCGATCCCGGTCTTCGTGGAGCGCCGCACCGGCGAGCCGCTGCGCGACCCGGCCGTGGTCGAGCGCATCGTGCAAGCCTTCGCCGCCGAGGGCGCGGACGCCTGGTATGTCAGCCCCCCCTCCCGCTTCCTGGGCGAGGGCCGCGATCCCGCCGCCTACGAGCAGGTCATGGACATCGTGGACGTGTGGTTCGAGAGCGGCAGCACCCACGCCTTCGCCCTGGAGGCCCGCGGCGGGCCGTGGCCGGCGGACCTGTATCTTGAAGGCAGCGACCAGCATCGCGGCTGGTTCCAGACAAGCCTGCTGGAAGCCGTCGGCACCCGCGGGCGGGCGCCGTACAAGGCGGTGCTAACCCACGGCTTCGTGCTGGACGAGAACGGGCGCAAGATGAGCAAGTCGCTCGGCAACGTGACCGCGCCGCAGGAGGTCACGGACAAGCTCGGCGCCGACATCCTGCGGCTGTGGGTCGTGAACTCCGACGTGTCGGAGGATCTGCGCATCGGGCCGGAAATCCTGAAGCAGCAGGCTGAGCTGTACCGCCGCCTGCGCAACACCCTGCGCTGGCTGCTGGGCAGCCTGGACGGCTTCACCGAGGCGGAGCGCGTGCCGGAGGCGGCGATGCCGGATCTGGAACGCTGGGTGCTGCACCGCCTGGCGGAACTGGACCGGCGCATGCGGGGCGCGTTGGCATCGCATGACTGGACCGGGGTATATCCGGAAATCCACGCCTTCTGCTCCTCCGACCTGTCCGCGTTCTACTTCGACGTGCGCAAGGACGCGCTGTATTGCGACGCCGCCGACAGCCCGCGCCGCCGGGCGGCACGGACGGTGCTGGACCACCTGCACCGCTGCCTCACCGCCTGGCTCGCCCCCGTGCTGTGCTTCACGGCGGAGGAAGCCTGGCTGGCCCGCTTCCCGTCGGAGGACGGCAGCGTCCACCTGCAGGCGTTCCCGGTCATTCCCGTCAGCTGGCACGACGCCGCGCTTGGGGCGCGCTGGGCCACGATCCGCGAGGCGCGCGGGGCCGTGACGACGGCGTTGGAGGCGGCGCGGCTGGAGAAGCTCATCGGCGCGTCCTTGCAGGCCGCCGTCACCCTGCCAGCCGCCGATGCGAAGCTGCTGGACGCGGACGGCTGGGCCGAGGTCGCCATCGTGTCCAGGGCCGGGTTCGGCGAGGCGCTGGCGGTGCAGCGGGCGCCTGGCGAGAAGTGCGCCCGCTGCTGGCGCGTCTTGCCCGAGGTCGGCCAGCAGCCCGGGCACCCGTCGCTCTGCGTTCGCTGCGCTGGCGTGGTGGGATCGCTCCGCTGCGACCACGCCGCCGAATGACCGGCCGCGTCCGCTGGGGCCTGCTCGCGGCGCAGCTGGTGCTGGTCGCGGACCAGGCGAGCAAGTGGTGGGTGCTGGAGGTGCTGCGCCTGCCGGAGCGCGGCCAGGTGCGCGTGCTGCCGGTGCTCAGCCTCACGATGGTGTGGAACCAGGGCGTCACCTTCGGCCTGTTCCATCAGACCGGCGCTTGGGGGCCTTGGCTGCTGGCGGGCGTCGCCCTCGCGGTGGTGGCTGCCCTGGCCGTTTGGCTGCGCCGGGCAGAGAACGCGCTGGTGGCGGTGAGCCTCGGCGCCATCGGCGGCGGCGCGGTCGGCAACGTCATCGACCGGCTGCGCTTCGGCGCCGTGGTGGATTTCCTGCACGCCCATGCCTTCGGCTGGTCGTGGTACGTGTTCAACGTGGCGGACGCTGCCATCGTCTGCGGGGTGGCCGTGCTGGTGCTGGACGGGCTGCGCCCCCGCGCCCGCTTGCAGGCGCCAGGGTTTCGGCAGTAGAACCCGCGCCATGAAGGCATGTCGTCTTGCTTTGGCAGCTTCCCTCGGCCTCTCGCTCGCCGCGTGCAGCGGGGACGAGTTGACCCGCACCTTCGGCCTGACCCGCGACGCTCCGGACGAGTTCCAGGTCACGACGCGCGCCCCGTTGTCGATGCCGCCCGACTTCACCCTGCGCCCGCCGCGGCCTGGCGCCACCCGCCCGCAGGAAATGACGCAGCGCGAGCAGGCGGAGGCGGCGCTGGCCCCCGACACCGTGATGGGCCGCCCGGACGCCGGCGTGACGCCGGGCCAGCAGGCGCTGGTTGCCGCCGCCGGCCGCGCGGCGCCGGCGGACATCCGCACCCGCGTGGACAACGAGGCGGCGCTCGACACGCCGAGCCGGCCGTTGACCGACCGCCTGCTGTTCTGGCAAAGCCCGCCGCCGCCCGGCACGCAGGTGGACCCCCAGCGGGAAAGCGCCCGGCTGCGGCAGAACGCGGCGCTGGGTCAGTCGCCGGAAGTGGGCGATACGCCGATCATCCAGCGCAAGCGGCAGGGGTTGTTCAGCAGCATCTTCTAGGGCCGTCCGTTTTTCAGCGCCCCAGCGTGTGGTACTCGACGTTCGGCATCATATCGACGGCGTGCGCCACCCGGTTGGTGTAGTTGAAAAACCCGGCAACCTCGGCGATGTCGAAGATGTCGGTATCCGAGAAGCCTTGCGCGCTCAACGCATCCCGGTCGGGCTGGCCGATCAGATGCGGCGCTGCGGTGAGCTGCACCGCGAAGTCCAGCATCGTGCGTTGCCGCGCCGGCAACTCGGCCACTCGGTAGTTGAAGGCCAGCATCTCTCCCAACTGCGGGTCCTCCGACAGCTTGCGCACCGCCGCCCCGTGCGCCACGAGGCAGTAGTAGCAGCGGTTCCAGGCGGACACCGCGACGGCGATCATCTCGCGTTCCAGCTTGGAGATGCCCGACGGCGCCAGCATCAGCTCATCATACAGCCGGACGAAGTTGCGCAGCTTCTCCGGCCGGAGCAGCCAGGCGCGCAGCACGTTGGGCACGAAGCCCAGCTTGTCCCGGCACTTCTGGAAATACGGTTGGAGATCCTCCGGCAGCGTCGCCTCGTCGGCGTCTTCGAGGGCCGTCACGTGGCTGGGCTGCGGCATGGATTATGCTCCGAGGGTGCGGGCTTGGTCGCGCAGGATGAACTTCTGCATCTTGCCGGTGCTGGTCTTGGGCAGTGGGCCGAACACCACGGTGCGCGGCGCCTTGAAGTGCGCGAGGTGGCTGCGGCAGAAGGCGATGACCTCCGCCTCGGTCGCGTCCATGCCGGGTTTCAAGGTGATGAAGGCGCAGGGCGTCTCCCCCCAGGTCAGGTCGGGCCGGGCGACCACGGCGGCTTCCAGCACGGCGGGGTGGCGATACAATACGCCTTCGACCTCGATGGTGGAGATGTTCTCGCCGCCGCTGATGATGATGTCCTTGGAGCGGTCGCGGATCTCGATGTAGCCGTCCGGATGGCTGACGGCGAGGTCGCCGGTGTGGAACCAGCCGCCGGCGAAGGCCTCCTCGGTGGCGGCGGGGTTCTTGAGGTAGCCCTTCATGACGATGTTGCCGCGCATGAACACCTCGCCCATCGTCGCGCCGTCGCGCGGCACCGGCCGCATCGTCGCCGGGTCGGCGACCATCAGGCCCTCCTGCACGGGGTAGGTCACGCCCTGGCGCGCCTTGAGCCGGGCGCGCTCGTCGGGTGTTTCCGCGTCCCATTCGTCATGCCAGGCGCAGACGGTGACGGGGCCGTAGGTCTCGGTCAGGCCATAAACGTGGGTGACGGCGAAACCGAGCCGCTCCATGCCCTCCAGCACCGCGGCGGGCGGGGCGGCGCCGGCGGTCATCATGCGCACCGGGCCCCGCTGGCTGACATCACGGGGCTGCACGCCGGGGTGGTTGAGGATCAGGCCCATGACGATGGGCGCGCCGCAGAGGTGGGTCACGCCGCTGTGGTCCATCGCCTCCAGGATCGCCCCGGCCTCGACCCGGCGCAGGCACACGTTGGTGCCCGCCATCGCCGCCACGGTCCACGGGAAGCACCAGCCGTTGCAGTGGAACATCGGCAACGTCCAAAGATAGACCGGGTGCTGCGCCATGCCCCAGGTCATGGCGTTGCCGGCCGCGTTCAAATAGGCGCCGCGGTGGTGATAGACGACGCCCTTGGGGTTGCCCGTGGTGCCGGACGTGTAGTTGAGCGCGATGGCGTCCCACTCGTCGGGGGGCTGCGTCCAGGCGAAGGCCGGGTCGCCGCCGGCCAGGAACGCCTCGTAGTCGGTGTCGCCCACCGGCTCGCCCGGCGGCGCCAGCGCGTCGTTGATGTCCACCACGTAGGGCCGCGCCTCCGCCGGCAGCAGCGCGAGCGCCCGGGCCATTGTCGGCGCGAACTCGCGGTCGATGAGCGCCACGCGGGCCTCGCCGTGCGCCAGGATGAAGGCGACCGTCTCGGCGTCCAGCCGCACGTTGATGGCGCACAGCACGGCGCCCAGCATGGGGATGCCGAAATGCGCCTCCATCATCGCCGGGGTGTTGGGCGCCATGATCGCCACGGTGTCGCCCCTTCCGACGCCGCGCGCCGCGAGCGCAGAGGCCATGCGCCGGCAGCGGGCGTAGGTCTCGGCCCAGGTGGCGCTGTGTGGCCCGTGCACTATGGCGGGGCGGTCCGGGAACACGTCGGCGGTGCGCCGGATGAAGCTCAAGGGCGACAGCGCCTCGTGGTTGGCCGCGACCCTTGGCAGGTCGAACTTGTCGCGCGTGATGGCGGTTCCCCCTCAGAAGCCGAACATGTGGTCCAGGCTGAACCCGCCGGCGTCATCCATCAAGCCATGATATCCAAACAGCCGGCACGTCGCGTCCCGGATCAGCACGTAGCCGCGCGGACCCGCGCGGTGCAGCAGCGCCCCCCCGAACACAAGATGCGGCCATACCATGGCCGAGCCTGAGCAGGCGATGCGCAGCGGCTCCTCCGCGATCACCTGGCCGTCGCCGTCGTGCAGCAGCAGCGCGGTGGTGGACCATGGATGCCAGGCTGCCGACGCCGCGTAGATCAGCGCGGCGTAGCTGTGCCGCCCGCCATCGCCGAGCTTGAGGAACAGCCGCGTGGACAGGCCCGGCGGCGGCCCGGAATAGCTCTGCGGCTCGTCGCGGTAGGTCATTGCCGTGTTGTAGATGTGTGCGCCGAAGCTGCTTTCGGCCGCGTGGCCGCTCCTGCGGTCCTCGTAGCGCAGCAGGGCGTGCAGCCAGCCGTCGGCCTCCCCGCCGTCGCGGAAGTCATAGACGAGGTCGGCATGACCTTCCTCCACGTCGAACTCGGCCAGGTCGAGCGCCAGGTCGTGGTTGCGTGGCAGGCAGCCGAGGAAGCGTTCGGCAACCTGGCGGCCCGCCGTGTCGAACACGTCGATGCGGATGGGCAGGGTGGCCTGCTGCTCCGCCATGGGGGTCGGCAGCACGATGCTGCGGAACCGCTCGCGCGGCAGGATGGGGAAGGGCAGCAGGTAGCCGCGGCCCAGCAGGCTGTGCAGTGACGGGATGCCGTGATCGGGCGGCAGGCCGGCGCGCTCGACGTTCAAATGGGCGATGCGGATGCGGCCGGCGCGCGTCACCTCGTAGCGCGGGCGGACGACATGGCGTCCGGCCCGCACTTCGATCTGTGCCGGCCATTCCAGCCCTGGCAGCAGCTCGGCGACATCTACCGCCAGGCTGGCATAAGGGCCGACTTCTTGCGTCAGGGGCACCGGCGCTTCCGCCCCCATGCGGTCCAGCAGCACGGCGCCGGGCGGGATCGGCGCGGCGTGGCTGTTCTGCAGCCACAGCACCACGCGCTCGTCGGCGCGCGGCGCCGGCATTCCGGCGTAGCGGTCGGCGGGCCAGGCGTTGGCGTCGTGGGTGACGGACAGGCTGGCCTCCGCGCCGTCGCCGTAGGTGTCGAGCGCGTATTTCACCACGTCGTGCCCGGCGGCGCCGATGGCGTGGATGAAAAGCTGCCCGGCGAACGCGGGCAGGCCGAAGCAGGCGCGGACCTCGGCGCTGTCGATGGCGATGCCGGCGCCGCCGGGCGGAACCGGCCGCTCCCACTCGGCCAGCACGGCGCCCGCGCCGTCGAACAGCCGCAGCCACAGCCGCACCGCCCCGGCGCCGTAGCCCGTCCAGTAGTTCGCCGTGACCAGCCGCGTGTGCAGGCCGCCTTGATCGCGGAAGAAGGCGTAGTTGGTCGCGAAGTTCACCCGGTCGAGATAGCGCCGCGGGTTGCTCAGCATCTCCTCGGGCAGCCGCGCCTCGTCGAGCGTCGCGACCGCCATGCTGGCGGGCAGCATGGGCCTGATGCGCGCCACGACCCGCCCGGCATCGAACGCCGCGACCAGCAGGGTGGCGCAGGGGGAATGCGGCAGGTCCGTGAGCGGCCGGGCCGGCACCCCGGCGCGCTTCTGGCCGATCTGCTGCACGTCGTGCACGTAGCTTTCCGCGGCCTTCGGCATCGCCGGGTGCAGCGCGAACAGCGCGTCCGACACGCCGTCCGGGTCGTACACCGCGAGCGGCCCGGCCTCGCGCAGCCGGGCCGCGAGGCGCTGCACGGCCTTCGCCGCCACCGGATGGGCAAAGGCCTTATACAGCACGTTGCCGCCGGCCCGCGCGTCGAAGGTCTGGATGTCCAGCATGATCCTCTCCTAAAAACCCAGCCGCCGCCGCATCTCGTCCGCTGCCGCCTGGGTGTCGTCAACCGGCGTCACCGGCCAAAGGTCGAGCCGCCCGGCGAACGGGCGCAGCCGGCCGTCTTCCTGCAAATACCGGGTGAACTCCCGGATGCGCCGTGACCGGCCGGGCAGGGGGGCCAGCAGCACCGGCGCCGATGTCGCCACGGCCTCCGACACCATGGACACGCTGTCCTCCGTCACCACGATGGCGTCCGCCAGCGCCAGAAGGCCGAGATATGGGTTGTCGCCTTCCATGTTCCAAACCCAGCCGCCCCCCGGCGCCACCGCCCGGCGCAGCGCCGCCTGGGCGTCAACGGAGGTGCGCCGCGACGGGGTCAGCGCCAGGCCGACCCGGTCCGCCCGCATCATGCCCGCGAGCGACACGCCCAAGGCGTCGGCCACCGCGCCGTCCAGCCGGAAGCGCCCGTTGCTGCCGCCCACCAGCACGGCGACCAAGGGGCGCGGCAGGTGGGCGAGGCGGGGCGTCCAGAGGGCGGCTGCCTCCGCCAGCCGGGCGGATGTGGCGCGGTGCAGCGCGGTGCGGGTGACGACCACGTTGGGGCCGGTCAGCCCGTCGTGCCGGTTCACCACGATCAGGTCGAAGCGGGTTGGATCGATGCGCGGATGCTGTACCTGGACCGCCGGGCGCCCGGGGCGGCGCAGGGCTGCGGTGACCACGGCGGCGGTGCCGCCCGCGCCGATCACCACGGCATCGCCGGGGTCCGGCAGCCGGACGGCGCGGAGCGGCGACGGCCAGAACCGGGCCGACACCCAGCGCCACGGCGCGCGCGGCCGCAGCGGCAGCAACGCGGGCGCGAGGCC
>CAXSHI010000198.1:0-8366 GCA_964236755.1 uncultured Acetobacteraceae bacterium
GGACGAGGTTGACCAGGTGGCGCAGGTCGCGGCCGAGCCGGTCCAGCTTCCAGGCAACCAGGGTGTCGTCCTTGCGCAGGGCCTTGAGGCACGCTTCCAGCCCCGGCCGGTCGTCGCGCTTTCCGGAGGCGTGGTCCTCGTAGAGCCGGTCGGCCGGGATGCCGGCGCCGAGCAGGGCGTCGCGCTGCAGGTCGAGCACCTGGGAGCCGTCCGCCTTGGACACGCGCATGTAGCCGATCAGCATGGTCGCGGGCTGCTCCGTAAACGGACGAATAGGTGACAACCGGCCAAACCCAGCCACCTGCCACTTACGATGTCACGTAACTAGTGGCGTCGTCTATGCTCTCCAAACCATCCTGTTCCGCGATTACGTGACGGTCGTCCCCGACGCCGGTGTCAGTCCCTCCCCGGTCGGCCATGCGCCTGAGCGACACGCGCAGCTCCTCCAACGCCGCCCGTCCCTCCTCGGTCATGAGCCACCCCTGGATGTGCCCGTTGATGCGCCCCATCATCGCCCTGGACCGCATCGCCCGCAGCCGCTCGACCGGCACGCCGGCCCCAGCCGCCAGCCGCGCGAGCGACGCCTCGTCCAGGTCGTCGAGGTTGCGCGCGCCGCGCCCGGTGCGGCCAAGGGCATGGTGCAGGAAAGCGTCGTAGCCCACCCCGTACGCCGCCGCGATCCGGCGCACCCAGGTTTCCAGCCCCTCCCACTCGCCAGGTTTCGGATGCAGCGGCCAGGGACGGGCCAGGAGGGGATCGGCGCCGGCGATGGCGTCACCGCAGCACTTGCTCGAACATGCGCCGGCGGATGGTGGGCGGCTGGTAGTCGGCCCTCTCCAGCGCCGCGGCGCCGATCCGCTCCTCGCCGGCCAGCAGCGCCGCATCCGTGGCGGCGGCGAGCAGGGCCGCGACCTCGCCGATGGTGCCCTCCGACCGCCGCAGCACCTGCGCGCGCATCGCGGGGGCGCCCAGGCCGGACAGCTCGCGCAGGGGCAGCACCGCCTCGAAGCTGGCCAGCAGGCGGCCGAACTCGGGGCCATCCTCCCAGGACGGCAGCAGGAACGGCTCGAAGCGGTTCTCCAACTGGTCGTCGCTGCGGATCGCCAGGTAAGCCTCGCGGGTGCCCAGGCAGGCCAGCGGGATGCGGAGTTCGTTGCCGAGGTAACGCAGCAGGTTCAGCAGCTCGCGCTGCCGCTGCGCGGGCGCGGCTAGCAGGTTGTGCAGCTCGTCCAGCACCAGCATCCGGCAGCCGACCCGGCGCAGCAGGCGCATGACGGCGCCCTCGCGCTCCGGCGACCGCCCATGCAGGCCGCCGGGCACGCCCAGGCCAGCCAGAATGGCGCCATACAGCCGGGCGACCGTGGGCGAGGGCGGCATCTGCACCATCAGGACGGGAATGACCTCGTGCTCTCCGTCCCCGGACGTGCGCTGCGGGTGGCCGCGCAGGAAGTGCTCGGCAATGGCGGTCTTGCCGTTGTTGGTCGGGCCGACCACCAGCAGGCAGCGGGGGCGCACCCGGCCAGGCTCGCCGTCCAACATCCGTTCCAGCCGGGCGACGGCCTGGGCGGCACGGGTGTAGCCGATCCAGCGGTGGACGGGCCGCTGCGCCAGGCGTTCTGCCGGGGGCCGCTGGGCAAGCTCGTGGACCTCGGGACGGAGATGCGCGAGGTCCACGGCCACCCCCTACCACTGCTCGATGTCGTCGAAGGGCAGCGGCGCCGCAGCGTCCGCGTGTTCCGGTTCCGCCGGTGCGGCATCGGCCGTCTGCGCCGGGACCGGCGTTCCCCTGGGCGGAGTTGCCGGCAGCCCTGGCGCGGCGTCCCGGCGCGCGCGGTCGCGCCGCGCCGAGCGGGTCAGCCGCGCCGCCTCGCGCTCGGCCGCGCGCATCTCCTCCACCGCCGCGAACAGCGCCGCCTCGTCCACTTCGCCCCGGTGCCGGGCGTGCAGCCGCCGCCGGGCCAGCCGGTGCTCCCACAGGCTGATCGCAGGCCGCGACAGGTCGCGCGTGGGCACCTCCAGGTAGCCGCCGTCCAGCGGGTCGAGCACGAACACGCGGCTGAGGTCGCGCGGGTCGCGGCGGATCAGCAAGGGGTCGGGCCGGTTGCGCGCCGTGATCCAGACGCGCAGGGCGGAGCTGAAATAGGTCAGATGGTCAACCGTGACGCCGTCCCGCTGCAGGCTCCGCCGCAGCACGGGCAGGAAGTCCACCAGGTAGGCGCGCGGGTCGCGCGGCACGGGGATGGCGCCGCCCTCGGCCGCCAGCGCGGCCACGCCGTCCTGCCAGCGCCGCAGCGGCGCCTGCCCGTCCAGGCCCTCGTGCGGGCGCAGGTGGTAGTACTTGGCGATGGCGACGGCGAGCCAGCGCTCCAGCTCGTCCAGCGTCAGGCAGGCCGCCTTGTCGCTGTCGTAGCTGCCGCGCTGTCCGACGTTGGAGAAGGTCGTGCCAGGGACCGCGTGGACCAGCTCCATCAGCGTCCCGATCACCCGCTCGACGATCCCGCCGAAGTGCGGCCGCCCCGGCGGGCGCCACTCGATGCCGATGGCGTGCTGGGCACAGCCGCGCTCGAAGGCGGCGGAGTGAAACTCCGAACCGTTGTCCACGCCCACCCGGCGCGGCTTGCCGGCCACGGGCCAGTCCGCCTCCACCCCGCGCAACGCGAGCCAGGATGCCTTGTCCACGGCCGCGTGCGTCAGGCACAGCCCGACCGAGGTGGCCGACGGCGCCTCCAGCGTGACGTGGAGGCCCACGATGCAGCGGCTGTAGGTGTCGATGGCGACCGTGAGCCAGGGCCGGCCAACCGGCTCGCGGTCCAGGGGGTCCACGAGGATCAGGTCTACTGGCGTGTGGTCCACCTGCACCAGGTCGAGCGGGTGCCGGGACGGCGGCGCTTGGCCATGCACGGGCTTGATCTCGGGGTGCTCCTCCCCGCGGCGGCGGCGGTCGGCGAGGGGCAGCGCCTTGAGGCGGCGCCGGACGGTGCTGGCCGACGGGGCGGGCAGCTTGTCGGCGTTGCAGCGCCCGATCACCTCGCGCGCGACCCGCGCCGGCGTGGGTTTCTGAGGCGTCAGGAAGACCTCGTGGATGGCCCTGGCCAGCGCCGCCTCGCTGGCCGGCGGCACCCGTGGCTTGTTCCGGCCGCCATTGGATGTGCCGGGCACCAGCGCCGTCACCGCGCCGCCCGCCTCCCGGCAGCGCCGCAGCAGCGTGTAGGTCTGCCGCTCCGACAGGCCCAATGTTGCGGCGGCTGCCTGGACCAGGTGACGCGGCCGGCTCCCCCGCTCAACAAGCGGCCGGATCACCTCGGCCCGGCGCTGCGCCTCGCGCCAGGCCGCCTCGGGGATGAGCGACAGGTCGGACATCGTCAGCCCTCGCCTGCAACGGGCTGCAGCGGACTTCGACCAAACGCCGCCCGCTGCACACCACTCTGACCAGCTTTGCACAGGAGTGTGGCAGGGTCGGCCCAAACATTTCAACGGTCATCGCTGAAGAGGACTGTGGAAAGTGACAACGTCTCAACAGGGTTGTTTTCGCACCCGTGAGACGGCAGGGTGGCAGGGTCTAGACCCAGACGAGACAGGTGGCCCCAAGAAATGCCCCAGTACGGATACGCCCGCGTCAGCACGCAGGACCAGGACCTCGGCATCCAGCGCGCGGCGCTGGCGGCCGCCGGATGCACGGTGGTCCGCGCCGAGAAAGCGAGCGGGTCTAAGCGCCACGGCCGGACCGAGCTGCAGGTCCTGCTCGACTTCGTGCAGCCCGGCGACACCCTGGTCGTGACGCGCATCGACCGGCTCGCCCGGTCCATGAAGGACCTGCAGGACATCGTCCACGAGCTGCGGGAGAAGGGCGTCGCCCTGCGCGCGACCGAGCAGCCGGTTGACACCGGCACGGCGGCAGGCAAGGCCTTCCTCGACATGCTGGGCGTGTTCGCCGAGTTCGAGACCAACCTGCGGCGGGAGCGGCAGATGGAGGGCGTCAGGGCGGCCAAGGCCCGCGGCGCCTATGCCGGCGGGACGGCGCGCATCGACGCCGCCGCGGTGCGCCGCCTGCGCGACGAGGAGGGGCTCGGGCCCGCCGCGATCGCTCGCCGGCTCGGCATCGGGCGGGCCAGCGTCTACCGGGTGCTCGGGAAGCCAGTGTCGGCGTAGCGCACCGACTCAGGCCGCAAGCTTACTTTGCACCACACAGCACAGATGTTGGGCCGTCCCCTAGATGGACGACCAGACATTAAGGAGAGAGCCGATGAGGATAGGTATGATGGCGGTTGCGGCGTCGGCCACCCTGCTGCTGCCGGCCTGCGTCACAACGACGATGGTCGGGCCGACTGTGCAGATGGTGCCTGCCCGGGGCCAGTCCTTGGCGGTCCAGCAGGCCGACCACCGGGCCTGTATGGCCCAGACCACGGCGGAGGTGCAGCCGGCCGCCGACCGGCTCAGCGCCGCGGCGGTCTCGCAGGGCCTCGTGCGCGCGTCAGGTCCGACCGTCGCCGCGCAGGTGCAGCCGATGTTCGACCAGGGCTACGGCGGATGCATGGCGTCCCGCGGCTACCAGGTAGGCGGGACGCCTCCCTACCAGGCGGGCGGGACGCCTACCCAGGACACAGCGGCGCGGCCGCAGGCATCGGCCATGTCGGACCGGGCTGGAATCCTAGCCGCCGCGGGGCTCAAGCTGCGGGGCCAGCAGGTGCTGGACGACTGCGACACGCCCGTCCGGCCGGTGCTGTCCACCCTGCATCTGGGTGGGGCGGTGGGGGACGCGACGCTGGTCTCGACCGAGGACTCGTCCTGTTTCGGCGCTTCTGGCGCCCAGCTGACGGTCCTGCGCCAGACAGGCGGCGGATGGACGCAGGTGTTCAGCAACAGCGGGGCCACGGTGCAGGTCCGCCCGACCCGGCACGGCGGCGTGGCCGATATCGCCATTACTGGGACCGGCATGCGCGTAGGTGTCCAGCGCTGGGATGGGACGCGGTTCGTCTACTGGAAGACGGAGACCATCGGGTAGGATGGCCTCCCGGACGGTGTCCGCGATGACCCAGAGGTCCTGACCTGGCATCCGATGCCCGCGCTGCAGCTCCTGCACCAAAAGCCCCAGCCGGTCCGGCGTGAGGTCGCCCTGGGCGTTTCCCCACAACCCCGCCGCGATCACCTCCACCACCCACGCCACATCGCCGGGCAGGCGGCCAGCCGCGGCGACACGGCCCCCACCCAGAGGCAGCGTGATGCGGCCCGCACGCAGGCCATGTGGCAGCAGCTTGCCTCGGAGTGGGACGCGATGCGCCAGGCGCAGCGCCCGCCGGCGTCGCGCCTATGAGTGACCAGCCGACCCTCCCGGCCTCGTGCCACGTCTGCGTCTACTACGGCAGCGAGGCGGCATGCCGCCGCCATGCGCCCTCGCGCACCACGGAGCAGTTCGAGGTGACACGCTGGCCGCCGCAGCCGCCGGGCGACCGCTGCGGCAAGGGCGCCGCCGTCGTGGACGAGGGCGGGCCGGGGATCGTGCTCTGCCAGACATGCATCCATTGGTGGCAGCCGGAGGGCCGGCCGGTCGCGCCGGACTTCAAGGCGGGGCTGCCCGACGAGTGGTGGGAGCGCGCGGGGTTCTGCACCCACGCCGACCCGTTCCCGTCCGACGACGAGACCCGGCGGCAATACTCCCGCGTGACGAACGGGTTGGGCGGGTGCGGCGAGGGCACCGCCGTCGAGGTCCAGGCGTCGGCGCAGCCGGCCCTGCGCATGTAGGGGCCGGCCCCTGCGGGTGCGTCCCCGATGCTTGCAGCCGTTACGGCTCTTGATAGGTTCCGATGAGGGAGGGGAATGAGAACAATGACGCAGCATTCCGAGACGATGATGACCATCGCGATGGCCGGGAGGAAGATCGACGAGTTCGAGGCGGCCGTTAATGACCGCAACGCACGTATCATTAAGCTCAATGCCGTCGTCGCGCAGCAAAACAAGCACCTGCAGGACCTTGCGGATGATGTGGCCACTCTTCAGGAGACACTGAACGTGGAATATATGCACACCGCCGGACTGGAGGCTCAGCGTGATCACTTGAAGTCGCTGGGCGATAAGGCCGCCACGGCCTGGCTGCCCGCTGGTCCGAAGTTCAAGAAGAGCGGAAACCCGAAGACCAAGCTCCGCATCGTCTATGAGGCCGCGTTCGATGCCAAGGGACGGGAGCTCGGCGAGAAGGACCCGAGCAAGAGACGCTTGGATTGAACGATCCCGGCCCGCGGCTAACCCCGCAGGAGGCGGCCATCCTGCACGACCGCCGCGAGCCGGTGGCCTGGTTCGCCATCTCCTGCCCAAGGGCGACGGCGTGGTCGCCAGGGCGCACACCGAGGCGCACGACGGCGGGCGGCTGCTGCCGGGGCACCTGGCCGCCGATGACATCGAGGGGTTGGGCGCCATGCTGCCGCCGGGCCTGGAGTTCGACGCAGCGCCCTCCCCCGGATCGCCGCCGGGGTGCCTGGGCTGGTGGTTCGCGCCGGTGGACCCGGCGCCGGACGGGGATGGACGCGGCCGGCGGCCCCGGCGAGCATCGGGCGGCGGGCGGCGGGCGGCGGGCACGGCCCCGGCTAGGGACGGCCCCGGCTAGGGACGGCCCGCGGCGGACGAAGAAACACACACACCCGGAGGAAGCATCATGTCGGACGACAACGAGGAGACACCGCTGGACCCCACCGGCCTCTATAGGCGGGCCATCGCGTGCCTCCTGGGCAGCACCGACCCGCTGACCGACATGAGCAGGGCCGATAAGGACCGGGTGCTGGCGATCATCGGCGAACTGCAGCAAGACCACACGGGCGAACACGTACGCACGCTCAAAGAGATCTTCGGACTGAGCGAGGAGGTCATCGACGCGTTCTATGTATGCTATGGCGAGCAGTGGCAGGCCATGCACGGGTTCCTGGAAGCCTTGGCGGCAGAGGTCGAACCCATGTGGAGGTACTTCCAAAGCGACCCCGATAGGCGAGCCATCGCGTGCCTCTTGGGCGACGCCGACCCATCGGACGACATGTCTGCGCGGGACGAGCACATGGTGCTGGGCCTTATCACTGCATTGCAGAGGAAGGACCCGGACGGACAGCAGGCCATCCTCGATGACTTCTTCGAAGGGAGGCTGGACGACGGACGGCGGTTCGAGGCAGCCGTGCGGGCGGCCGACAAGAGGGGGGAGGACCGTGAAACGTTCCTCGCCGCCTTGCCGGACCAAGCGAGCAGGATAAGGGAGTTCGTCCGTGGCAGGGGCGGAATCCGGCACCGGGCAGCCGATGCGCGCGGCCCGACCGTGCGCGGAGGGGGCGGGCGTTAGCCGCCCTCCGGCTCCGTGGGCTCCGCAGGGGGCCCGAAGCCCTGCGGCCGCAGCCCCGCCGCCAGGCCGGCCAGCGCGGCGGCGGCCCGCAGCTCGGGTGAGGGCGACCGTTCCCGCGCCACCAGTTTTCACACGGATCGAGGCAGGCGTGACCCGTTCGCATCCGCCGGGGTGATGGTCGGGCTCCAACCACGGGAGCCACACCATGACGCCTCTCTCGATCACCGGCATGGGCCTCGCCGCCGTCCTCGGGATCGCCGCCCTCGCGCCCTGCCGCGCGCAGGCGCCGCAGACCTTCGACCCCGGCTTCCTCGACCGCATGGCGGAGGAGCGCAACGCAGCGAAGGTGCCGGGCAAGGCGATCACCCTCCCGCCCGCGCCGCGCCAGGTCGTCACCCAGCCGCGCCAGCTGCTCGTCTGCATGAGCGTCCCGGCCTTCTGCCCCATCCTGGCCGCGCCTCGGGCGGACGCCCGCGTGATCGGGCGCACCACGGACATCGTGGCCGCGTCGATGAACACCACGGCCGGCTATGCCGAGATCGTGCCGTTCACCAGCGACAGCATCGGCTACGTCCCGAGGTCGCTCCTGACCGCATATCGGTCGGCCATGGCCCCCGGAACCCCGTGCACCGTCGCGTTCACCGCGGCCGGCCGGCTGGCATTCGACTACTGATGATGCGGACCCTATCGGGTGCGGGCCTGAACGGCATGGCGTTCGACCTCACGACGCCGCACGGGCGCATGATGGCTACCTTGCTGGCCGGCATCGCCGAATTCGAGCGCGAGGTGAGGGTCGACGTGCGCCCCGCCGTCACCCAGGTCACCGAAGCACCTGGCGGTCGACTCGAAGGCTGGCTCTGTTGTTCGGCGCCGTTTCGGGACCCCTCAGATTGCAAGCAGCTCAGACGCTTGCAACGTCGATCGGCGCCGGAACCCCGCGCCGATTTACACACTGAGCCGACGCGACCGAATTACGCCGGCTCGGCATCGCCAGGGCCACAACCAGGCCAAGGTCCGGGTCATACACCACCAGCGACTGCCCCGGCAGGGC
>CAXSHI010000199.1:0-8352 GCA_964236755.1 uncultured Acetobacteraceae bacterium
CGCTCCTACGGCACCTGCATGACCATGGGCACCGCCAGCACCATGACGGCGATTGCCGAGGCCGTGGGCATGAGCCTGTCCGGCGCCTCCTCCATCCCCGCGGCCGATGCGGGCCACATCCGCATGGCCGCGGCCTGCGGGCGCCGCATCGTGGGCATGGTCTGGGAGGACCTGGTGCCGAGCCGCATCCAGACGCGCCCGGCGTTCGAGAACGCGATTGCCGTCGCCATGGCGATGGGCTGCTCCACCAACGCCATCATCCACGTGATCGCCATGGCCCGGCGCGCGGGCCAGGACATCGGGCTGGACGACTTCGAGCGGTTCAGCCGCCGGGTCCCGGTGATCGGCAACATCCGGCCCAGCGGCGACCGCTACCTGATGGAGGACTTTTTCTACGCCGGCGGCATCCGCGGGCTGATGTCGAACATCCGGGAGCACCTGCACCTGGACGCCCTCACCGTGTCCGGCCGCACCCTGGGCGAGGAGCTTGAGGACGCGCGCGTTTACGACGACGACGTGATCCGGCCGCTGGACAACCCGGTCTATGCCGAGGGCGCGCTGGCGGTGCTCCGGGGCAACCTCGCCCCGGACGGCTGCGTGATCAAGCCGAGCGCCTGCGATCCGCGCTTCCTCCAGCACACCGGCCCGGCGCTGGTGTTCGACGACTACCCCAGCCTCAAGGCGGCCGTGGACGACGAGAGCCTCGACGTCACGCCCGACCACGTGCTGGTGCTGCGCAACGCCGGGCCGCAGGGCGGGCCGGGCATGCCGGAATGGGGCATGCTGCCGATGCCCAAGCGCCTGCTGAAGCAGGGACACCGCGACATGCTGCGCCTGTCGGACGCGCGCATGTCGGGGACCAGCTACGGCGCCTGCGTGCTGCACGTCTCCCCCGAAAGCTACGTCGGCGGGCCGCTCGCCCTGCTGCGCACGGGCGACCTCATCAGCGTGGATGTGGCAGGGCGGACGATCCGCATGGAGGTGTCCGACGCGGAGCTGTCGCGGCGCCGGGCCGAGTGGGCGCCGCCGGCGCCGCGGTTCGAGCGCGGCTACGGCTGGATGTTCTCCCGCCATATCCGGCAAGCCAACGAGGGCTGCGACTTCGACTTCCTTGCGACCGAGTTCGGCGCGCCGGTCCCGGAGCCGGCGATCTACTGAACCCGCTGCGCTGACGGCCTCGGTCCCCGGCGCGCCGCTCGGCTTTGACGGCACGTCCGGCATCCTGGGCTGGAAACGGCTCTGCAGCGTCGAGGCAGTGCCGCTGGCCTTCGCCGTGCCGCGCTGCCTGGCCACGATGGCGCCGACCTGCCGTCGGCAAAGATGGCGGCGATGCTGCACCCGAACCGGCGCGTGCTGGCGGCGTGCGGTGGCGGCATCGAGGCCGCATGGGCGCTATGCCGGTTTCGCAGGCATTGAAAACCTGCTTTCATTTCCCCGTCATCCAAAAGCGTTGAATAGCTCCGCGGCATTCGGCGGCGTTCCCTCATCAGCGTTGCAGCCCGCAAAGCCGGACCTGCCCCTTGCCGCAGCCGCACAGGTTTTGGCCGAAACATCAACCCGCAGCGGAGTGTGTTGCGATCTGGCAACACTCCCGATGCGTTTCCCAAGCGCGTGTTCCGTGGCTTGCGGATCTGGCTCTGCAGGTACATGTTGCACTGCACAAGAGATGGAAGCGTCCTTTCGGTTGAACCGGGCCAAGCCCGTGCCAGAAAGGAACAGGCAGATGTATCAAGACGAATTGAACCGTGAAGCGAAGCTGATCGCGCAAGGCCGCCAAGCGTGGGTCCGCGATCTCGCCACATTCTGGACCCGCCTCATGGCCCGGCTTCGTGCCGCACCTGCAAAATCCTCGGCCAAGGACTTGCGACTGCACTGAGTTTGCATGGCGGGCTGACGGCCTCAGCCATGCTTCAGACGAGACAAGAATGGAAACGTCCCTCACTGTGAACGGCACGCGGCCGCAAGTAGAAGGACAATGATGATGAACACCTTTGATAATTATGGTGAAATGCTGCTTCAGCAGCATGAGGGCAACCGCCAAATAGCATCTGCGCTGGCGAAGTACGCGCGAGTGCTGGTTCGGCGTTTTGCCAAGCTGCTTGCCATGCGCCGCCACGTTCCGAGCTGAATACCTTCTCGGCTAGCGGCTCGTAATGTTTGAATGACCCAAGCAGTTTGCACCGCACCGCCGGCGATACGTAGCAGACGACGCAGCGCTGCGCCACAATGTATCATCCGCATACATCATCGCCAAGTCGATCCAACGTTGCAAAAAAATGTGCAGATCGAGTCACTTACTTTGCATGATCTCACTATCTTAGCTTTTTCCCGTAAGACAGAATGTTTCTAAAATGACCTAAATGGTATCAAGTCTCTATACCTTCATGACAAACCGCCATATAGGACACAGTTTGCAAGCTTATTGATATTGATGTCATGTGCTAACGTCATGTATTTACGATGTTCCTTTTCTTTGATGTTGTATATCTAAAGAAATACGACTCACTAGAAAGAGCTTCAAAAGCAACCTAGGATTCTCTTATGAACACCCAACCTGTTTTTTTCTCACGTACTCAGCCAGCCGGTCTATTGGCCGCATTCAGGACCAAGCTCGACGAACTCCGCCTTCAATGGCAGCAGGCGACGTTGCAACGCCAGGAGATCGCTCGGGTCGAGCATGAGCTTTCCATCTGCAGCGACCGTCAGCTTGCGGACCTGGGCGTCCGCCGCTCCGACATCCCCGACGTTGCCCGCGGATTGTTCAGCCGAGCGTGATCCCGGGATGAGGGCGGCCTGTTGCCGGACGCCGCGAAGTGGCTTCGATGCAGGACTGGCTTAGTCCGGGCAACCACCAAGCCGCCAACGCGCCAAGCCGCCTTTTCGCCTTGCGCCGGTTTAAGGAGGCCGCGTCATGGCCAGGCCGATCCCGCCTGGCCTGACCATCCCCGACCGCGTGGCGCTGTCCTGGTTCCTGCTCGCGTGGCTGGGCTATGGCTAGCCATTCACGCCGTCCTGTGGGGGCAACGACGTCGCGGCACGCAGGAACGACATGCAAAAGTCCTGGATGCGCACGGTGCTGGGCCGCGACAACCGCAGCGCCGATGCGTCCCTGATCGGCCACACGGTGCACAGCGCGACGTTCCTCACCAAGGTCCCGCATGCTGGCGAAGGCCAAGCTTCTGCTGCTCGTGCTGGTGTTTGCCCACACGTTCCTGAAGCTGGGCTGGGCGCTGCGCCAACTCAACGACTGCCTGGCGCGGCTCGGCGCCGCGCCTGTCAAGGTCGATCAGCCTGAACGGGACGGCATTGCCGAGCCGATTGCCGCCATGCTGTCCCTGGCCGTCCGCAGCTTCGATGCCGGCATCCGCGGCTGCCTGTCCGCGCTGGCGGTGCCGGCGTGACTGCTGGGGCCGGCGCGTTCCTGCTGGCGACCGCAGGCATGGTGCTGATGCTGCGACGGCAGTTCGGCTCGGCGACCGCTGCCGCCGTCCGGCACAGCCACGCGGTACTGGCCGGCACGCGGCCCGCCTTTCCGAAAAGGGCTTGTTCGGCGGCAAGCCCGGAGGGTCAAGGCAGGGCTGTTGTCATTCGGATACAGCCGCAAAGGTTCTCTTGAGTGCTAGCCAAGAACATGATCCCGGATGGACACTCACACCTCGGCGGCTTCAGCCGACCTTTGGCTCAGCTTGATGGGCGATGGAAACGTCCGCGCGGGATCTCCGCGACGGAGGCGATCTCGATCAGCAGGTCGGGATGGTAGAGCCGGCCAACTTGAACCGTCGTCGTGACCGGGAACGGCGCGGCAAAGAACTCGTTGCGGATGTCGCCCGTGTCCATGAACCGCTCGATGTCGGTCGCATAGTGGACGAGCGAGACGACATCGCCCATCCGGCCGCCCATGCTCGCGAGCACGTCTCGGATGTTCTCAAGGACCTTGCGAACCTGAGCCTGCATGTCGCGGGTGCCGACAATCTGCCCGTGCTGGTCAAGGGCAACTTGGCCCTTCAAGTGAACGATCTGACCGTCGCCTTGGATGACGGCCATCGAGAACGCGCCGAATGGGGACCAAACACCAGCCGGATTGACCGCATCCACCATCGGCAGCCTCCGACGCACGCTCGATGCGAGACGTTCCGCACCTTGCTCCATGCTTGCGGCGAGGGCCAGGGCGGCTGCGCAGGTTCGCTTCAGGTCGATCTGAAGCAGCCGGTTCGGCTGTCCGTGGGCGCCTTGCCCTCGCGCAAGCTGGTCTTGAACACGCATCCATGTCGGTAGATGTCACAGACGCAGACCACGAAGGCCAAAGCCGTGCCCCAACCCAACCCCACACCCTGCACCTGACCGTGTGGCCCATGCTGGACCTGACAGACCTCGTCAGCCAGGGGCAACTGGCGTCGATGCGGCGCATCGTTGTCATGGGGCCGCCCGGCAGCGGCAAGTCCACCTTGGCCCGTCATCTCGGGAAACAGAACGGCTTGCCGGTCTTCCACCTGGATCAAGTCTTTTGGCAACCCGGTTGGATCAAGGCGCCGGCTGATTGCTTCCGGTCGGAGGTGGAGCGCATCGCCGGGCTGCCCGCTTGGGTGATCGACGGCAACTACACCGGCACCATCGCACCCCGCTTCGCCGCCGCTGATCTCGTCATCTACCTCGATGTGCCGACCTGGCTTTCGATGCTGCGCCTGCTGCGGCGCACGTGCGTCGGCTACGGCCGCGTTCGGGCGGACGCCGCGCCAGGCTGTGCCGAACGGCTCGACTTGGCCTTCTTGCGCTTCGCATGGTCTTGGAACCGTACGCGGCGAGTGCGGACCCTCGCGCTGGTCGAGGGTTTTTCCGGCGGCAAGCTCGTGCTCAGAACCAGGGCCGAACGACGGCGGCTGCTCGGAGGTCGGCCTTGAGACAGGCGCGAAGGTCCGGTTGGGATCGCACCGAAAACCCAACCCGCCCTCTCGCCACCCCGAACCCGCGTTGACTTCACCCGAAGAACAAACCTAGCCTCAAGCGCCCTTGGCTCAGGAGGCCCCCATGCGTCGAACACTGCTCAGGACCGGCTTCGCGGCCCTCATCGCTGCGGGCCTCCTGGCCTCGCCGCACGCCATCGCTGCCACCCGGGGCGGCAAGATGGTCTATGCGCGTTACGCCGACTCCCTCTTCCTCGACCCGGTGCTGAACGACGCCAACACCGACATCTGGGTGCTGACCAACCTCTACGACACGCTGCTCGCCCCCACGAAGGACGGCCTGGGCGTGCAGCCCGGCCTCGCCCTGAAATGGGAAACCTCGCCCGACGGCAAAACGCTGATCCTGGCGCTCCGCCCCGACGTGAAGTTTGGGGACGGCTCCCCGCTCACCGCGGACGACGTCAAGTGGTCGCTCGACCGCGCCCGCGACCCGAAAGCCGGGGCGTGGTCATCCTCGCTCGCCTCCATCGAGGGGATCGAGGGGTCGGGCGACAGCATCAAGATCGCGCTCAAGCACCCGGACCCGACGATCATCCCGGCGCTGGCCACGTTCAACGCCGCCATCATGCCGCAGAGGCTGTTCGAGGCCGCGCCGGGCGAGACGCCCGAGGACAAGGCCCGCGCGTTCGCCGAAAAGCCGGTCGGCTCCGGCCCGTTCATCCTGACGGCGTGGCAGCGCGGCGTTTCCATGACGCTGCGGCGCAACCCGTACTACTGGAAGCAGGCGGAGGACGGCAAGGCGCTGCCCTACCTCGACGAGCTTGAGTTCCAAATCATCCCCGACGACGCCACCCGGCTGTTGAAGCTCAAGGCCGGGGAGATCGACGGCACCGAGTTCGTGCCGTACACCCGGGTCAAGGAGCTGCAGGCGGACACATCGCTTCGCATGGAGCTGTGGCCCTCCACCCGCATCACCTATCTCACCATGTTCGCGGGCGCGACCTACAAGGACGGCAAGCTTAACCCGATGGCGAACCCAAAGGTGCGCCAGGCGCTCAACTATGCCGTCAACAAGGACGCGGTGATCGGCATCACCACGCTGGGCCTCGGCAAGCCCATGCGCTCATTCATGTCCACGACGACGCCGCTGTTCGCGGGCCAGGACCTCTACAAATACGACCCGGCCAAGGCGCGCGCCCTGCTGGCCGAAGGGGGCTTCCCCAACGGGTTCGAGACCTCGGTGCTGGCTCTGTCCGGCAACGCGGACGAGGCCAACAACCTCGCCATCGTGCAGCAGATGTGGGGCCAGGTCGGCGTCAAGCTGCGCATCGACCTGGTGGACAACGCCACCCGCACCGCCCGCTACCGCGCGGAGGACTTCGCGATGCGCACCTCGCTGTGGACCAACGACATCTCCGACCCCAGCCAGGTCACGTCGTATGCCGCCTACTACCCGAACATCCATTCCCTGCACTCGCAGTGGCAGGACAAGCGGGTGGACGAGCTGTTCGTCGCGTCGCAGCAGCAGACCGATCCCGCCACACGCGCGGCCGAGTACAAGGAGATCCAGGAACGCTACGCCGCGGCGGCCCCCGTCGTGTTCCTGTACGAGACGCCCTACCCCGTCGCCTTCCGCAAGCAGGCGCAGGGCTTCGTGCAGATCCCGCTCGGCAACAACCTGTTCGAGGGAGCATTCGTCGAGAAGTAGGCCGTCCGCGTGAACCGCGCCGGGCTGGTCGCCGCACGGCTGCTGCAGATCGTGCCGACCTTCCTCGCTATTGGGGTGGTGGTGTTCGTGCTGGCGCGGCTGCTGCCCGGCGACCCCGTGAGCGCCATGCTGGGCGACCGCGCGACGGAGGAGGCGGTGGTCCGGCTTCGCAACCAGATGGGGCTGGACCAGCCGCTGTGGACCCAGTTCCTGCTGTTCGCCGGCCGCATGCTGCACGGCGACTTCGGCGCTTCCATTGCGCTGCGCGTCCCGGTGACGGCGGTGATCGCGGAGCGGCTGCCGGCGACGCTGATGCTGACGGCGCTGGCGACCGCGCTGGCGGTGGGCATCGCCGTGCCGCTGGCCTTCGTCGCGGCGACGCAGGCCGGGCGGTGGCCGGACTACCTGATCCGCGCGGCGTTCCAGGTCGGCCTGTCGTCGCCGATCTTCTACGTCGGGCTGCTGCTGCTGACGGTGTTCGCGGCGGGCCTGCGCTGGTTCCCGGTGGGCGGGTATGGCGAGGGTCTGCCGGGCCATCTCTACCATCTGCTGCTGCCGGCCCTCACGCTGGCGCTCAGCTTCTCCGCCGTGGTCATGCGCAATCTCCGGGCGGCGATCCTGGAGGTGCTGCAGGCCGAGTTCGTCGATTTCGCCCGCTCGAAAGGATTGTCGCGCCGGGTCGTGCTGTTCCGCCACGTCTTGCGCAACGCGCTGCTGTCCACCGTGACGCTGGTGGGCTTGCAGGTGGGCGCGCTGCTCGGCGGCGCCGTCATCACCGAGAGCGTGTTCGCCGTGCCCGGCGTGGGCCGGCTGATGGTGGAAAGCATCTTCGCGCGCGACTACCCGGTGATCCAGGCGCTGACGCTGGTGCTGGCGGTGATCGTGTCGCTCGCGTTCCTCGTGACCGACTTGGTGCAGATGTGGCTCGATCCCCGGGTCACCCGGTGAAGCATGCGGTGATCGGGCGCGTGCCGACGCCGCTGCTTGCGGGGGTGTCGATCCTCCTGGCGCTGCTGCTCTGCGCCGCGGCGCCTGGGGCCGTGGCGCCCTACGACCCGCTGGCGTTCGACTTCGCGGCCCTGCTGCAGCCGCCGGGGCGGGCGCACCTGTTCGGCACCGACCAGTTCGGCCGGGACATCCTGTCCCGCACCATCGCGGCGGCGGCCATCGACCTGCAGATCGCGGCGTTTGCCACAATCGGGCCGCTGCTGATCGGAACGGCCGTGGGGCTGCTGGTCGGCTACTACGGCGGGATCGCCGACGCCGTGTTCGGCCGGCTGGTCGATCTCGTGGTGACGTTCCCGTTCCTGGTCCTGGTGATCGCCATCGTGGCCGTGCTGGGGCCGGGCTTGGGCAACATGTATGTCGCCATCACCGTGGTCGGCTGGGTGTTCTACGCCCGGCTGATGCGAAGCGAGGTCTTGGTCTTGCGCGGGCAGGACTACGTGTCCGCCTGCAAGGTGCTGGGCTACGGCCAGGCGCGCATCCTGCTGCGCCACGTCCTGCCGAACGCCGCCCGGCCGGTGATCGTGTATTGGATGACCGACATGGCGCTGGCGATCCTGCTGGGGTCGAGCCTCGGCTACCTGGGCCTCGGCGCACAGCCGCCGACGGCGGAGTGGGGCGTGCTGATCGCCGACGGCAAGAACCTGTTCACCCAGGCCTGGTGGGTTGCCGTGTTCCCCGGCTTCGCCATCGTGCTGGCCGGCATCGGCTTCAGCTTGGTGGGCGACGGCGTGGCCG
>CAXSHI010000200.1:0-8270 GCA_964236755.1 uncultured Acetobacteraceae bacterium
CAAGAACTTGATAGACCCTTCGGGAAATGTCACCATAGAGCGCGAAATTACTTGAGTACCAATGAACATCCCGCAACTCCCGCCTGCCACGGATCAAGTGCCAAGGGTCTCCCATTTTAATGCCCAAGGATTTTGCTGGGGCCTTATGAGGAATCTGTAGCCTGGCTAGAGTAGGCTGAGAGACGCGAGTTCAACGGAGCTGGGCATGCGGGAGAAAGAAGCCGAACGCTGGCTGTCGATCCTGACGAACCTTGGACGTGCCCCGAACACGATCTTGGCCTACCGCCGCGCCCTGGACGACTATCTCGACTTCTGCAAGCGGCAGCAGAAGCGGCCTCTGGACATGGATCGCGAGCAAATCTCCCTCTTTGTCCGGTCCATGGCCGAGCGCCCGATGCTGGGCAGGAGCACGCAGTCTGTCACCGCACCGCGCTCGGGCCTTGCCAACGCGACCATACACCAGCGCCTGACCGCCGTCCGGCTCTACCATGACCATCTTGTCGAAGAAGGCATCCGGCCAGACAACCCCGTGGGACGTAGCCGCTACACCCGGCACAGCGGTTTTGGGGGCGCACGACCCCGCGCGCTCGTCCCTCGGTACACGACCCTTCCCTGGATACCGAACGAGGAGGAGTGGCGGGCCATGCTGGAGGCGTCCCAGAAGGGACCGCTGCGCAACCGTCTCATGCTCGGGCTGGCCTATGACGCCGGACTGCGGCGCGAGGAGCTTTGCTCCCTTAAGACTGGCGACTTCGACCCGGCGAACCGGCTGCTGCACATACGTGCCGAGACAACAAAGGGACGGCGTTCCCGCGTGTTGCCGTATTCGGTTCCGACCGGCGCGCTGCTCGCCGCCTATCTCGCGCACCGCCGCACGCTGACCCGCGAACGCGGCCAGCTGTTCGTGTCGGAGTCCCGGCGCAACCGCGCTGCGCCGATCACGCTGTGGACCTGGTCAAAGGTGGTGCAGGCGCTGGCTCGGGATTGCGGCCTGCCGCGGCTGGGCACGCACACATTCCGTCACCTTTGCCTGACTGATCTGGCCCGCGCAGGGTGGGAGCTGCACGAGATCGCGACCTTCGCCGGACACCGGCACACCAGCACCACCCTGATCTACATCCACCTCAGCGGGCGCGAACTCTCGGCCAAGCTCGCCCGCGCCGCGTCCCTCCACGGCGACCGCATGGCCCAGGTCGCACAGGTGCTGGGATGAACGCTCCTGCCGGCGTCCGTCCGCAAGAGCAGCGCGAGGCTGGATGGGCGTGGCCCATCAACGTCGCGCGCTATGATCGCGCGGCAAAGCTGAGCGCGGCGGAGCGCGAGCACATGGGCCGTCTAGTGGCACGGTTCGCCGCCGGCGGCCGGGGCTGGCACGCTGCCGCCCGGCCTGCTCTGGAGCGGCTGCTGCGCCCGTTGCACGACACGCTCGACCACCTCGGCGCCACCACTGCCGAGAAACGCAACAACACGGTCCGCACTACGGTGGTCTGCCTGCTAATTCGGGCCATGCACCGGCACGACCGCTCGTTCTGGTCCTTCTCGCCCGAGGACTGGCACGAGATGCTGGGCGGGGACTACTACGCCTATGTGCGCCAGCACGGTGCCACGGCGAACGCCCGCCAGCAGCTGATCGCGGTCGCCTACCTGCTGTGCGGCTTCGATGGCCTGCACGCCCTGGGGCGGCTGGGCCATCATGCGCTGGCCAAGAAGGTGTTCGGCGCCGAGCTGGTCGATGCTGCCATCACGGACATGACCTCCGACCTGCAGGGCTGGGGCTACACCTGCCAGGGCAATGTGGTCGGGCTGCGGGCCGCGCTGGCCCAAGCCATGCTGGTGCATCGTAGTCCCCGCCTGACAGATCTCGCACGCGACACCCTGGCGCGACTGCACCGCGAGGCGGACGCCAAGATCACCCGCCGCGGCCTCGTCCTCCTCTCGTATGCTTTGGTCCGCCGAGGGATCATCCAGGAGCCTCTCGGCCGCGACGGGGATGCCGGGCGCAAGACACGCATCGAACACCGGGTTGCTGCCAAAGGTGTGCCGGAGGAGTGGCGGCGCTGGTGCGAGCGCTGGTTCGCCACCTCCACCATCCAACTGTCCAGCCGGGTGAGCGCGGTCTATCGCCTGTTCCAGGCCGGTCGGTGGCTGGCGGCGGAGCAGCCCGGCGTCGCCGGTCCGGGCGACTGGACGCGCGAGACCGCGGCGGCGTATGTCGCCGTGGTGGCCCGGGCCAGCGTCGGGCAGTGGTCCAATCCGGTCGGGCCAATTAAGGCCCGCATCGGCAAGCCGCTCTCAGCCGCGTCCAAGGACCGCGTGCTCAGCACGATGCGAGGTTTCCTGGCCGACTGCCAAGAGTGGGGCTGGATCACGGCCCGCTTCCAGCCCGCCCGCGCACTGGCGACGCCCCGCTCGGTGCTTGCACTGCTTGGGCCGGACCCGCGCGTCATCGCAGACGCAACCTGGGCCAAGTTGGTCTGGGCAGGCCTGAACCTGACAGACGGAGATCTGTCCTCTCCGGACGCCCCCGAACGCTCACGGGACGGCCACTTCTACCCTGCCGCGATGGTGCGGGCGCTGGTCGTGGTCTGGCTGTTCTCAGGGCTGCGGCGCGACGAGATCGTGCGCTTGCGCTTAGGCTGCATACGTTGGCAGGCAGATGATGGGGGTGCAGGCATTGCGGATGCGGAAGGCAGGCGCCGAGTTTGCCTGCTCGACGTGCCGGTCAACAAGACCGGCACCGCCTTCACCAAGCCCGTAGACGGGATCATGGGCGAGGCCATTGCGGCTTGGGAGGCGATGCGCCCGCCGCAACCTCTCTGGCTTGACCCGAAGACAGCTGAACGGGTCCATCCCTTGTTCTCCCACCGCAGCCGGCGTGTCGGACCCACGTACATCAACGCCGTCCTGATACCGATGCTCTGCCGCAAGGCCGGCGTGCCGGGCGAAGACGCGCGCGGGAGGATCACCAGCCACCGGGCACGGTCCACCATCGCGACGCAGCTCTACAACGCCAAGGAGCCGATGACCCTGTTCGAGCTGCAGGAGTGGCTTGGGCACCGGTCGCCGGACGCCACTCGGCATTACGCCAAGATCACCCCGACGCGGCTAGCGAAGTCGTACCAGGACGCCGGCTACTTCGCCCGCAACCTGCGCGCGGTCGAGGTGCTGATCGACCAGGACGCGGTCAGGACCGGCCGGGCTTCCGATGAACCATGGAAGCACTACGACCTCGGGCACGGCTACTGCACCTACGACTTCTTCGACCAGTGTCCGCACCGGATGGCCTGCGCGCGTTGCGACTTTTACGTGCCCAAGGCGTCCAGCAGAGCGCTGCTGCTGGAGGGCAAGGCGAACCTGCTGCGGCTGCGTCAGGACATCCCGCTTAACAATGACGAGCTGCGGGCCGTGGATGAAGGCATTGCCGCCCACAACGAGCTTGTGGCCAAGCTGTCGAATGTGCCGACCCCAGACGGGCCAGCCTCCGAGTGAGTGGTCATAGTGCCATAAAGCCGATCAGAAGAGCAAAGCAGGACAGTACAATGATGACGCAAGTCAACATAGTTTTACATTAATGCTGTCGTGCATTCCGCTATCACAGGCTTGTGAGGTGAGAGTGTCCTATAGCCGAGTCTCGCCGTTGAGGTTTGCGATGCATCCAGAACACCAACACCATTCACAGCCGACCCGTATCCTGCTTGCAGAGGACGATCCGTTGCAGCAAGTGGTCCTCACGTCATCTCTAGCCGCACAGGGCTATGAAGTTGAGGTAGCGTCTGACGGCTTGGATGCTCTTTGGAAAGTCAGAGAGGGCAAATTCGACCTGGCCCTCATCGACTATGAGCTTCCGGAGATCAACGGGTTTGCAATGGCGAAGCTGATCCACGACCTGATGGGCATGGTTGCACGCCCCGTGCTGATCGCGCTTACTGGGTCTCCGGACGCCGTGGCGGAAAGGGAGACGGCATTCGGGAGCGCTTTCGATGCGATCGTCTCCAAGCGTGCTGGCGTACACGAAATGCTTTCTACTGTTCGTAGCCGTCTTGACGCCCGCCCCGATGCCGCGACACGGGAAGGTGCTGAGCTTAGCCTGTTTCTAAACGGCTGGACGGATTACGATGCTGATCGCGACGCTGATAAGGATGGGGGCGGTCAATCAGCCGCTCCTTGCATCCTGGTCGTAGAAGACGACGAGTTGCAGCGATCGGTGCTGAAATCTGCCCTCGAAGCCCACGGTTACAGCGTCGAGGTTGCCCTTGATGGCTTGCAAGCCGTTCGCATGATCCGCGAGGGTGCTTTCGATCTTGCATTGGTTGACTACCAGATGCCCGAGATGGATGGGCTTGCGACCGGTAGGTTGGTCCTTGACCTCCTGAACGAAGACACCCGTCCCCGGATGATTGCGTTCACCTCGGCGCCCAGCCACTTGGTCGGCAGGTTGGCGGACACTGGAAGTGCGTTCGACGAGGTCGTCGCGAAGTCTGCTGGCCTTGCTGTGCTGCTTGCTACTGTGAAGCGCCACCTGCGGTCGTCCCCAAGGAGCGCAACGCGACGTGCGGCAGCGGCGGTGTTTCAATCTGCCGCATGACAGCAAGCTCCACTCACTCTGCCCTAAACGGAAATCGATGCGGCTTGGGCTGCGATGGTTCGATCTGCCTCCGTGATGGTGTCGCGGGCATGACGACTGCGGTCACTCGGAAGGAGCATACGGCGGTGAACCTGTGGCGGCAGGCAGGGCATTCGGGCGATGCGGCAAAGTCCCGCTACCTGCTAGCACTGATTTTCGACCGGCACCCAAACAGACGCTGAAGCATCCTAGCATAGCTTCGTAAGTAATGGTGCTATCAAGTAGTCACTCGGGCGCGCGGAGACTCAACACGGCATAGATTTCTGACATAGCTTAATTCCTGCCGTCTTAAAGATTGTGCTAGTTAATGATAAGTTCCTGTTGATGTAGTGTGACATGCGATACATTTCCAAAGCGTGGCGTAGCATCATTCCACAATGGGCGAGGGCACCCGAGCACCAAGCTTGGCTGTTCGCACTGCTTGTTTGCTGCACCGTGTTCGGCACCACGGGCTGGCGGGTGCTTCGCGCGTATGACGCGAAGATTAGTGAAAGTCGAGTGGCGACGGCGAATTTGGCGCGCTCGATGGCCGATCAAGCTCACACAGTGGTGCAGGCGGCCGATATTGTCCTGGCCGACCTTGTCGAGCGGTTGCAGGTAGAGGGTGCATCCGACGATTCGCTGGCACGATTGCACCGGCATCTCGTCGAACGCGTTGTGGCGGTGCCCACGCTTCACCACCTCGTTGTATTCTCCGCTGTAGGCGATGCCCTGACGGCTTCGTTCGATCCGATGCCCCCCGTTAATGTGGCCGACCGCGCCTACTTCGCATTCCACCACGATCATCCAACGGCAGGAACGCTGGTTGGACCACCTGTGCAGAACCGGGCCGACAGTAATTGGTCCGTCACCGTGTCACGCGGCTTCGACAAGCCGGATGGCACATTCGGTGGCGTCGTTGTCGCCGTCATTGACTGTGACACGTTCACCAAATTCTATGCCAGCTTCGACGTCGGTGCCCATGGCTCGATCATTCTACTGCACAGAAGTGCCTCAATCGTCGCCCGTTATCCGCTGCCGCCTGATCCGAATTTCCGGAGTTCGCCTGCCACTCAGGCTGCCACGCAGGATTGGTGGCAACAGGGAATGATGGGAAACGGGCGGATCATCTCGCCGCTGGACGGTATCGCACGGGCATATAGCTATCAGCGTCTGGATATGTTGCCATTGATGGTAGTCGTGGCATTGGCGGAGATCGATATCCTTGAGGCCTGGCGGCACGACGCGTGGGTCGCATTGGCCGTCTGTTTGGTAATTTCAGCGGTGCTGAGCCTCCTCGGGTGGCGACTGGCTCATCAAATCCGGCTACGCGGGAAGCGCGAGATTGTCGTGCGGCGCAGCGAGGAGCAGTATCGCCTGCTCGCTAATCACAGCACTGACCTCATCGTCCATCTCGGCCCCGACTGTCATCGGCGATACGTGTCTCCGGCCAGTAATCACCTGCTCGGGTATCAGCCCGAGGAACTGCTGCATGGTCACCCCCGCGAGACCACTCACCCTGAAGACTGGCCAGCTTTCGAGAAGAATATCGCAGAGGTTCTCCGATCCGGCCATGCGCCGCCGATCACATATCGCATGAGGAAAAAAGACGGAACCTACATCTGGGTTGAGACCCAGGGTCAAAGCTTCGGTGGTGACAATAGCTTCATTCTCAGTATCCGCGATGTAACACACCGCAAGAAGGCAGAGGAGCTTCTGCATAACTCTCATAAAGACCTGAGCTCGGCTAACACGCAGCTCGAACGTTTGGCGCGCCATTTGACGAAGGCGCGGGACAAAGCTGAACTGGCGAACCAGGCGAAGTCGCGGTTCCTCGCAGGCATGAGCCACGAGTTGCGCACGCCGTTGAACGGCATTTTGGGCTACGCGCATCTGCTTCGCCTTGAGCCTGGGCTGAACACCGTGCAAGTGGGGCGCGTCGATACGATGCTGGAGGCAGGTGCGCACCTGCTTCAAATGATCAATCGAGTGCTTGATCTGTCCGAGGTCGAAGCCGGACACACGGAGACACGACTGAGCGAGATCAACCCGCATGAGGTAGCGCGCGCATGCCTCGGCCTCGTTCGCCCGCCCGCCGACGCCAAGGGTCTCGTACTAGACTTGGTTGCAGAACCCGACGTGTGTCAACGGATCACGACCGATCCAATGCGGTTGCGGCAAATCCTGCTGAACTTGCTTGGCAATGCGGTCAAGTTCACCGCCCGGGGCGCGGTGCAGATGCGCCTACGAACAACGCTGGACGGTGCAAGCCTGCGGTTCGAGGTTGTCGACACCGGCCCGGGCATACCGACTGAGCACCGCCACCGCTTGTTCCAAGAGTTTGAGCGGCTTGACGCTGAGGCTGACGGCGCCGTCGAGGGTGCAGGTCTCGGTCTCGCCCTCTCAGCCCGTCTCGCGTCGATGATGGGTGGTCGGCTCGGCCACGAGAACAACCCGCACGGCGGCAGCTTGTTCTGGTTGGAGCTGCCGCTGGCCGCCAGTGAACCCACAGAAGCTCCGGCGTCGACGCCCTTGGCGGTTGTGCCATCACCGGAGGCCACACAGGTACGTCCGCTACGGGTCTTGGTTGTAGACGACGTAGCCATGAACCGTGACATAGCAGGAGCCTTTCTGCGCACCGCAGGCCATGTGGTTGTTTGTGCCGAGGACGGGACGACGGCAGTTGCAGCCGCTGAAGCTGCCGAGTTCGATGTTGTGCTGATGGACGTGCGCATGCCCGGAGTGGACGGGCTTGAGGCAACCCGGCGTATCCGTGCGCTACCGGGCACCTGCGCGCGGGTGCCGATCGTTGCGCTGACTGCACAGGCCTTCACCGAACAAATCGAACAGTGCCTCCTGGCCGGTATGGACAGTCATCTGGCCAAGCCGTTCACCCCCCAAGCACTGCTGGACGCAGTCATGGACGCCGTCGAGAAAGGAAGCGCGCGACGCGAGGTGAGCGTAGTGCAGCCTCACGCGACAAGCGGACATGGCAAGAGCCTGCTTGTAAGCACGGACTCCACTTCGGGCGACTTGGACCTACCGGTCTTGGACATGGCTGAGTTCGAGCGCACGGCGGCTTTTCTGGCACCTGAAGCCGTGGTTTCTTGCCTTCAAACCATCGCTGGACGCGGCACGGCTCTCTTGGACGCGCTGCATGCGTCGGGAGATCTTGTGCATGTCAGTGGCACCCTTGCCGAAGCAGCGCACACCTTATCCGGCAGCGCCGGTATGTTCGGCTTCAAGCGACTTGCCGCGGTCGCACGCTGCTTCGAGCATGCTGTCCAGACTGCCGCGCCAGAAGCGCCCGCCGTCGCCTTGCATCTCAGCGCCACCATCGATGCCACGCTTGAGGAGCTGCAGAACCGCGTACGCGACGTTATCGCTGGCACAAGCGGGGATAGTACCGTCGCACTCGTGCCTCTGACGTGAGGTTGCTTGCACGACGACGATCATAATCCGGGTAATCCGATCCTCACCGCAAGTGCCCGCCTGAGAAGGTCCGCGCTACGAGGCCGGTGATAACCAACATCGAGCGCTGGGCAATGCGGCTTACGGTCTAAACTCACTACCGAGGATGCATTGGGGAGTTGACATTCCTCATAACGTGCAGAACGGGCTATTGCACAACCATCATTATTTGACAACACGACGACTGCCCTGCCCC
>CAXSHI010000201.1:0-8218 GCA_964236755.1 uncultured Acetobacteraceae bacterium
AACCCACACAATCACGCCGACCCACGCGATAACGCCAATAAACAAAGCGTTTCAACAATCTTTTTAGACAGCATAATGCAGAGGCAAACCGTAGCAATATAGTATTTTCACTGATTGAAATTTCAGCGGCGCGCTTTGCGTGCGGCGTAACGAGCGTCTCGTTCGGCCTTGCGTTGCGCTTTGATCTCCTCGTCTCGTGCTGCCTGCTCAGCTTTGCGTTGCTCTTCTGCAGCAGCCTGCGCTGCCAATTCTGCAAGACGCGCCTGATCCTGTGCAACGCGACGCGCTTCTTCAGCTTCTCGAATCACCTTTCGCTCCGCTGCGCGAATTTCCCGCGCCTCGGTAATCGCCTTGCGTTCCGCTGCGCGTGCTAGTACCGCAGGATCATCCGGCGCAGGCTTGGCGCGAAATTTCTCGAGCATCGCCTTTTTGGCTGCCGCTGCGGCATCGGCACGATCGGTAAACTTATTACCCTTGAAGCCACTCATAAACGTCGTCTCTCCTGAAACTCGACCCAAATGGCCGAACTTGATGGGGTAAGTTACTAACGCCGACTGGACCCTGCCTCAAGCAACGCTAGATTCTGCTGTGCCAGATCGCCCGTTGCATTGCTGGGCGCCAAGACGATGGCATGCTCCCAATCCCGTCGAGCGCCTTCGCGGTCGCCCCGGCGCTGGCGTAGGATGCCACGTTCCAGTAGCGCGTCAGTGTTCTCGGGGTCTAAGACGAAAGCACGATCAATGTCGTCCTGTGCCAATCCCACTTGGTTCAGATGTCTCCAAGCCGCGCTGCGGAACACCAGCGCATCAACCCGGCGCGGATCGAGGTCGAGCGCACGGGTCAAGTCATCCACCGCGTCATCATACCGCTCAAGGCTGGCCGCAGCCACTGAACGATCAGTCAGCAGGGCGGGATCATCAGCGGTCAGCGACAAAGCAAGCGTCGCCGCACCGAACGCTCGCCCTGGTTCCCCTGCCATCAGCCAAGCCTGGCCAGCCTGCCCGTAGATGCTGGCCCGGGCCGCTGCCGATCCGTGACTGGCATTGGCCAACTTCTCCATCATCTCAGCGCCCTTTTCAGGCGCACCCAACGTTATCTCGGCAAGCGCGCGGCAATGGGTGGCGCCGTCTCCGCCCCCGGTGGCTTCCCAAGCGTCGGCAAAGGCATAGGCGCTTTGCGGGTCGATGCTCAGCAGGCCAAGGCAGCGATCATAGTCCTCACCCTGCGCGATGCGCGACGGACTCGCTGACGGTGACAAGTCCCCCTCGCCGGTTGCGCCTTTTGCGGCCGCCTCTGGCAGGCTTTCCGCCTTGCAAGCCGCGATAAACCAGCGATTGCCCTGCGGACCGCAGCCCATTGCGGTCAACATGGCCAAAATCCCCACGCCGATAAGCACGATCCGTCTTTCCATCCTATACCGAACATACTCCGGCTCGCGCATATGGGTAAACCGGGTAGGATGCGGAATGGCTGAAGCGAATCTGATCCTATTTGGGCTGGGCTACACAGGGACGGCTATTGCCGCACTCGCCGCAGCGTCGGGCTGGCGAGTGACCGCAACAAGCCGGACCCCCTCCGACCGCCTGGCACCTCCAAACGTTGACCTGATCGACTTCGCTGACGCTGGGGCGCACCTGATCGGAGCCACCCACATCGTGCAGACCGCCGCTCCGGACGAGCAAGGCGACCCGGCGCTGGCGCGCTACGGCGCCGCGATCAGCGCAAGCCCGCGGCTGCGCTGGGCCGGATACCTTTCCACGACCGGCGTTTACGGCGACCGTGACGGCGGATGGGTGGACGAGGACACGCCGGTGGCGCCCACCATGCCTCGGGCGCGGCGTCGGGTCGCGGCGGAGCAGGCGTGGATCGCGGCGCTTCCAGGCCGGCCGATCGACCTGTTCCGGGTGGCGGGCATCTACGGCCCTGGCCGATCGGCGTTCGACGACCTGCGCGCCGGGCAGGCACGGCGCGTGCTGAAACCTGGCCACCTGTTCGGCCGCATCCACCGGGACGACATCGCTGCCGCCGTGCTGGCTGCCATGCGGCAGCCGCGTGCGCCTGATCCTCGCGTGCTGAACCTTACTGACGACGAGCCGGCCGCCAGCGCGGACGTGACGGTCGAGGCCGCCCGCCTGCTGGACATGGCACCGCCGCCTCCGGTCCCCTTCGCCGAGGCATTAGCCGGGATGAGCGCGATGGGCCGGAGCTTCTGGACCGAGAACCGCCGGGTCCGCAGCGAAAAGACCCAAGCGCAACTCAGGCTGCGCTGGCGGTATCCGACCTATCGGGAGGGACTACGCGCCATTCTGCAGCAAGAGGCTGCCGAGCGACCGGCGTAGCAACGCCAAATCGGACGGGCGGGAAAGCCGGTGGTCGCCGTCCTTGATGAGCGTGACCTGCACATCTTCCGACTCCAACCGTTCCGTCAGGCGCAACGTGGTCTGCCACGGCACGTCCAGGTCCCGCTGGCCGTGCAGCAAGCGTACCGGACATCCCAGCGGAACGGGCCGGCCCAGCAGCAGCCGGTTGCGGCCGTCCGCAATGAGGGCTGCAGTGACGGGGGTGGGATCGCCGTACGGGCTGGGAAGGTGAAGCACGCCGTCGCGCTCCAGCTGCGCGCGTTCATCCGGCATCATGGCTTGCCACATTAGCTCCTCAGTGAAGTCCGGCGCCGCTGCAATCCCGATCAGCCCGGCCATGCGCGCCGGCCGGGCGAGCGCCAGCAGCAGGGCGATCCAGCCGCCCATGCTCGATCCGACCAGGACCAGAGGCCCCTCGGTCAGGTGGTCGATCAGCATCAGCGCGTCATCGGCCCAGCGCCCGATCGTGCCGTCGGTGAACGCCCCGCCGCTGGTGCCATGGCCGGAATAATCCAGCCGCAGGCACGCCGTCCCGTGCTCGGCGCAGAACGCCTCGGTTAGCATCGCCTTCGCGCCGGTCATGTCGCTTCTGAAGCCCGGCAGGAACACCGTCGTCGGCCCGCGCCCCGGGGTCCGCACCCAGGCCAGCATCATGCCGTCGCCGCGGTCCGTCTCCCCGAACTGCTGCATTTGCTGCATACCCGCCTCCAAACCGTTCGCATGTTATACGGCCCGGATGCCCGTCCTTCCACCCGGCGCCACCGTGCTGCAAGTGCTCCCCTCACTCGACACCGGCGGCGTGGAGCGTGGCACCTTGGAAATCGCCCAGGCCATCGTCGCCGCCGGCGGGACCGCGCTGGTGGCGAGCGAGGGGGGCCGGCTGGTCGCCGCGGTTGAGCGCGCCGGTGGGCGGCACATCCGGCTGCCACTGGCCAGCAAGAACCCGGCGACGATCTGGCTCAATGCCGGCCACTTGGGCCACCTGGTCCGGACCGAAGGCGTCGGCATTATCCACGCCCGATCCCGTGCGCCCGCCTGGTCCGCCCTGCTCGCCGCCCGCTGCACCGGCGCGCGGTTCGTGACCACCTACCACGGCGTCTACAACGAAGGGGTGCCCGGCAAGCGGCGCTACAACGCCGTCATGGCCCAGGGCGACCGGGTGATCGCCATCAGCCGCTTCGTCGCGGCGCTGCTGACCGAGCGGCACGCCGTCGAGCCGTCGCGCATCCGCCTCATCCCGCGCGGCGTCGATCCCGCCCTGTTCGACCCTGATCGCGTCGCCAGCCCGCAGGTCGCCCGGCTCGCCGCGGCCTGGCGCGTGCCGGACGGCGCGCCGATCGTGATGCTGCCGGCACGCCTCACCCGATGGAAGGGCGGAGCCGTGCTGATCGACGCCATGGCACGGCTGGCCCGCACGGACGCCTGCTGCGTCCTGGTCGGCGCGACGCAGGGCCGCGAGCGGTTCGCCCGGCAACTGCAAGCCCAGGCCCAGGCACTCGGGATCGCCGGCCGCCTGCGGATGGTCGGCCAATGCGACGACATGCCGGCCGCGCTCGCCCTGGCCGACGTGGTGGTGAGCGCCTCGCTTGATCCCGAGGGCTTCGGCCGCGCCGTGATCGAGGCGCAGGCGATGGGCTGCCCGGTGATCGCGACCGACCACGGGGGCGCCGCGGAAACCGTCGAGCACGGGGTGACGGGCTGGCGCGTGCCGCCAGGCGACGCGGGCGCGCTGGCTGCGGCGCTGGACCGCGTCCTTGGCCTCCGGCCGGCCGACCGCCAGGCGATGGGCGCGCGGGCACGGGCCAGCGTCCTGGCCCACTACACGACCGCCGCGATGCAGGCTGCCACCCTGGACGTGTATCGGGAGTTGCTGGCCTAACGCGCGCGGGCCGGGGTTGCGGCGGTGACGACCCGAGGCCATAGAAAATCCAGTCCGTTCATGAAAGGTCCACGCCATGCCCGCCATCACCTTGCCCGACGGCTCGGTTCGCCGCTTCGACGCACCGGTGACCGGCACCGAGGTCGCCGCCGCCATCGGCCCCGGCCTGGCCCGCGCGGCGCTCGCCATGAAGGTGGACGGCGCGCTATCGGACCTGTCCCGCGTGATCGAGGAAGACGCCGCCGTCGTCTTTGTGACCCGGCGCGACGCGGAGGCGCTCGGGATGATCCGGCACGACGCCGCGCACGTGCTGGCAGAGGCGGTGCAGGGCCTGTATCCCGGCACGCAGGTCACCATCGGCCCCAGCGTCGAGAACGGCTTCTACTACGACTTCGCCCGCAACGAGCCATTCACCCCGGACGACTTCGCCGCCATCGAGGCGCGGATGCGGGAGATCGTGGCCCGCAACGCCCCGTTCGAGCGCCAGGTCTGGGACCGGGAGGAGGCGACGCGCTTCTTCGAGGCTCGCGGCGAGGCCTACAAGGCCGAGCTGATCCGCAACCTGCCGGTGGGCGAGACGATCACGCTCTACAAGCAGGGCGACTGGATCGACCTGTGCCGCGGCCCGCACATGCGCGGCACGGGGGACGTGGGCACGGCGTTCAAGCTGATGAAGGTCGCGGGCGCCTACTGGCGCGGGGACCATCGCAACGCAATGCTGAGCCGCATCTACGGCACCGCCTGGCGCGACCAGAAGGAGCTGGACTCCCACCTGCATCAATTGGAAGAGGCGGAGCGCCGCGACCACCGCCGCATCGGCCGCGAGATGGACCTGTTCCACATCCAGGAGGAGGCCACGGGCAGCGTGTTCTGGCATCCCAAGGGCTGGACCTTGTACCGGACGGCGGAGAGCTACATCCGTCGCCGGCTGGAGGCGTCCGGCTACCAGGAGGTGCGGACGCCGCAGCTGGTGGACCGCCGCTTATGGGAAGCGAGCGGGCACTGGGACAACTACAAGGAGCACATGTTCATCGCGCGCGTCGAGGACGAGGACACGACGCTCGCCTTGAAGCCGATGAACTGTCCCTGCCACGTGCTGATCTTCCGCCACGCGCTGCGCAGCTACCGCGAGCTGCCGCTGCGCATGGCGGAGTTCGGCGCGTGCCACCGCTACGAGCCGTCCGGCGCGCTGCACGGCATCATGCGGGTACGGGCGTTCACCCAGGACGACGCGCACATCTTCTGCACGGAGGCGCAGATCCCTGCGGAGACCGTGGCCTTCGTGGAGTTGCTGTCCTCGGTGTATCGCGACTTCGGCTTCGACTCCTTCCGCGTCAAGTTCAGCGACCGCCCGGCGCTCCGTGCCGGCACGGACGAGATGTGGGACCGGGCGGAGCAGGCGCTGCGGGACGCCTGCACCCTTGGCGGGATCGAATACGAGTTGAGTCCGGGGGAAGGGGCGTTCTACGGCCCGAAGCTGGAATTCGTGCTGCGCGACGCCATCGGCCGTGACTGGCAATGCGGGACGATCCAGGTGGACTACGTACTGCCCGAGCGGCTGGACGCCGAGTACGTGGCGGAGGACGGCACGCGGCAGCGCCCGGTCATGCTGCATCGTGCGATCCTCGGCAGCTTCGAGCGGTTCCTGGGCATCCTGATCGAGCAGTATGCCGGGCGCTTCCCGCTCTGGCTGACGCCGGTGCAGGTCGTGGTCGCCAGCATCGTGTCGGATGCGGCCGACTACGCGAACGACGTGGCGCTGGCGCTGCGCCTGCGCGGGCTGGAGGTCCGGGTGGACACGCGGAACGAGAAGATCAACGCCAAGGTTCGCGAGCACAGCTTGGCCCACGTTCCGGCCATCGTCGTGGTGGGCCGCCGCGAGGCCGAGCAGCGCACCGTGGCGCTGCGCCGGCTGGGCGGGGACGCGCAGGAGGTTTTGGGGCTGGAGGACGCCGTGGCGCGGCTTGCAGCCGAGGCAACGGCTCCCGATTTAAGGAATGGGCTTGCGCCACGTTGATTTTCTTGATCCACGCCCGGCACTGGTCCAATACTACGCTTTGCGCCTGAACCATTAGAGGAGAGTACAATAGCCCGAGGACCCATGACCGCCGCAGCCCCGTCTCGCGATGGACCCCGCGTCAACGAGGACATCCGCGTCCCTCAGGTCCGCCTGATCGACGAGGAGGGCGAGATGCAGGGCGTGATGACTTCCCGCGACGCCATCCTGCGCGCCTACGCGGTGGGCCTTGACCTGCTTGAGATCAGCCCGAACGCCGATCCGCCGGTTGTCAAGATCCTGGATTACGGCAAGTTCAAGTACGAGCAGCAAAAGAAGAAGAACGAGGCCAAGAAGAAGCAGAAGGTCATCGAGATCAAAGAGATCAAGGTGCGCCCGAACATCGACGAGAACGATTATCAGGTGAAGATGCGGGCGATGAAGTCCTTCATCGAGGAGGGTGACAAGGTCAAGGTGACGCTCCGCTTCCGCGGCCGCGAGATGGCGCACCAGGACATCGGCATCAAGGTGCTGGAGCGCATCCGCAACGAGCTGGAAACCGCGACCAAGGTGGAGCAGATGCCGCGCATGGAAAATCGGCAGATGATCATGGTGCTGGCGCCGCGCTGACGCGGCATTCAGGGCCGCCTTCTATTTGACAGCCGGGATCAGAGGGTTCTAAGTAAGCACTTAGTTATGACGCCGCTCCGCGAAGGTTCGCGCAGCGGCGCCTTTTTTGTTGGGGTGACGTGATGTTCGACACGCTGTCGGGCAAGCTTTCCGGGGTGTTCGACCGCCTGCGCAGCCGCGGCGCGCTGAACGAGGCGGACATTGCCGACGCGCTGCGCGAGGTGCGCTTGGCCTTGCTTGAGGCCGACGTGGCGCTCCCCGTGGTGCGTGACTTCGTGAACACGGTCCGCGAGCGCAGCCTGGGCGCCGAGGTGCTGGAAAGCGTCAGCCCCGGCCAGCTCGTCATCAAGATCGTCAATGACGTGCTCGTCGAGGCGTTGGGTGGCGCCGGGGCGGTGCCGCTCAACCTGAACGTACCGGCACCCGTGCCCATCCTGATGGTGGGCCTGCAAGGGTCCGGCAAGACCACGACCTCCGGCAAGATCGCGCTGCGCCTGCTCAAGCGCGACCGCAAGCGTGTGCTGCTCGCCAGCCTCGACACCCAGCGCCCGGCGGCGCAGCTGCAGTTGCAGCAGCTGGCGCAGCAGGCCGGCGTCACGTCCCTGCCGATCGTGGCGGGCCAGACCCCGGTGGAGATCGCCCGGCGCGCCATGGACACCGGCCGGCGCGAGGTGTTCGACGTGGTGATCCTGGACACCGCCGGGCGCCTGTCCATCGACCAGGCGTTGATGGACGAGGTGCGCGCCATCCGCGAGGCGACGAACCCGGCCGAAACCCTGCTGGTCGTGGACGCCATGACCGGCCAGGATGCCGTCAACACCGCTCGCGCCTTCAACGACGCGGTCGGCGTGACCGGCATCGTGATGACCCGCATGGACGGCGACGCCCGCGGCGGCGCGGCCCTGTCCATGCGGCAGGTCACCGGCGCGCCGATCAAGCTTACCGGCTCCGGCGAGAAGCTGGACGCGCTGGAGGAGTTCCACCCGGAGCGCGTCGCCGGCCGCATCCTCGGCATGGGCGACATCGTCGGCCTGGTGGAGCGGGCCGGCGAGACGCTGGACGAGGAGGAAGCGGAGAAGCTGGCGCGCAAGATGGTGCGCGGCACCTTCGACCTCGACGACTACGCGAAGCAGCTCAAGCAGATTAGCAAGATGGGCAGCCTGTCCGGCATCCTCGGCATGCTGCCCGGCATCGGCAAGATGAAGGCGCAGATCGAGGACGCGAACCTCGACCAGGGTGTCCTGAAGCGGCAGGCAGCGATCATCTCGTCCATGACCATGAAGGAGCGGCGCACGCCCGACGTGATCAAGGCGAGCCGGAAGAAGCGCATCGCCGCCGGGTCAGGCACCAGCG